>JANQLT010000115.1 GCA_028280455.1 Kiloniellales bacterium
GGGGAGAGCATCTGTGTTCGTGGTCAAGCCTGATTTGGGGTCCAAAGTCGGTCTTCTTTCAGGAGTGTGTTTGCGAGGATGACGATTTTTCGCATGAGGGCGGTTAGGGCGACTTTGGCTTTTTTGCCCTTTTCGATGAGGCGTTTGTAGAAGTCTCGAAGGTCGGGGTTGTGCTTTGCAGCGGAGAGCGCGGCCCAGTAGAGGGCGCGTCGGACATGGGGTCGGCCGCCTTTGATGTGACGCTGGCCGGTGTTATTGCCGCTGTCGTCAGCGAAAGGTGCGACACCAGCCAGGCTGGCACAGGCATGGCGATCGAGGCTGCCAAGCTCGGCGAGATCGGCGATCAGCTCGGCGGCAACGATCGGGCCGACACCGGGGATCGAAAGCAGGATCTCATAGCGTCGGGCCAGCACCGGGTCGTCGGCGATGCGCCGGGCGATTTCTTTAGCCAGGCGCTGGATATGGCCATCGAGGCTCTTGAGCCGTCGTCTGAGCTCGGCCTTGAGGAGCGCGGTTTGGCTGGCCTTGAGTCGGTTGCTCAGGGCCGTGCGCTCTGCCGTGGCGGCGTTTCGTGCCCGCACCAGCTCCTGCAGTGCCTCGAGGGCTTCGGGGGCCGGTGGCTTGGCCTTCGGCTCGAGGGCCTCGCCGAGGACCGCCAGCATCCTGGCATCGATGCGGTCTGTCTTGGCGAGGGCGCCGAGGGCTTCGGCGAAGAGGCGTGAGCGCAGTGGATTGACCACGGCTACGGCGAAGCCGGTCTGGCTGAGCGAGCGATGCGCCAGGCGATGGAACTTGCCGGTCGCCTCGATCACGACCAGGGCGATGTCGTGGTGGGCCAGCGTGCGCTTGAGGCGCTGGATGCCGTCTCGGTCATTGGTGACGCGCAGATGCTGGCCGATCGGATGCAGATAGATGTCGAGATGAGCTTTACAGACGTCGACCCCGACATAGACTTGGCTTTGCGCACTTCGTGCCTGGGGCAGGACCTTGCCTTGCATACGGGACTTGCTCCCTATCATCTGTTCAGGACAGGCGCGAGGGACCGGCGGACCAAGCTCTCCCACGGTGCTGAGCCAAGGGATGCACGGCCCCGCCGATCCGGTCTTGCGCGAGCGGCCGCTCGCGCAAGACCGGCGCAATACTCCACCGATTCGCGCCAATCCGAACATGCAAGGGATGCGCAGGCTTGGTGAGGCGCAGCCGAGCTTAGCCGGAGCCGGGTGAGGGGGCGGTCGTTTGGCGTTCGCGGTCACTACCGGTGGCCGAGCTGTCGTCTCGTCATAGGAACATCGGCCACCGGCGTGTCGGCGATCTCGCGGACCAGCTTGGCGAGGATGGCGCGGGCGAAGTCCTCGTAGTCGGTGGCGGTGAGGACGAAGGCGCCGCTGCCGATGATGATGTTGCGCTCGTAGTAGCGGTCGAGGAAGGGGTCCTCGTTGAGGATCGCCAGGCCGTTGATCGTGACGCCGGCGCTGAGGGCCTGCGCCCAGAAGGTCCGCGTGAAGGGGCCGCGGTTGTCGATGCCGTCGCCGGAGACGTCGATCACCCGGCGCGGGGCGCTGGTGCCGCTGCGCTGGAACAGCGACAGGGCGGTCTCGACGGCGCCGCCGATGGCCGTGCCGCCGCCGCCGAAGGCCCGGGGGATCGCTTCGATGCGCTGGCCGACGGCCTGCGCCGAGGCGGCGTCGGTGATCCGCGTCCAGGGCAGGCTGACGTGCTGCTGGTGGCGGTCGCTCCACTGCATGAGCATGACCGCGATGCCGCGGTCGCCGGCGGCCTGAATCGCGCCGATCACCGCGGGGTGGGCGAAGGCCCGGCCGAGCCCCTGCATCTGCAGCGTGAACTCCTCGGCATCGACGCTGAGCGAGGTGTCGACGGCCAGGATCAGCTCAAGGTCGACCAGCGCCTGGGCGCGCAGCGGTGTCGCGTTCGGCCAGAGCCCGAGCAGGACGGCCAGCAGCGCGAGGGCGGTCATTCGGAAGGCGGCGAGGCGACGGCCCCGCGAGAGGGTGTTCACCGCCGGCGGGCGCGTCGGCCGAGCCCTCAGCTCGGCCGGATTCCGCGCATGCGCTCGTTGCGGCGGCGCAGCAGCTCCAAGGCGGTCATCAGCACGATGGAGAAGACGATCAGCAAGGTGGCGACCGCCAGGATCGTCGGGCTGATCTGCTCGCGGATGCCGGCCCACATCTGCCGCGGGATGGTGCGCTGCTCGAAGCCGGCCAGGAACAGCACGACCACGACCTCGTCGAAGGAGGTGATCAGCGCGAAGAGCGCGCCGGAGATCACGCCGGGGGCGATCAGCGGCACGATGATCTTGAAGAAGGTGCGCGGCGGCGAGGCGCCGAGGCTGGCGGAGGCCCGGGTCAGGGAATGGTCGAAGCCGACCAGGGTCGCCGTCACGGTGATCACCACGAAGGGCGTGCCGAGCGCCGTGTGGGCCAGGATCAGCCCGAGATGCGTCTGGGCCAGGCCGAGGTTCGTGTAGAAGAAGTACATGCCGGCCGCGGTGATGATCAGCGGCACGATCATCGGCGAGATCAGGATGCCCATGATCAAGGTGCGGTAGGGCATGTTGGCGCGGCTCAGGCCGAGCGCCGCCAGGGTGCCGAGGAAGGTGGCGAGGACGGTCGCGAAGAAGCCGACGATGAAGCTGTTCTTGATCGAGCCGATCCACTGCTCGTTCTCGAAGATGTCGCGGTACCAGCGCATCGAGAAGGCTTCCGGGTCGAGCGAGAGCATGCCCGGCGTGAAGGTGAAGTAGGGCTCCGCGTTGAAGGACAGCGGCAGGATCACCAGGATCGGCAGGATCAGGAAGATGAAGATGCAGGCGCAGATGAAGCGGAAGCCGTAGTGCCAGGCGCGCTCGAGCGGTGTCGTATAGGGCGGCAAGGCGGCCATGGGGCTATCCGAACTTCATGGAGTCGATGCCGACGACTCGGTTGTAGAGCCAGTAGAGCGCCAGCACGCCGGCCAGCAGCAGGCCGCCGAGGGCCGCGGCGAGACCCCAGTTGAGCGACGACTGCATGTGGAAGGCGATGAAGTTGCTGATGAGCTGGCCGGTGCGGCCGCCGACCAGGGCCGGCGTGATGTAGTAGCCGATGGCCAGGATGAAGACCAGCAGCGAGCCCGCGCCGATGCCCGGGACGGTGTTCGGGAAGTAGACCGTCCAGAAGGCGCGCGAAGGCGTCGCGCCGAGCGACTTGGCGGCGCGCATGTAGCTCGGCGAGATGGTCTTCATGACGCTGAACAGCGGCAGGACCATGAAGGGCAGCAGGATGTGCACCATGGCGACGATGGTGCCGGTCATGTTGTAGATCATCTGGATCCGGCCTTCGTCGCTGATCACGCCGATCCAGACCAGGATGTCGTTCAGCACCCCTTCCGTCTGCAGCAGGACGATCCAGGAGGTCGTGCGCACCAGGAGCGAGGTCCAGAAGGGCAGCAGCACCAGGATGATCAGGAGGTTGCTGTAGCGCACCGGCAAGGTCGCCATGAGGTAGGCGATCGGATAGGCGAGCAGCAGGCAGATCACGGTGATCAGCAGGCTCACCCAGAGCGTGCGCAGGAACAGCGGCACATAGATCTGGCGATTCTCCGGCTGCGAGATGATGTTGCCCGTCGCATCGCGCTGCAGGTCGACCGCGGCCAGGTAGTAGGAGATCGTGTAGCGCTCGCCGACCTGTTTCAGCTTGGACCAGGTCTCGGTCTCGCCCCAGTCCTTGTCGGCCTCGATGAAGACCTCCTTGTAGGGGCCTTCCTCGATCTTCCTGATCTTGCGCGCGGTCTTGGTGATGGTGCTGCGCGAGCCCGGCAGGTCGTAGTTGAGCCGCGTCGCGACCTTGCCGATCTCGCGCGCCTCGGCGGCGACGCGCATCTCCTGGGCGAGGACCGAGAAGACCTCCTCGTCGGGGATCTCTTGCCCGTCCCAGTTTTCCAAGGCCGCCAGGGTGCGCGGCAGGTGCTGGGCGACGACCGGGTTGTCGACGCTGCGGAAGATCATGTCCCCGATCGGGAACACGAAGGAAATCATGATGAATGCGAGCAGCGGGAAGACCAGGCCGAAGCTGCGAAGCCGGTTCCGCCGCTCGGCCTGCCGCAGCTTGGTCTTCAGCGGCGTGCCGTCGACGGTGGTGATAACGCCCATGTCCAAGGTGGCTTGGGCCATGGCCTGCTCGCGTCCCCGCTAGTGCCCCCCGAGGGGCGAAAGAGGCGATCGGGCGGGTCGTTGCGGCCCGCCCGATCTCTATCGACGTCTTACTGCGCCAGCCAGGCGGCGAAGCGCTCGTTCATCTCGTCCTGATGGTCCGCCCACCACTCGAAGTCGTTCTGCAGGGCGGTCTTGAAATTCTCAGGATAGTTCGGCATGTGCGGCTGCATCTCCTCGGCGACCAGCGGCAGCGAAGACTGACGCACCGGGCCGTAGGAGATCCACTTGGTCTGGTCCGCCAGGCGCTGGGTGTCGGTCGAGAACTTCACGAAGTCGAGCGCCTGCTCGAGGTTCGGGGTTCCCTTGACGATGCCCCAGAGGTCGAGATCCCAGACCTGGCCGTCCCAAACGATCTCGAAGGGCTTGCCTTCCTTGAAGATCGCGTTGAACAGGCGGCCGTTATAGGCGGAGGTCATGGAGACCTCGCCGTCGGCGAGCATCTGCGGCGGCTGGGCGCCGGCTTCCCACCAGAGCACGTCGTCCTTGATGCGATCGAGCACCGAGAAGGCGCGATCGACGCCCTCGTCGCTCGACAGCGTCTCGTAGACATCCTCGCCGGCCACGCCGTCGACCATCAGGGCCCACTCGATGTTGACGCGCGGGGTCTTGCGCAGGCCGCGCTTGCCCGGGAACTTCGCCGTGTCGAAGAGGTCGCCGATCGCGCTCGGCTTGTCGCCGGTGAACTTCGAGGCGTCGTAGGCGAAGACGGTCGACCAGATGATCTGGCCGATGCCGCACTCGTAGAGCGTGCCCTCGAGGAAGTCGTCGGTCGCGGCCGTGCCGTCGTCACCCGCCGGCAGGATGCCGTGATCGATCGGCTCGAGGAGGCCCTCGTCGCAGCCGCGGATCACGTCCGACAGCTCGAGATCGACCAGATCCCAGGTCACGTTGTTGGCTTCGACCTGGGCGCGGATCTGGGCGAGGCCGCCGTTGTAGTCCTCGGAGTTGATCTTGACGCCGGTCTTGGCCTCGTAGGGCTTGTGATAGGCGTTGATCTGGCTGTTCGTGTAGGCGCCGCCCCAAGACACGACGGTCAGGGAATCCGCGGCCTGGCTGACACCGGCCAGACCGAGAGCCGCGAGTCCCACGGTGGCGTAGACACTAGATTTCAGAAAACGTCTCATTCGTTTCTCACTCCCTATTCGTTGCTGCCAGACCCGCTGGCCGTCTCGCTTAGCTCCTTTTCGTCCCATCCGGCGCCGAAGCCCCCGCGTCGCACCGGATGTCCCTCAACCGCGCGCCTCTCAAGCGTCCAGCGCCCGGCAATCCTCGGCTTTCCAGCCGATCTTGACGACCTCACCCGGCTCCAGCACGACGTGCCCGGCCGCGTTCGGCACCTTGACGATGAAATCATCGTGACCGCAGACATTGAAGCGGGTGCGCATGTGGTCGCCGAGATAGATCAGCTCCTCGACCCGCGCATCGAAGACGTTGGGCACGCTGTCGGCGGCCGGATTGATGGTCACCCGCTCCGGGCGCAGCGACAGCGTCGAGCGGGCGCCGACCTGATCGACGTTGACCGCCAGCGCCTCGACGTCGCCGCCGTCGTCCAGGGTCACCCTGCAGGTCTGGCCGTTCATCGCCTGGACCTTGCCGAGCAGCCGATTGTTCTCGCCGATGAACTGCGCCACGAAGGCGTTCTCGGGCTCTTCGTAGAGCGCGTCGGGCGGCGCGAGTTGCTGGATGACCCCGTCGTTGAAGACCGCGATGCGATTCGACATGGTCAGCGCCTCGGACTGGTCGTGGGTGACGTAGACCACGGTGACGCCCAGATTCTCGTGGATGTGCTTGATCTCGTACTGCATCTGCTCGCGTAGCTGCTTGTCGAGAGCGCCCAGGGGCTCGTCCATCAGCACGAGCTGCGGCTCGAAGACCAGGGCGCGGGCGACGGCGACGCGCTGCGCTTGGCCGCCCGAGAGCTGGCCGGGGCGACGGTCGCCGAAGGCCTCGAGCTGGACCATGGCCAGGGCGCGGGCGATCTTCTGCTCGATCTCCGCCTTGCCGAGCTTCCGGACCTCCAGCGGGTAGGCCAGGTTCTCGCGCACCGTCATGTGCGGGAAGAGCGCGTAGTTCTGGAACACCATGCCGATGTTGCGGCGGTGCGGCGGCACGTTGTTGATCGCCTGGCCGTCGAGATAGATCTCGCCGTGGGTCGCCGTCTCGAAGCCGGCGAGCATCATCAGGCAGGTCGTCTTGCCCGAGCCGGAGGGCCCGAGCATGGTCAGGAACTCGCCGCGGGCGACGTCGAGATTCAGGTTTTTGACGACCAGAGTCTCGCCGTCGTAACTCTTCTGGACTTCCTTGAAGCGCACAAGCGCATCGACTGGCTCAGCCATGCCGAGTCGTATCCTCGCTCCCAGTCTCGCCTCCGGAGCCGCTTTCCGCCGCCCCGTTCCTTAGTTGCCCGGGAGGTTACGGCAATCGTGCGGGAAATGGGAGTCACTAGCCGGTCATGTTTCGGGTCGGCTGCCGGACTCGGCCTCAAGAGCTTGATTCAGAACAGGTTTTTTTGCTCCGGAGGGCGCCGGAAGGGCCTATCAGGCGGCTTTGCGCAGGGCCAGGCGGCTCCAGACGTCGAGCAGGGAGGCGATCAGGTGGTCCATCTCCTGGTCGCCGTGTAGGGGGCTCGGCGTCAGGCGCAGGCGCTCGGTGCCCTTGGGGACCGTCGGATAGTTGATCGGCTGGACGTAGACGTCGTGGCGCTCCAGCAGCATGTCCGTGACCGCCTTGCACTGCACGGCATTGCCGACCAGCAGCGGCACGATGTGGCTCTGGGAGGGCATGACCGGCAGGCCCACCTCTTCCAGCCGCCGCTTGAGCGTGGCCGCCCGCTCCTGGTGCCGGCGCCGCTCCTCCTGGCTGGTCTTGAGGTGGCGCACGGAGGCCAGGCCCCCGGCGGCGACCGCCGGCGGCAGGGCCGTGGTGAAGATGAAGCCGGAGGCGAAGGAGCGCACGAAGTCGATCAGGGCGCTGGAGGCCGAGATGTAGCCGCCGAGCACGCCGAAGGCCTTGCCGAGCGTGCCTTCGATCACCGTCAGGCGGTGCATCTGGCCTTCGCGCTCGGCGATGCCGCCGCCGCGCGGGCCGTAGAGCCCGACCGCGTGGACTTCGTCGAGATAGGTCATGGCGCCGTGGGCCTCGGCCACGTCGCAGAGCTCGGCGATCGGCGCGACGTCGCCGTCCATGGAGTAGACCGACTCGAAGGCCACCAGCTTGGCCCGTTCGGGGCCGATCTCCATGAGCTGCCGGTTCAGATCCTCGGGGTCGTTGTGCGCGAAGATCCGCTTCTCGGCACGCGAGTGGCGGATGCCCTCGATCATCGAGGCGTGGTTCTTGGAGTCGGACAGCACGACGCAGTCCGGCAGGCGCGAGGCGAGGGTGGTCAGGGCCGCCCAGTTGGAGACGTAGCCCGAGGTGAAGAGCAGGGCGGCTTCCTTGCCGTGCAGG
>JANQLT010000125.1 GCA_028280455.1 Kiloniellales bacterium
CTACGCCGCCGACGAGGCGTTCCTGACCGGCACCTTCGGCGCCCTGACCCCGGCCGGCGAGATCGACGGCCGGCAGATCGGCGACGGCACCGCCGGCCCCCTGACCCAGCGGCTCGGGACGCTCTACGGCGAGCTGGTCGCCCGCCACTGCGCCGACCGCGCCGCCGGCAACGACGGATGACGGAGCCGCCCGGCGATCGCGGCTCCGCGCCCAGAAACGAGAGAGAGGAGGCAAGACCCATGACCAGAAAGATTTCTTCGCTGCTCTGCTCGGCCGCCCTGGCCGTCGGCTTGGCGAGCCCGGGCCTGGCGGACTCGGGCGAGACGGTCGCGACGATCAAGGAGCGGGGCTCGCTGCTCTGCACCGGCCACAACGGCAGCTACCTCGGCTTCGCCGAGGTCGACGACAAGGGCAAGTGGACCGGCTTCGACATCGAGTTCTGCAAGGCGCTGGCGACCGCCATCCTCGGCTCGCCGGACAAGCTGCAGATCATCCCGGTGAGCTGGGCCCAGCGCTTCCCGGCGCTGCAGTCCGGCGACATCGACGTGATCATCAAGGTGACCGGCTGGACCATGAGCCGCGACACCGAGCTCGGCCTGCAGTTCTCGCGGCCCTACTTCATCGGCCCGACCAACATCCTGGTGCGCAAGGAGCTCGAGGCCGAGACCTCCGCCGACCTTGAAGGCGGCGTCTTCTGCATCAACGCCGGCACCTCGATCGAGCGCATCGTCGCCGACTACATGGGCGCCCGGGGCATCGAGTACGAGGCGCTCAATTTCGAGAAGGGCGAGGAGCTGCGCTCGGCGCTCTACGCCGGCCGCTGCGACGCGCTCGCCGGCTTCGGCCCCTTCCTCGCGGCGACGCGCTTCAACGCGCCCAATCCCGACGACTTCGTCATCATGGACGAGGTGCTGGCGCTGGAGCCCGAGTCGATCGCGGCGCGCCAGGGCGACGACAACTTCATCGACGTCATCAACTGGATGGTCTCGGCGCTACTGATGGCCGAGGAGAACGGCATCACCCAGGCCAACGTCGACGAGGTGCGCGCCAACCCGCCCTCGGCCTCGGTCGAGCGCCTGCTCGGCGCCTCGCCCGGCATGGGCGAGCGCCTGGGGCTGTCCGACGACTGGGCCTACAACGTCATCAAGGCGGTCGGCAACTACGGCGAGATCTACGAGCGCACGGTCGGCGAGCAGTCGGCCTACAAGCTGCCGCGCGGCAAGAACCATCTCTGGCTGAACGGCGGCCTGCTCTACGCGCTGGTGCTCGACTGACGCGAGGCCTCGGCCGGGTCCCCGGCGCGACCGGGGCCCGGCCGCCCTCTCCGGGCCGCAGAGGAGACCAGGGGCGATGCTGGGAATCCTCCGGACACACAAGGCGCGGGCCTGGCTCTACCAGGGGCTGGCGCTGGCCGCCACGCTGGGACTGGCGCTCTCCTTCGTCCTGATCGCGCGGCAGAACCTGCTGGATCAGGGCATCGCCACCGGCTTCGGCTTCCTGGAGCGCTCCACCGGCTGGCCGATCAACTTCGCGCTGATCGAGGTCAGCGACCGCTCGCCCTACTGGCGCATGCTGACCGCGGGCCTGCTCAACACGCTGCTGGTCGGCCTGCTCGGCCTGGCCTCCGCGACCCTGGTCGGCGTGGCGATCGGCCTGATCCGGATCTCCAGCAACCTGGTGCTCAACGTCATCGGCACGACCTACGTCGAGATCTTCCGCAACGTGCCGCTGATCCTCCAGGCCTTCTTCTGGTACGCGATCCTGACCCACCTGCCCTCGCCGCGCCGGGCGATCCCGCTGATGGACATCGGCTTCCTGTCCAACCGGGGCCTGGTGCTGCCGGCGCTCGACATCAGCGCCGCCGACGTCTTCCTGTTCGCGGCCGGCACCGCCCTGATCCTCTACGGCGCCGCCCGGCTCGGCGGCGCCGGGACCCGGGCCTCCCGCTGGGCCTGGCCGCTGGCGCTGGCCGCGCTGGCCGCGCTCTTCGTCTTGCTGCTGCTGACCGGCCGGACGCCGGAGGCGCCGCTCCTGACCCTGCCGGAGCTGCGCGGCCTGCGCTTCGTCGGCGGCTTCGAGATCAAGCCCGAGTTCACCGCGCTCTTGATCGCGATCACCGTGTTCGGCGGCGCCTACATCGGCGAGATCGTGCGCGGCGGCTTCCTCTCGGTCGACAAGGGGCGCATCGAGGCGGCCCGCGCCCTCGGGCTCAAGGGCTTCCAGATCAACCGCTTCGTGCGCATTCCCCTGGCCCTGCGGGCGATGCTGCCGGCGCTCGCCAACCAGTACGTCTGGCTGATGAAGGCCACGACGATCGGCATCGCCATCGGCTTCCCGGACTACTTCATGGTGGTCTCGACCTCGATCAACCAGAGCGGCCAGACCATGGAGCTGATGGCCCTGCTGATGGGCGGCTTCCTGCTGGTCAACTACGGCATCGGCTTCGTCATGAACCGGGTGAACGCCCGCCTGGCGATCAAGGACCGGGCGGGCTGAGCCATGGCCGAGGCGAGCCTGGCACCGCCCGCCGTCGACCGTGGCCCGCTCGCCTGGGCCCGGCGCCGGCTCTTCTCGAGCTGGCTCGACGGCCTGGTGACCCTGGGCTTCGGCGCCTTCGTGCTCTGGGTCTTCTTCGAGGCGCTGGACTGGGCCGTGCTCGGTGCGGTCTGGTCGCTCGAGGACAAGGAGCTCTGCGCGCCCGGCGGCGGCGCCTGCTGGTCGGTGATCGAGGCGCGCGGCCGGCTGATCCTCTTCGGCCTCTATCCCTTCGAGCAGCACTGGCGCTCGACGCTGGCCTGCCTGGTCATCGTGCTGACCATGGGGCTCTCCTGCGTGCCGCGCTTCTGGGGCGTCCGGCGCCTGCCGCTGCTCTGGCTGGCCGGCTTCGGCGGCTTCATGCTGCTGATGTACGGCGGCGTCTTCGGCCTCTCGGTGGTCACCACCGAGCAGTGGGGCGGCCTCTCGCTCACCGTGCTGATCTTCGCCTCGGTGGTGGTGATCGGCATGCCGCTCTCGGTGCTGCTGGCGCTGGCCCGGCGCTCCGACATGCCGGTGATCCGCGGCGTCGCCGGCGGGATCATCGACGTGGTCCGCTCGCTGCCGCTGCTGACGATCCTCTTCGCCGCCGCCGTGGTCGTGCCCTTCGTGGTGCCGGACTGGGCCCAGGGCGACAAGCTGGTCCGCGTGATCCTGGCCTTCGCGGTCTTCTTCGCCTGCTACCAGGCCGAGATCATCCGCGCCGGCCTGCAGGCCATCCCGCCGGGCCAGGAGGAGGCGGCGATGGCGCTCGGCATGAAGTACTGGCGCCGGGTCATCGACATCCTGCTGCCCCAGGCCTTCCGCAGCAGCCTGCCTGCGACGATCAATCAGTTCGTCATCACCTTCAAGGAAACCTCGATCGTCACGATCATCGGCTTCTTCGAGATCATGGCCTCCGGCAACGCGGCCGTCGGCACCGGCGACTGGGCCGGCCAGTTCATCGAGGTCTACGTCTTCGTCGGCGCGATCTACTTCTGCTTCGTCTTCGGCCTGTCGCGCTACGGCGCCTACCTGGAGCGCCGCGCCCGCCTCGGCCAGGCCTGAGGCCGCTCCCCGACCCTTTCCTGCACGCCTTGCGCGACCGGCTCGTCCCGCCACGAGCCGGTTGACAGCTCATTGACATCTCGGCTATACCACATATCAGCACAAGTGTACTGATATGTGGCACAACGCCCGACAGTGGAGGCTAACCATGACCAAGACCTTGAAATCGCTTCTCGCCGCCGTGGCCTGCGCCGTCGCGCTGCCGAATGCCGCGGCCGCGGAGAGCGCGACGATCCAGGCCATCAAGGACCGCGGCACGTTGCTCTGTAGCGGCCACAACGGCAGCTACTTCGGCTTCGTCGAGGTCAACGACAAGAACGAGTGGAAGGGCCTGGACATCGACCTCTGCCGCGCCATGACCACCGCGATCCTGGGCGATCCCAACAAGGCGCAGATCGTGCCCTTGAGCTGGGCCCAGCGCTTCCCGGCGCTGCAGTCGGGCGACGTCGACATCATCATCAAGGCGACCGGCTGGACCATGGGCCGCGACACCGAGCTCGGCCTGCAGTTCAGCCTGCCCTACTTCTTCGGCGGCGCGCAGCTCATGGCCCACGCCGACCTCGGCGTCACCCAGGCGACCGAGCTCGAGGGCGGCACGGTCTGCGTCGAGGCCGGCACGACCATCGAGCGGATCGTCGCGGACTACATGAAGACGATCGACGTCGAGCACACCATGGTGTCCTACGAGAAGGCCGCCGAGCTGCGGGCCGCCTACCTGGCGAACCGCTGCGACGCCTTCGCCGCCTGGGGCCCCTTCCTCGCCGTGCTGCGGGCGACCGAGATCGACAACCCCGACAAGCACGTCATCCTGAGCGACCAGCTCTCCAGCGAGCCGATCGCCGCCGCGATGCGCCAGGGCGACGAGGACTTCGTCGACCTGACGAACTGGATGATCGCCGCCCTGCTGATCGCCGAGGAGCACGGCATCACCATGGCCAACGTCGACGAGGTCGCCGCCAACCCGCCGAACCCGACCGTGGCCCGCCTGCTGGGCAGCACGCCGGGTATCGGCGAGCGCCTCGGCCTGCGCGACACCTGGGCCCGGGAGATGATCGCGGCCGTCGGCAACTTCGGCGAGATCTACCACCGCAACCTCGGCGAGAACTCGCCCTACAAGCTGGAGCGCGGCCTGAACAACCTCTGGAGCCACGGCGGGCTGCTCTACGCCCCGATGCTCGACTAGGTCCTCGAGCGCTCGAGCGAGGCCACCGTCCTCGGGTGGCCTCGCTCGCAAAGGGTGGCACCCATGGCCGACCTAGCGATAGCACCCCCGAAGCGGCTCGACGTCCGGGGCCTGGTCGTCCAGGCGGTCTTCCTGACGCTGGTCGTGATCGTCGTCGTCTCGGCGGTCACCAGCGCCCGGACCAACCTCGACGCCATGGGCCTGTCCAGCGGCTTCGCCTTCCTGGACCGGGCCACGGGCTGGTCCTACTCCTTCTCTCTCCTCGAGCGCACGATCGACGACAGCTACCGCTGGACCCTGTTCATCGGCTTCCTGAACACGCTGTTCCTCGGTGTCGTCTCGATCATACTGGCCACCATCCTCGGCTTCGCGGTCGGCACGGCGCGCGACGCGACCAACCTCGCGACCCAGTCGGCGGCGGCGATCTTCATCCAGACCTTCCGGAACATCCCGCTGATCCTGCAGCTCGTCTTCTGGTACGCCGTGCTGATCCACATGCCCGGGCCGCGCCAGGCCCTCAGCGTCATGGACGCCCTCTTCCTGTCCAACCGCGGCCTCATGCTGCCCGGCCTGAACGTCTCCGCCGCGGCGGGCACCGGCCTGGTCGCCTTCGCGATCCTCGCCGCAATCGTCCTGGCACGCTGGCCGGGCCTGTCCTTCATCAAGAAATGCCTGCTCTGGCTCGCCGCCACCGTGGCGAGCTGCGTCGTCGTCGCCCTCGCCTTGTCGCCGGAGGGCGAGTCGGCGCTCTCCCTGCCGGCCTTGAAGGGCCTGCGCTTCAGGGGCGGCGTGAACGTGCCCATCGAGCTGGTCGCCATGGTCGTCGCGATCACGCTCTACGGCGCCGCCTACATCGCGGAAGTGGTCCGCGGCGGCCTCCAGGAAGTGCCGCGCGGCCTGATCGAGGCGGGCCGGGCCCTGGGCCTGCACGAAGGCCTGATCTGGCTGAAGATCAAGATGCCGATGGCCCTGCGCACCATCGTGCCGCCTCTCGGCAATCAGTGGGTCTTCCTGATGAAGGCCACGACCATCGGCGTGGCGATCGGCTTCAGCGACCTCTTCATGATCGTCTCGACCTCGATCACCCAGTCCGGCCAGACCCTGGAGCTGATCGGCATCCTCATGGCGGTCTTCCTGTTGATCAACTTCACGCTCGCGCAGCTCATCAACCTGCTGAACGCGCGCCTGCGCTTGAAGGGGCATTGAGATGACCGACATCGCCGCCGTCGTCTCGGCCCCGCCCAAGCCGTCCCTCCTGGAGGTGCTCAGGAGCCGGGCCTTCGCCACAAAGACCGACTCGCTGCTGACCGTCGTCTTCCTGGCGCTGATCCTCTACCTGGTCTACCTGGCGCTCGACTGGGCCCTGTTCGGCGCGGTCTGGGGCGCCGACTCGGCCGACCTCTGCCCCCAGGCGGAGGGCGCCTGCTGGTCCGTGGTCGCCGCGCGCCACCGCCTGATCCTCTTCGGGCTCTATCCCTACGAGCTGCACTGGCGCTCGACGCTGGCCTGCGTGTCGATCGTCGCGACGGTCATCCTCTCCTGCCTGCCCTATTTCTGGACGGCCCGCCGTCTGTCGGCACTGTGGATCGTCGGCTTCGCCGCCTACTACCTGCTGATGGAAGGCAGCCCCATCGGGCTCGAGCAGGTCACCACGGATCAATGGGGAGGACTGTCCCTCACCCTCTTCCTCTTTGCCTCCGTGGTCCTGCTCGGCATGCCCATGGGGCTCGGCCTGGCGCTGGCGCGCCGCTCCAAGCTGCCGGTGATCTCGCTCGGCGTCTCGATCCTGATCGACTTCATCCGCTCGCTGCCGCTGCTGACCACGCTCTTCACGGCGGCCGTGGTGGTGCCGATCCTGCTGCCCGACTGGCTGCACGGCGACAAGATCTGGCGGGTGATCGTCGCCTTCGCCCTGTTCTTCGCCTGCTACCAGGCCGAGGTCTTCCGCGGCGGCTTCCAGGCGATCCACAAGGGTCAGTTCGAAGCCGGCATGGCGCTCGGCCTCTCCGCCTGGCGCATCATGGACAAGATCGTCCTGCCCCAGGTCTTCCGCCACGCCCTGCCGGGCACGATCAACATGGTGGTCGTCACCTTCAAGGAGACGGCCATCGTGATCATCATCGGCTTCTTCGACATCCTGGCCTCGGCCAACGCGGCCTTCGGCACCGGCGAGTGGGCGCCCTACTTCCTGGAGGTCTACGCCTTCGTCGGCCTGATCTACTGGGTCTTCATCTTCTCGCTGAGCCAGTACGGCGAGTACCTGAAGCGCCGCATGACCGTCGCCGCGCGCTGAGGCCTTCAGTCCAGCGTCACCGCGCTGCCGTCGGCGGTCCGCAGGACGAAGGACAGGGCGCGCTCGCCGGCGGCGACCTCGACGAGCCCGTCGATCTCGAGCACGGCGAGGACGCCCGTCAGCCAGTCGGGATCGGGATGGCTCAGGCGGACCCGCTCGAGCCGCAGCCCGAGGTCCTGCATGCCGCCGCTGGGATGGGGCCCGGGCGACCATTCGATGAAGGCCGGGATCAGGCCGGCCTCGGCGAGGCTGCCGTCCTGCGGCACGGTCAGCCGCCAGCTTCGCCCGCCGCGCGACATCGACAGGATCTCGCCCAGGGGCACGGGGCTCCGCGCGACGAGCGCGTCGAGGTCGTCGGTGCGCACGACCCAGCAAAGCGCCCGGGGCCGCTCGGCCAAGCGTGCCTGGGTGGCCGGCTCGTCCAAGGTGAACCAGCGGGTCCGGCCGGGCGGCGGCGCCTCGGGGTCGATGGCAATGAGCTCCAGGAAGGCCTCGTTGCCGACCTGGGCCAGGCAGTTGTGCGTGCTCATGGCCTCGTGCTGGCCGCCGCGCGGCAGTGTGACGCCGAGCGCGCCTTCCATCGCCGCGGTGCCCTGCGCCAGGCTGGCCGCGCCGAGGGTGACGTGGTCGATCCGATTGGGCATGGCGCGCCCTCCCCTATCCCAGTTGCGGCAGGGCCTGAGCGATGTCGGCGATCAGGCTGTCCGGGTCCTCGTGGCCGATGCTGAAACGGACCAAGCGGCCCGCCTCCGACCAGGGCGTGGCGGTGCGCAGCGGCGCGACCGGCAGCACCAGGCTCTCGAAGCCGCCCCAGCTCACGCCGACGCTGAACATCGCCAGGGCATCGACGAAGGCATGGAGCTGCGCGTCGCTGCAGGGCCGGAAGAGCACGCCGAACAGGCCCGCGGCGCCGCCGAAGTCGCGCCGCCAGTGTTCGTGGCCGGGGCAATCGGCAAAGGCCGGGTGCAGCAGCTTGCGCACCTGCGGCTGCGCGCCGAGCCAGCGCGCCACCGTCAGGCCGGCCTCCTGCACCTGCTTCATGCGCAGCTCGAGCGTGCGCAGCCCGCGCAGGGCGAGGAAGACGTCCTGCGACCCGGCCCGGTCGCCGAAGGCCAGGACCATGCGTCGCATCAGCTCGTAGGTCGCCTCGTTGCAGACGATGAAGCCGATCATGGCGTCGGCATGGCCGCCGATGTACTTGGAGCCGGAATGCACCACCACGTCGACGCCGAGCTGCAGCGGCCGGCAGAAGACCGGCGTCGCCCAGGTGCCGTCGAGGATCGAGACCGCGCCGCCGTCCCGCGCCACCCGGGCGATGGCCGGGATGTCGGGCACCTCGAAGGTGCCGGAGCCCGGCGCCTCGAACATCACCGCGCTGGTCTCCGGGCGCATCAGCGTTGCCAGGCCCGCGCCGATCATCGGGTCGAAGTACTCGATCTCGGCGCCGTAGCGGGCCAGCACCGTGTCGCAGAAGCCGCGCGTCGGCAGGTAGACGTTGTCGGCGACCAGGACGTGGCTGCCGGCCTTCGCCGCCGCCATCAGCGCCAGGGTGACCGCGGGCAGGCCGGCGGAGACCGAGACGCAGCCATGGCCGCCCTCCAGCGCCGCCATCATGCGCTCCAGGGCGAAGGAGGCCTGGTTGCCGTAGCGGCCGTAATAGAGCGTGCCTTGACTGTAGCGGTCCTCGCGCGCCGCCTCGAACTCGGCGAGCCTGTCGAACAGCAGGGTCGAGCTCTGCTCGATCGGCAGGTTGATGGCGCGCCCGGCAACGGCCGGGCCCCGGCCCAGGTGCGCCAGCGCGTTCGCGAGAGGCGGCTCTTTCGCGGACATGGGAGACTCACGTTCGGAAATCGGCATAAGGTGATGACAGCGGCGGCATAGCGTGTCAATATTCAATATAGTAGTTTCGTATATTAGCACATCTTCATGACCGATCCTGCCGCTTCTCGAGTCTCGCGCCCGACCTCGAGTCATTGGGGACCGGGCGTCGTCGAGCTGTCGGGCGACGGCCGGGTCGCCGTGCGCCCGCATCCCGGCGACCCCGACTCCTCGCGGATCAACGAGAACATCGCGGCGGGCCTGCGCGGCTCGGCGCGCGTGCTGCGGCCGGCGGTGCGCCGGAGCTATCTCGAGCGCGGCCCGCGTCATGCTAGCGGCGAGCGCGGCGCCGAGCCCTTCGTCGAGGTGAGCTGGGACAGGGCCCTGAGCCTGATCGCCGAGGAGCTCACCCGGGTCCGCGGCGCGCACGGCAACGAGGCGATCTTCGCCGGCTCCTACGGCTGGGCCAGCGCCGGGCGCTTCCACCACGCCCAGAGCCAGCTCAAGCGCTTCCTCAACGCCGCCGGCGGCTTCGTGCGCTCCGAGGGCAACTACAGCTACAACGCCGCGCTGGTCCTGATGCCGCACATCGTCGGCAACTTCCGCGATCACGTGAAGCAGGCCACCCGCTGGCGCACGGTCGCCGGCGCGGGCCGCCTTGTCGTCATGTTCGGCGGCATCCCGCTGCGCAACGCCCAGGTCTCCGGCGGCGGCGTCGGCCGGCACCGGCTGCGCGAGGAGCTGACGGCCTGCGCCGAGGCCGGCATCGACTTCGTCAACATAAGCCCGCTGCGCAACGACGCCGCCGCGGCCCTGAAGGCCGAATGGCTGGCGCCGCGGCCGGGCAGCGACACGGCGGTCATGATGGGCCTGGCGCACACGCTGCTGGCCGAGGGCCTGCACGACGCGGCCTTCCTCGAGCGCTACACGGTCGGCTTCGCCGCGGTCGCCGCCTACCTGCGCGGCGAGCGCGACGGCATCGTCAAGGATGCCGATTGGGCCGCCGCGCAATCCGGCCTCCCCGCCGAGCGCCTGCGCGAGCTGGCCCGGCAGATGGTCGCCGGGCGCACCCTGATCTGCACGGCGGTCGGCCTGCAGCGTGCCGACTACGGCGAGCAGCCGCTCTGGATGACCGTGGTCCTGGCGGCGATGCTCGGCCAGATCGGCCTGCCCGGCGGCGGCTTCGGCATCGGCTACGGCGCCGGCGCCAGCATCGGCACCATGAACCGGCCGCTGCGCTGGCCGGCCTTCCCGCAAGGCCGCAACGCCGTGGAGAGCTTCGTGCCGGTCGCCATGGTCGCCGAGATGCTGCTGAACCCCGGCGGCGCCTACGACTACAACGGCCAGCGCCGGGTCTTTCCCGACATCCGCCTGGTCTGGTGGGCCGGCGGCAATCCCTTCCACCATCACCAGGACCTCAACCGGCTGCGCCAGGCCTTCCAGCGGCCGGAGAGCGTCATCGTCAACGAGATCGCTTGGACGGCGACGGCGCGGCACGCCGACATCGTGCTGCCCGTGGCCGCGCCGCAGGAACGCAGCGACTTCGGCGCCGGCACCCAGGACAACGCGCTGGTGCCCATGCCGCAGGCCTTGCCGCCGCCCGGCGAGGCGCGCAGCGAGTTCGAGATCTACAGCGAGCTGGAGCGCCGTCTCTCGCTCGGCACGCGCTTCAGCCGCCGGCTCAGCGCCGAGGAGTGGCAGGAGGAGATCTGGGCCGAGATGCGCGAGCAGGCCAAGGCCGGCGGCGTCGCGCTGCCGGACTGGCAGAGCTTCCTCGAGGGCGACATCCTGCAGCTCGACGATCCGGCGCCGGAGGCCGTCTACCTCGCCGCCTTCCGCGCCGACCCGGAGGCACATCCCCTGGCCACGCCGAGCGGCCGCATCGAGCTCGCCTCCGAGGTCATCGCCGGCTTCGGCTACAACGACTGCCCCGGTCATCCGACCTGGCTGCCGCCGCGCGGCTGGTCGAGCGAGGTGCAGCAAGGCTATCCCCTGCACCTGCTCTCGGGCCAGCCGGAGACCCGGCTACACAGCCAGTACGACAACGGCGCCTTCAGCCGCAGCCGGAAGGTCCAGGACCGCGAGCCGATCCTGATCAACGCGCAGGACGCCGCCGAGCGCGGCATCGCCGACGGCGACGTCGTGCTGGTCTTCAACGAGCGCGGCCGCTGCCTGGCCGGCGCGGTGGTGACCGAGGACATCCGCCCGGGAGTGCTCTTTCTCTGGACCGGCGCCTGGTACGACCCGGACTTCTCGGACAACCAGCACATGGACCGGCACGGCAATCCCAACGTCCTGACGCACGACCTGCGCACCTCGCGCCTGTCGCAGGGCCCGGCCGCCCATTCGGCCTTCGTCGAGGTCCGCAGGTTCGACGGCGAGCCGCCGCGGGTCGAGGCCTTCGACCCGCCGCTCGCAGGCGACGATTGGTGACGGTCGTTGCCCGACTAGGGCCGGTTTGATAGGAGGGGCCTAAGAGTTGCAGCCCATGGATTCGGCCTCGTTGCCCGAGAAGCCCGAGAAACAAGCCGCCGAGCGCCCGGTGCGCGTCGATTCGACGCTGTCGAAAGGCCTACAGGTCCTCGAGGCCCTGGCCAAGTCCAAGTCCGGCAAGGGCGTCACCGAGCTCTCCCGCGAGCTGGCGCTGACCAAGTCCAACACCTTTCGCCTGCTGCGGACGCTGACGGCCCTGGGCTACGTCCGCAACTCCGACTCCAAGGCCTATTCGGCGACCATGAAGGTCTGGCAGGTCGGCCGCACGGTGGTCGAGAACCTCGACCTGCCGAAGATCGCCGGCCCGCAGATGCGCATGCTGTCGCGCGAGACCGGCGAAGCGATCTATCTCGCCGTGCCCGACATCTTCTCGGTGATCTACATCGACAAGATCGAGAGCACCAAGCCGATCCGCTCCTGGAACCCGATCGGCGGCAGCGCGCCGCTGCACTGCGTCGGGACCGGCAAGGCGCTGCTGGCCGCCGACTACGAGCGCCTGCGCGACCAGATGCGCGGCCACCTGGACAAGTTCACGGACCGGACCATCACCTCCATGAAGCGCCTCGACGCCGACGTCGCGGCGACCTTGGAGCGCGGCTATGCCGTCGACACCGGCGAGTACCGCGAGCGGATCTTCAGCTTCGGCGCCGTGGTCAGGCTGCCGAACGGACGGCCTATCGCCGCCGTCGGCGTGTCGGTGCCGGACGTGAACCTGACCAAGGGCCGGGACAAGGAGATCGGCGAGCTGGTGCTCGAGGCCGCGGAAGGCGTGTCCGAAGCGCTGAAGGCCCTCTAGGCAACGCGACGCGACGGGCCTAGCGGCCGCCTGACTCCCGCTCCTGCTTCGGCTTGGCGAGCTCGACCGGGCCGCCGCGCTTCTCCCAGTCCGAGAAACCGTCCTTCAGGTGGGCGGCCTCGAAGCCCATGTCCTGCAAGGTCGCCACCGTCAGGGCCGAGCGCCAGCCCGAGGCGCAGTGGAAGACGAATCGCCTGTCCTCCCCGAAGATCGCCTTGAAGTAGGGGCTCTCGGGGTCGATCCAGAACTCGGCCATGCCGCGCGGGCAGTGGAAGCTGCCGGGGATGAAGCCCGAGCGCTGCCGCTCGCGGATGTCGCGCAGATCGACGAAGACCACCGAGGGATCGCCGACCAGGCCGAGGGCCTCGTCGGTCTCCAGCTCGTCGATACGCGCGCGCGCGGCCTCGACCATCGCGGCGACGGAGGTCTTCAAAGGGCGCATGAGGCACTCGCTACTGTTTCAATATACAGAACAAAGATTTTGAATATTGACACAACAGTCGCCTTGCGACAAGCTACGCGAAGCGTCGCACAACAAGGAAAGCCTGGCCCGCCAAGGGGCCGTGCGAAGGCAACACGGACGCCCGCGATGATCAACGGCAAGGCCGCCATCTCTCTCTGGGACAGCTCCGCGGAAGAGACGGACCCCTACGAGCCCCTCGAGGGCGACGCCGCGACGCGGCTCGCCATCGTCGGCGGCGGCTTCACCGGCCTCTCCACCGCGCTGCACGCTGCCGAGCGCGGCATCGATTGCCTCGTCCTGGAAGCCGAGCAGATCGGCTACGGCGGCTCCGGCCGCAACGTCGGCCTGGTCAACGCCGGCCTCTGGCTGCCGCCGCAGGACGTGCGCGCCCGCCTCGGCGAGGCGCGCGGCGCCGCGCTGATCAAGCTGCTCGGCGACGCGCCGGGCTACGTGCAGTCGCTGATCGAGCGCCACCAGATCCGCTGCGAGGTCACGCGCACGGGCACCATTCACGCCGCCCATTCGCCGAAGGGCTTCGAGGACCTGGCGCGGCGCGCGGAGGAGTGGCAGCGCCTGGACGCGCCGGTCGACCTGCTGTCGCGCGAGAGGGCCGCCGAGATGATCGGCAGCGGCAGCTTCCACGGCGGCCTGCTCGACCATCGCGCCGGCACGATCAACCCGATGGGCTATGCGCGCGGCCTGGCCCGCGCGGCCAGCGGCGCCGGCGCCAGGATCGCCACCGGCACGCGGGTCCGCAAGCTGCGGCGCGACGGCGACAAGTGGGTCGTCGAGACGGAGCGCGGCGCGGTCACCGCCGAGGCCGTCGTGCTGGGCACCAATGCCTATTCCGACGACCTCTGGCCGGGCTTGCGGCAGACCTTCACGATGATCCACTTCTTCCAGCTCGCCACCACGCCCCTCGGCGACCGGGCCAAGACGATCCTCGCCGGCGGCCAGGGCCTGTGGGACACCGGGCCGATCATGTTCTCCCTGCGCCGCGATGCCTTCGGCCGGCTAATCATCGGCTCGATGGGCAGCCTCGTCGGCGGCATGCAGGGCCTGTCGCGGCGCTGGGCCGCGCGGACGCTCAAGCGGCTGTTCCCGGATCTGGGCGAGGTCGCCTTCGAGCATTCCTGGCACGGCCAGATCGCCATGACGCCCGATCACCTGCCGCGCATTCACCGCCTGGCCGACGGCCTCTACACGCCGATCGGCTACAACGGCCGCGGCATCACGCCGGGCACGATCTTCGGCAAGGCCATGGCCGAGCTGATGTCCGGCGGCAAGGAGGAAAACCTGCCGCTGCCGCTCTCGGAACCGAAGCGCGTCGGCTCGGCCCCGGTGATGTCGCGTCTCTATCAGGTGGCCTTCACCGCCAACCAGATTCTCAGATCTCTCTGACTCCGGCCGAAGGACGATCATCGCCATGACGGAAAGACCCATCGCCCTGGTCACGGGCGGCGCCCAGGGTATCGGCTATGCCTGCGGCGAAGCCCTCGCGGACGACGGCGCGCGCGTCGTGCTGGCCGACATCAACGCGGAGGGCGTCCAGGCCGCAGCGGCCAAGCTCGGGCGGGACAGCCTCGGCCTGGCCTGCGACATGGGCGAGCCGGCGCAGATCGCGGCGCTGTTCGAGCGCATCGAGGCCGAGCTCGGGCCGGTCTCGATCCTGGTCAACAACGCCGGCATCGCCGCGCCCGGCGACTTCCTGGAGACCAGCCTGGAGCAGTTCCGTAAGGTCATCGACGTCAACCTGACCGGCAGCTTCCTGGCCCTGCAGCGCGCGGCCAAGACCATGGTCGCCGAGGGCATCGAGGGCGCCATCGTCAACATGTCCTCGATCAACGCCCAGGTCGCGATCCCCTCGATCGCCGCCTACTGCGCCTCCAAGGGCGGCATCATGCAGCTCACCAAGGCGACGGCCCTGGCCCTGGCGCCGCACAACATCCGGGTCAACGCCGTCGGCCCCGGCTCGGTCGACACCGAGATGATGGCGGGCGTCAACGCCAACCCGGAAGCGATGAAGATGGTCATGTCGCGCACGCCGCTGAAGCGGGTCGCCCGGCCGCGCGAGATCGGCGACGTCGTCGCCTTCCTGGCCAGCCCCAAGGCGAGCTACATTACCGGCGAGACCATCTATGTCGATGGCGGTCGCATCGGCATGAACTACACCTGCTGAGCCTTTCGCCTGCTGAGCCTTTCGCCGAGGAGCGGACATGACATCCCTGCACGGACTCAAGGTCGTCGAATTCTGCGAGATCGCCGCGGGCCCCTTCTGCGCCATGCTGCTTGCCGACATGGGCGCGGAGGTGATCAAGGTCGAGCGGCCGGCCGGCGACGCCATGCGCTCCTGGCCGCCGGTCAACGACGGCTACAGCGAGAACTTCGCCTCGATCAACCGCAACAAGCGCTCCGTCGTCCTGGACATGAAGACCGAGGCGGGCCTGCGCTCGGCCAAGGCGCTGATCCTCGACGCCGACGTGGTGGTCGAGAACTTCCGGCCCGGCGTCATGGCGCGGCTCGGCATCGACTACGAGACCATGTCGGCCGAGAAGCCCGCCCTGATCTACTGCTCGATCTCGGCCTTCGGGCAGAGCGGCCCGCGCTCGCGCGAGGGCGGCTTCGACCTGACCATGCAGGCCATGTCCGGCATCATGAGCGTCACCGGCGAGCCGGGCGGCGCGCCGACCAAGTGCGGCGTGCCGCTCTGCGACTTCGTGGCGGCGCTCTACGGCGCCTTCGGCGTGGTCTCGGCACTGCACGAGCGGCAGAGAAGCGGCAAGGGCCAGAACCTCGACGTCTCCATGCTCGGCACCTCGCTGGCGATCGCCGCCTTGCAGACCAGCGAGTACTTCGGCACCGGCAAGGACCCGCGCAAGCTCGGCTCGGCCCATCCGCGCAACGCGCCCTACCAGGCCTTCCGAGCCAAGGACGGCCACTTCGGCATGGCCGCCGGCAACAACGGCCTCTGGCACCTGGTCTGCGACGTGGTCGCCCTGCCCGCGCTGAAGAGCGACGAGCGCTACCTGACGCCGACCCTGCGGGCGCAGAACCAGGAAGTGCTGCGCGAGACCCTGGAGGCGGTCTTCGAGACCGAGCCCGTCGCCCATTGGCTCGCCGCCTTCGCGGAGGCCGGCGTGCCCTGCAGCCCGATCAACAGCTACGCCGAGGCGCTCGACGATCCGCAGGTCCGGCACATGGGCTGGGTGCAGGACCTCACCCTGGCCAATGGCAAGGCGACCAAGACCTTCGGCTCGCCCCTGCGGATCAACGGCGAGACCCTGGCGATCGCCGCCCGCCCGCCGGGCCTCGGCGAGCACACGGAAGAGGTGCTCGGCCAGCTCGACCCGGAGGCCTTGAAGACACCCGTGATGTCGGCCTAGGCGCCGAAGCGATGGCCGAGACTCTCGCCGCCGGCCTGCGAATCGAGCGCGCGCCGCCGCGGCTCACCTTGACCCTGGCCCGGCCGGAGAGCGCCAACGCCCTCGCGCCGGCCCTGGTCGAGGCGCTGATCGAGGCCCTCTCGGACCTGACCGACATCCGGCTCTGCGTGCTGCGCGGCGAGGGCAAGCACTTCTGCGCCGGCTTCGATCTTTCCGACATCGAGGCGGTGAGCGACGGCGACCTGCTCTGGCGCTTCCTGCGGATCGAGACCCTGCTGCAACGCCTGCACCACGCGCCCTGCCCGGTCCTCGTGCTGGCCCAGGGCCAGGTGGTCGGCGCCGGCGCCGATCTCTTCGCGGCCGCCTGGCGGCGCGTGGCGGCACCGGGCGCCAAGTTCCGCCTGCCCGGCTGGAACTTCGAGCTGGCCCTCGGCACCCGACGCCTGGCGCGGCTGATCGGCCCGGCGGCGGCGCGCGACCTGCTGATCGACACCAAGGTGCTCGAGGCCGAGGCGGCCCTGGCCTGCGGCCTGGCCAGCGACCTGGCCGCGCCGGAGGACTGGCCCGCCCTGATCGAGGAGTCCGCGCAGCGGGCGAGCGCCCTGCCCGCCCGGGCGCTGCAGGACATGCTCGGCCTGACGACGACGGACAGCCGCGAGGCGGACATCGCCGCGATCGTCGCCAGCGCCGGCCGCCCCGGCCTGAAGCAGCGGATCCTGGCCTACCGCGACAAGGTCATGGCCAAGCGCGCCAAGTAGACCTGAGCGGCCCGATCCGTCGGCCGGACCCGGGACAGCCGCTTCCGCCCGCTTGGCCCGACGCCCCGCCCCACTAGCCCGTGCGCGTGATCTGCTATAGAATAAGGAATTCCGTCCTGACTGGGCCCCCCTGACTGGCCCCCCCTGACTGGACCTAGGGGCCTGGGACCGAGTGGGACTCTCGTGATCGCGATGCCGTCGATCCATGATGGACGAAGCCGCCGCTGCTGAACGGGTGCGCGAAGAGCTGAGACGGCTGCTGAAAGCGCGCGGCGTCACGAAAGTCGCGGTTTCTCTCGCCATTCCGATGAATAAGCACTACGTGCAGCAGTTCTTGCGCGCCGGCGTGCCCTACACGCTGTCCCCCGACAAGTCGGAGAAGATCGCCGACATCCTCGACTGCGACCCCAAGCTGCTCGACGTTCGCTATTGGCGGGATCCCGAGCAGTACGAACGCGGGCGCGTCGAGCGCTCGAAGCTGTTCCTGGAGGGCGGGCAGCAGACCTATTTCGACGGCGAGCTGCTGGCGAGCTGCACGAGAGGCTTCGAAGAGGCTTTGGAACGCCTAGGGCTACAGGCCACACCGACGATCCGCGCGCACGTCATCCCGCGGCTCTACCAGTACATGAGCGCGACCAACGTGCCTCTGAACGATGAGGTCTTCGAGCTGATCGCCTCCTTGGTGGCCAAGAAGAAAGAACCGGTGTGACAAGTTCTCGGCCGACGCAAGAAACCCAAAGCGGAAAGTTGCGAGGGCCGTACAATCCCATGAGTGAAAGGCGGAGCCGGTCGCTAGAGCGTTTTCCGCTCACGCGGAATCACGGCACCGGCCCGCTCCCCCTCCCGGCCAGCCACAGGATACTGGCGTTGGGTGGCCGGGAGGGGGAGCGGGCCGGTGCCGTCCGATCGGAAAACGCTCTAGCCAGCAACCTTGCGCTGACCTCGTCGGGCTTTGCATGTCCTGGAGCGATAGCCATGTGGCGTGACAGGCGAGATCCCTTACGCCTACTATGAGCTACGAGTGGTAGCAATCATCTTACGGCTGGTATCATGTCGGACGCGCTCAAGATAAGAAACGAGTTGGAGCACTGGCTGTCCCAGCTCCACCGAGTTCCCCGCCCCGATGCGGTCGATTCGATCAGGAAGACCGTCGCGGCCCTCAAGCTGCAGATTCTTGTCGACAGCTACATGGAAGACCAATACGGCACGAGGGATCTTTCCAAGCTGGACGACGACCAGCTCCATCAGGTACTTGTTCACGTACGCACCTTGGCGGCCTTGTACGAAGGCCGGGAACCTTGACGGTTGCGTGCTAGGGAACGATGCAGATCTCGAAGCAGGAATGGGCCGCTGCTCCAGCGGCGCCGCGCCGGGCGAACCTGATCAAGGACATCATCGCGGCAAGAAGCTGCGCGGCGATCGAGCGAGGCGAGGTCATAGAGCACCGCGACGCCGCCGGCACGCTCTGCTTGCGATTCGATCTGCATCTCTTGGATGAGTCCTGGCGCAACCTCGCCCTGGACCGTCTCTGCGCCCATGCGGGCGTCGCCAAGCTGATCTTTCGCTATCAGAAGGCCTGGACGGCCGCCGCTCGTTCGAACGGCCGCGATGCGGCGGATCTGCTGGAGCGGCTTCTGGCCCATCGCGCGGTCACCCGCGTTCCTCTGACCCAGCATGTCTATCGCGACCCGACGCCGCCCGCGGACGCCAACCCCATGCTGAGGGCGAGCTGGAAGCTCTGGGAACGCACGCGCGGCCTGATCTCGGATGGCGCCGCGGGCCTCGCCAGGCTGCTCCCCTTCATGCAGATCTCCGTTCCGAACCAGCACGGCGAACGGCCCCGCTTCGTCCATATCGGCGGCCGCACGACCTGCGCCGTGCTCTGGCGGGACTGGTCGGCGCGCGAGGGACTGGCATCCTGTTCCATTCCGGATGAGAAGCTCGAGGTGCTCGTCAGCCAGGCCTACTCACGGGTCCTCGAGACCGGCGATCCGCAGTTCGACGACATCATCGCGCCGATCGCGCGCGCCGATGGCGAGTATGCTTGGCTGCCCTACCGCCGGCTGATTCTGCCCTGCCGACTTGCCAACGATCGGCCGGCTTTCAACTGCGCTACGCACTTTTTATCCGGGCCTGAAGCTGCCATTCCAACGGTCGCGCCGTGAGGTAGATCAGGTCGTCGCGCGTCATCCAGACGATGCTCTCGTCGGCCTCGACTCCCTGCGGCGCCTTGATCCAGCCGGCGCAGAAGCGCTGGGTGTGGGCATAGCCTTCTCTGATCGTGAAGCCCTGTCGCACAAAGCGGTAGTCGACCAGGCCATAGACATAGTCAGGCTCCCACTTGCTGAGCGCCAGGCCGAGCGCGACATGGGCTAGAGGGCCGGAGATGCCCTTGAGCGGCAGGTTCCGATCGATGTACATGTCGCCGTGGTAGACCACCGTGCCGGTGATCTCTTCGGCTATCGGCGAGGTCGTTCCGTCCCAGCGCACGCCCTGCTGTCGTTGCTCGTAGAGCCGCCGATAGCGCCGCCGCCAGTGTTCGGCCAACGTCATGCCGTCGAGCCGGTCGACGCGCATGGCCTGAACGTGAACCGTCGAGCCCTGCTCGTCGATGGCGCGCAGCCAGAAGCCGTCGCGTGGCGTGATCTCGAAGAAACGCGAACTGAAGAACTCCGAGGCCTGGCCCTTGCCGGGCAAGCTCGCACAGAGCTCCTCGAAAGCCACGAAATCGGACGAACAGAGGATCTTGAGGCCTAGATCCGCCAACTGTCGGTCGATGCCGGAGACGAAGCGGGCCACAGTCAGCGGACAGGGAACTGCATTCACCACATGCGCCACCCCAGGCTTCACGCTGCGTGTCGTTGACCGTTGAATTTACGGACTTCACCCAAGGGTAACAGCGCCGAACTTACTTCCTGGCGGCTGATTCTGACTGATTGGAAAGAAAATTCTTTTTCCTGAAGACGAAAAAACTTACTCTAGCGTGTAAGTTGCCGTGGCTTGATCTTCCGGGCCCTTCCGGAAGGACAAGAGCCAGCAGCGAGCTCGACGACGGGCGGGGGGCGATGACCGCGGTCCAGCAGATGCCATCGTTCGACCTTTGCGAACAAGCGCCATGCTCATGACCGAGCCCCCGATCGGTGACAGTGAGCTCGAGGCCTCGTTGCACGAGAGCTTGGCGCAGCGCCTGCGTGCGGTTGCCGAGAGCTACGAGGAGATCGCCGAGCTCCACCGCCTCCTGGCCGAGCACCACGAAAGGCGAGGCCGGGCCGGCGCGGCACGGCGAGACCCGGAAGCCTGATCACCAGCGCCGGCCCCCCTGATGCCGCCGTCGCCGGCAAGCGGGCCATGCGCCCGCCGCCTGCCCTGAAGGACGCATTCGCCGCGCGACCGCGATAGTCTCGCGTGACGGCCCCGGCATGGCCCCAGGACGGCCTCGGGATGGTCAAGGACAGCGAGGGGAGCGGGACGTGACGCGGGACATCTGGCAGTGGGGTGCAGCGGAAACGGCGGCGGCGATCCGCCGCGGCGACATCACTTGCCTTCAGGCGGTCGAGGCGGCCGTCGAGCGCCTCCGCTCGGTCAACCAGTCGGTCAACGCCGTGACCCTCGACCTGTCCGAGCGGGCGCTCGAGCAGGCCCGGGAGGCCGATCGCGTCGTCGCCGCCGGCCTCGCCCTGGGCCCGCTGCACGGCGTCCCCGTGACCATCAAGGAGAACGTCGACCAGAAGGGCCTGCCCAACCCCAACGGCGTGCCGGCCTTCGCCGAGCTGATCGCGACGGAGGACTCGCCCGTCGCAGCGAACCTCCTGAAGGCCGGCGCGATCCCGATCGGGCGGACCAACACGCCGGAGTTCAGCCTGCGCTGGTTCACCGACAACCCGCTGCGCGGCCTGACGCACAATCCCTGGAAGCGCGGCGTGACGCCCGGCGGCTCCTCCGGCGGCGCGGCCGCGGCCGTGGCCTTCGGCATCGGCGACATCGGCCATGGTAACGACCTCGGCGGGTCGCTGCGCTATCCCGCCTACGTCTGCGGCCTGGCGACCATCCGGCCGACGCTCGGCCGGGTGCCGGCCTTCAACCCCAGCGCGCCGGCGGAGCGGCCCCTCGGGCTGCAGCTCATGAGCGTGCAAGGGCCGATCGCCCGCGAGGTCGGCGACGTCCGGCTCGCCCTCGAGGCCATGGCGGCGCGCGACCCGCGCGATCCCTGGTGGATGCCGGCGCCCCTCGAAGGGCCCGGACGGGGCGAGAAGATCCGCGTCGCGGTGACCAAGGAGGCGGCCGGCATCGCCTGCGACCCGGCCGTCGGCCAGGCCATCGACAGCGCCGCCGACCACCTGAGCCGCGCCGGCTACGCCGTCGAGGCCGTCGACCCGCCCCTGGTGCCGGAGATCGCCGCCTGCTGGCGCGGGATTCTCGGCACCGAGATCCGCCTGACCTTGGCAAGCGCGATCCGCGAGCACGGCTCGCCGGCCATCAAGGCCGTCTGCGACGGCTTCCTGGCCAGTCACGAGCCCTTGGACCTGGAGGGCTACCTGGCCGCCCTGGCGGAGCGGGCCCGCCTGCTGCGCGCCTGGAGCGTCTTCATGGAGCGCTATCCCCTGGTCCTGGCCCCGGTCTCGCAAGTGCCGCCCTACGCCCAGGCCGAGGACCAGCAGGGCCCCGCGCGCCTGCGCGCCATCCTCGACGAGCAGGCCATGCTCTATGCCGTCAACCTCCTCGGCCTGCCGGCGGCGGCGGTGCCGACCGGCCTGCACGAGGACGTCCCGCTCGGCGTGCAGGTCATCGGCCAGCGCTACCGCGAGGACCTCTGCCTCGATGCCGCCCAAGCCATCGAAAACGCCGTCGGCGTGCTGGCGCAGCAGCTCTGGGCGCGCTAGCCGCGGCGACTATTGGCGTCTGTCGGAACGGCGCGGGTTATCGCGTGATGGAAGGAATGATGGAGCTGGGGAGGAAAGTTCGAATCAGTCCGCCTACGGCTCTATCGCCTTCGTATGTTGGTCTACCAGGGTGGCCTGCCACCCGAAGCTGGAGGGGTAAGGTGGTGGGCGCACAAGGACCCCATCCACCCAGGCTTCAGATACCCGCAAATCAACCACTTACGGGAGTGAGTGTACCACCGTTTGTACCACCCATGTGGACAGCTGCACCCGGAAATCTCGGCATTCAAGCGCAGGGCACCCGGGTGCAACACCACACCGAGCTACGAAAACAGATTCGACCAGAGTTGTCGGTTCGGGATCCCGTTCGGCGCGCCCAATTGGCTGCTAGCTCACCCAGTCTGCGGGTACGATGCAGGCCAGTGACTCTGAGCGTCCGTCGCTGGTGAATATGACTCGAATTGCCGCAGCTCTGGAGACTGATGCGCTGTAGTTCTCCATGACGAGTTCGACCTCCATGGCCTGGACAATGTTCGTGCGCTGCTCCAGCGCCGCAAGTTCTCCATACGCGGTCGATCCACGTGCCGACTCTTTCAAATCGCTGATGCAAAAATCGAGTATGTCCTGATCACTCTTTGAACATCCGAACAGAAAGGACAATGACGCGACAAAAACGAACCCCAAGAAGCATCGATTCAATAAATGAAAATCAATACACATGTGCCAATACTCTACTGTACTTGAATTAATGAGAACCATACTACCATATTATACAAATAAAAGCAAGAAGATTTTTTGGAGAGATGCTCGCGTCTCTTCCTTGCCGTATGTGTTTCGTCGACGAGTGTTTAGGCTGACAAGCAAGCTGGTTGAACGCTGGCTCAATGACCCAATTCTGCCGAGAAATTTTTCTGTTCTCCCTGAGTGCATTCTCACTCCAATCAGATTCTAGTCCCTTTTCCAACTAGGCCCGGCGCTACTTGGTGGCGTCAACAGCGAGATGAACAATCACTGCCAGTTCCAACGAGCGTGGGCACGAGATTACTGGATCAAGCCCCACGAATCGGATGGCTCGGAGGCTCGAAGAGGTCGTTGTTGCCGAGTGCAAGCCTGTCGCCGGTACGTTGAACCGCTCGGTAACCTCTTCACGCTGCCACCGGGATCGACGAAGACCAGCCCAAAGGGGGATGGATTCTCATCTACCACAACCCATGTAAGACCATGCACAGCCGGGCCGAACCCGTTGCTCTTGCCCGTCACCGTCTCAAACCGCACGCCGAGTAGCACCGATTCCCTAAATAGGAATGCGGTCGCTTCGCGGGCGCCCGTTTCCATCGAACTGACCACCGGGGCTTCAGGGCTCCCGGTGGTCTCATTGGGGACGGCTTCGATGGATACGGACGATGGCAACGGCAGAGTCAATTCCGGGACGGCGATCCCGAAGTGCGGTAGGTCAAAGACGCACGAGTCGGATCTACCAGTTCCGCGATTTGGATCCGGAGACAGACATCCGGATCGGCGAACTTTCGCTGACCTTGGGCGTGCCCAGAGGTCGCGTGGTCGATGAAGCGATCCGGATCCTGTACCAGCGGATTTGTGCCCAAGTAGCCGAAGATCCCTCCGGCTATTGTCATACAATAACGAAGGCATTTCGTGGCATGGATCCTGCCACGTTCATGTCGCTCATCCAGGGCAAAGCCCAGTCCAGTTCGGATAACCCAAAGCTGATCGAGCTGGAGCAGCGCCTGGCCGACCGTCGCCGTCAGCGCGACGAGCTCATGGGCCGGACTTGATCGTGTCGGAGTACCTCGATCTCCTCCGAGGTCGGCTGCTGCCGGAGCTGAAACATGATCCGGAACGGTTCTTGCGAACCGTGGTGGGCCTAATGAAAAGGCGAGGCAACGAAGACCTCAGGAGGATCGCGGAACAGATAGAGCGATGTCTGAATGGAGGGCCTCGATGCCACAAGGTGGTGTGCCCAAAATGTGGGGTCTATCAGGGTTCGCGTAGGAAGCGCTCAGGCTGGGCTGCGCGTCAGGGAGGATCCCGCAGCATCCCGAAGCGCAATCCACACAGGCGCCCCCGAGATGCCGCTCTGAGAGCGTTTGGAGACCTCCCAGAGGAGCACATCGGGAACATCTGCATCCAACTGGCGGTCGTCGATCACCTCGACGTTGTCGACCAGGTGATCGATCAAACGCAAGAGCACCTCCACCGATTTCTGGACAGGAAGCTCCCAGGTGCGAAGGCTCTGCTGTGGTTTGAATCAGTGCAACGACATGTCCGTCAGGTACCCCCGACGATCCTTCCAGATACTCGCTGGAAGCAGCGATACCGAGAGAGCGACTTGGTATGGCTCGTGCACGCGCACGGGCTCATTCACGTCGAGGGCTTGACGCCCAAGGAGATAGCAGACGCATTTCGGACAAACCCAAAGGGCTCACGGTCCAGATATTCAGGAGCCCGTCAGGTCCAAGTCCAGGCGATCAAGCACAACTATGATGGAGAAGGTCAAGACCGATGGGGGGTAGGTGGAGCTGCTGGGTACGCGGCTAAGGCCAGATGTGACCTCGCCGATGGAGCGGCCAACACTCACGCGGTCCTGGAGTGGGTCAGCTTGATGTTGGGGCTAGACAGGCGAAACAGGCGGATGTTTCGTCATGGGCTGAACCGGAAGAAATCGGACATCCATAAGGAGCAGGCACAGGTCGTTGATGGACAGCATGAGAAGGTGAATGAGCCCGCAGGTGATCAGATTCATGGGTTTATTGGAGAGAATGTTACTAACTGCGGAAACACAACCCATTCGCACTACAGCAGATTCGGGGTCAGTGTGTCCCGACCTGTGCACGACGAGCTAGAATTCCGCACGGTTCGGTCAGGACTCGGCGCTCGCGGCCCTCCCGCCCGTTGAGGTCCCTAGCGGACCCGGTTTCTCGTCCACCAAAACGTCCCGAACCGACAAGTGTTCACCGATCAGAGGGCTCCAAGGACGCCTAGCGCTGGAGGTGCGTCCTCAGTTCGACGGGGTCGATACCTAGCCTGTTACCGCTCTGGCGAGTACGAGGTTGAAGCGCAGTCCGGTTCTGGATCAAGCCGAGCGGCGCCATGTCCCGGCCCAGATGGGTATACCCAATCAACGCATCGCCGCGAGACACGATTCCTGTCGCAATAGGATAGAGGAAGGAGATTCGGGACACGACGGATCCCGGGTCTAGGCTCAAATGAGACAGTGGGAGATGAAATGGCGAAATACGGATACGCGAGAGCATCGACCCCGGACCAGGATGTCGCGATCCAGGTCGAGGCGCTGAGGAAGGCGGGTTGCGTCGATGTCCGAACGGAGATCGCATCGGGGTCCCGCCGTGACGGTCGTCGCGAGCTCGACGTACTGATGACGTTCCTGCGGGAAAGTGATTGCCTCGTAGTGACGCGGATCGACAGACTGGCACGCTCGATTCGGGACCTACAGAACATCGTCCATGATCTGTCCCAAAAAGGTGCGCGGCTGATGGCGACGGAGCAACCCATTGACACCAGGTCGGCTGCCGGAAAGGCTTTTCTGGACATGCTGGGCGTCTTCGCCGAGTTCGAGACTAACCTCCGCCGAGAGCGGCAAATGGAGGGGATCGCCAAGGCGAAGGCCCGCGGCGTCTATCGCGGACGGCGTCCGTCCATCGACGCAGAGGAGGTTTCCCGCCTGAAAGCCGACGGGCTCGGTGCAACCGCCATCGCCAAGAAGCTGGGGATCGGTCGGGCCTCGGTGTACCGGGTACTCAGCGGCTCAGCGTAGACCGTCGAAGCTCCGCACGCAGCTGGTCAATGATCTGGGTCTTCCTGGACAAGCTCATCGGCAATATCGGCAACATCCGTACCGACTAGAACCGGTGTGCCTGTAGTTGCGCGAGCTCCTGTTGTACGAGGTCGCGCGCTAAGTCATAGAAATCGAATCGCTCGTAGAGCGGCCTGAGGTGCTGCCAGACGATCTCCACCAGGCTGTCGCGGATCCGTGCGCTTTCCACCGGCAGCTGAAGCGTGATCGAATCCTCGTCGCCGTTCCACCGATACTGGTCGTCGAAGAAGAACACTAACCGTGGTGACGCCCTCAGCCAACGGCCACGGAGGCCGGTCCATCCAGTGCGAAACAGGATGCTAGAGTCCTCTCCAGCGAGCCGCAGAGCCATGTCTTGGGCATGTAGGAGGGACTCGCCCGTTCTCCAGATGGGATACACGAGGTTCATGAACTCTCCCGGCTCCTCTCCCTCGTGTTCGCGGCTGTCCTCCTGGTACCCGCGCAACTGGAAGAATAGGCCGTGTGGTGTCGCCCGCCAGAAATCTGACCTTGACGGCTGACGCACCCCGCCATCTAGCTGGCCCAGCCAGCACTCGATGCCGTCCCCTTGAGGAACGACCGGAATTCCTTCGCCGCCACGGGTGGGCCACGGCGGCCATCCAGTGTGCCGGGCCCGTCCCTGCGCCATGATCTCCCGCAAGTCTCCAGCAGCTACGGGTGGATTCATCTCGGTGATCTGGTACGCCGCCCACCAATGGCCCAATGGGCAACGCGCGGCGCTCTCCTCCGGAAGCCGGTTTCGCTTGTCGCTCCAGCGCTCAAGGGATTCCTCGATCCAAGCGCCCAGCCGTGCCCAGCCGTCCTCAGGCGAAGCCAGAGGAGCGACCGGTGCTTCACCCGCGAGGATAAGCCGGATACCCTCCAGGAGATCGGCGCGGTTCTCTAGTGTGCATCGCCGAATGAGCCGATCCCATTCTTGGCCGGACTGCGGTGTCTCACTAGCAGGCCCTGGTCGGCGAGTGTAATAGGAATCCTTGGCAATTCCGGGCCCATCGCGTCTCGACCGAACCGGTACGCTTGGTCCCGGAACAACAATGATGGGGTATCGCAGACCCGTGTCCGGGTGTTCGGCAACTTCAAGCACGCAATGAAAAGTTGGTTCAGCGTAACGGCTGACAATGCCATTCACACGGTCCTGGTCGTAGACCCCCAAGCTCTCTGGACGACCCGGGGCTTCCTGGTAGGCCCCGTTGTCGTTGAGTTCAAGACCGAGAATGACGAAGCCGCCGCCGTGGTTCGCCAATGCGATGAGCGCCTTGGCCAGCACTGCCTTGTGGTCGCCGTCGTCGACCAGGTCGAGCCAATTCTTGATCTCCACATCGAGGTCTTCTCGTGGATCTCTCAGCAGGTCGCCGAGTCGGCGTTCGTCACCAGCCATCAGGCCCTGTCCGCATGAGAATCATCATTGAACCCCTATCCCATCCTCACGCCATATCGGTCTGGTTACGATCAGTCACTGACAGTTCTGATACAGCTCATCGCTCCGAACAGGACATCCAACGGCCTGAGAAGCCCGCTCAGGCGGACAAGTCGTCCAGGAACTCCGAGGCTGGTTCCACGCCGGAGACCAACAGGTGGTCGCGGGCGCGGGTGCAGGCCACGTATAGCAGGTGCCGCTCCGTGTTGTAGACATCGTCGAGGTCCGAGGTGTCGGTAACCGCCTCGATCCGCGCCTGGAGCGGGAGAACCTCGTCGTCGCAGGCCATCACGGCCACGGCGCGGAACTCCAGTCCCTTGGCCTGGTGCATGGTACCTGTCGCAATTCGGCTCTCCGAGGCAGCGGTATCGTCGGAAAGCTCAATGGCAGTCAGATCGGCCGTTGTCACGGCGTCCCAGGCCCGTTTCAGTTGATCCGCTGATCGGACGAAGACACCAATCTCGTGGGGAAGAACGCCCTCCGCGACACGATCTTTTAGCCAGACTGCGACATGCTCCACCTCCTCACCCCGGCTGCCATAGACCTGCACCCTGGGAGGCGGGCCGTTGAACACCGAGACCGTGCCACGGCGAGTCTCCTCGTTGCCGTCGACGTCGGTCATCGACCTCGGCAGCAGGCGATCCGCCTGGTCCCGGATCTGATGGGATGTCCGGTAATTGATCCGGAGCGTGTGCGACCTGCCACGAATATCGATCCCGAGGGCTTTCCAGGAGAAGGGCTGCTGGAAGATCCGCTGACCCAGGTCGCCGGTGAAGAACAGTCCCTCCGGACTTCTCGATCCTACCCGGACCAGGAATTTGAGTTCGGGGATGCCAATGTCTTGCGCCTCGTCCAAGACCGCGTGATCGAAGGGCTGGATACCGCGAGACTCTACGAGAGCGCCAACCCGGGCGAACATCTCCGGCTCGGTGATTAGACCCCGCTGTCCCAATTCCTCCCGAAGCCCGGCGAAGATCGACCACAGAGCCTCGCGCTGCTTTCCGCCAATGCGAGTCCTGCGTCCGAGGCGGGCAACGTCGCGGTAGTCCTCCCAGGTCACCAGCTGCCAGGCATCGACGACGTTGTGCCATTCGGCCAGGAGGAAGCCCAAGCCGAACCTTGAACCGCCGACGGACTCCGAACCGCCGACGGACTCCGCCGCGGAGCTCAGCAGCTCCTGGATGAGCGATCCCGGTGCAATCTCGGGGCGGCCCAAGTGCTCGACATGGAGGTCGTAGCCGATCCCCGATATCGGCCCAACCTGTATGCGGTCCCGCACAGTGGGTTCATTGCCGACCAGAAAGTCGAGCTTACTCCTGAGGGCGTTCGCCAGGCCCTTGGAGAATGTTGTGAGGAGGACCTTGCCGGACGGGTGCCGTCGGGCCAGGAGGACGGCCCGGTGGAGAGCAACAACGGTCTTTCCGGTCCCGGCGGAGCCGGAAATCCGTGCAGGGCCGTTGAACGTCCGCTCCACGAACTCCCGCTGCGCCGGATGCAGGAAGACTGCCCACCGCTCCCAGGGATACTCCAGGGCGCGCTCAAGCTCGTCTACATTCGCCACGATGCGGAACCGGCGTTGCGCATCGGGATGGGCGAAAGTGTCCGTCAGGGACGGAATGGCTCTGGCCGGAGCCGGAGTTTCGCCCGCCGCTATGGAGACCAGTGCCTCCATGGCCTCCTCCGGGAGGTCTTCGCTGAGATCGAACAGACTGTCCTCGTCCGCCCTCCGCACCGCTTCCAGCCATTCTCTGGGAACTCCATGGGAAAGGAGCTCGTCGTCGGTCAGGTCCTGGAACAGGGCTGGCTTGGTGGACTCGGTCGGGACGGGCTCAGCCGGGTAAGCCGATACGGGCTGGAACTCGTCGCTTGTCGGTAGCTCGGACTCCTCACGCAGAGTCACCAGCTGCGCTGCGCCTGTCGCTGGGTGACGCTCAATCCTTCGCCGCTCCGCCCAGCGATAGGCATCGTCGTGGTGGTCAACGTAGCAGAGGAGGAGGCTGGAGGCCGTCTTGTGGACAATCAGCCGAACATCCCGATTTACCCGCACCGACCAGAAGCTCGGATCCCTGCTCCGGTCAACCCGGTGGAACTGAACGCCTGGGTTCGCCGGGTTGAGCTGGAGATCGAACGCCTTGGTCTTGACCGCCTTCTGCTCCTGCCCGGTCAGCTTGGCGAGGCTACTGGTGAAGGTGTCGGCGATACGGAATTCCATGACCGCGTGCTCACTCAGTCGGCGCGCGCTCGATCAGGAACTTGATCGTCTTCAGGAAGTCCAAGATGGTTCGCTCGTCAGCCTCGGACATCCGGTTCCGGACCGAGTAGTTGTGCATGACCTGGTTGGCGCCGTCGCTGAGCCACTGGAGTCGCTTTCCCTGAACGAACTCGTATCTCTCGTCTGCCAGGACTATGAGCTCACCAAGACCCTTGTCTCGAAGCCGCCCCTCCTTGTCCTTGTACTGGTGATCGAGGGCGTAGTGCTTCTTCAGCACCATCTCCAGTGCTGCTCTACAGGTCGCAGTGGCGGCGGCTGGAGCTCCAAACACGTAGGCGCGAACCGCATCGTCAATCAAATCGTACAGGGACCCTCGCTCGGTGCCGTGCGCATCCGAAACATGACCCGGCATGAAGATCATGGGGATGCTCCGCCAGCGGCGAAAGACGATCTCAACGTCGAGACCAATCGTTCCGGTCAGGTAGTCGTAGGCCTCCAGGCCGATTTTGGAGGCATAGTGGATCGTGTCGCCATGCTCGTCAGCGCCTTCGGCATATGACTCCGTAGCCCAGAATGCCATTGGAAGCGCTTTGCCTCCATCATGTATGAGAGGGTCGAACCGATCCTCGTGGTCGGGATCTGGTTTCGTCAGTATGGGCGGTCTAGCTGGTGCTACGTCTTCGAGACCCTCGTCCTCTTCGCCGAGGTCCAGAACATCAAGCAGGTCTGGATAGATGCAATCTTCGAGGCGGCCTTCCCAGTTTTTCTTGTAGTCCTTGAAGGCCAACTCGAACCCTCTCGGCGCACGAGGATGGTACTTTTTGGGCGCGTGGAAGACCCGTCGCTCGAAATCCCCGAGCATCATGAAGCCATAGAGTTGTACGACGGCGGCCTTCAGGTCGTGGTGCTGGTCATAGAACGTGGTCACCCTCGATGGTTCGCCATGCGCAGCGGTTTTCACCGCATCGAAGAGCACGAGGAACTGCTCGAAGATGTTGGCCTGCGCACGTGTCATCCCACCGGCTCACTTTCGGGACCAGACCGCGTGGACCGCGTGGAGTTCGTTGACCCAGCACTTGAGGATATTGCTCGTGTCCCGGCCCAGCGTCTTCGCCAGCTCGAAGAATCCCGGTCCCGGCTGCATGTCGCCGTCCTTGTGCACCACGACGGCGGTCAGCATGCCGCGTCCGGCGGCATCCTCCTCGGTCGAGATCTCGCCGAGCATGTGAGCCAGACGCACGTCATTCGGCGCCAGGCGGACGCTCCTGATCTCCTGAACGAGGTCAGAATAGGGGATCATCCCTCGCAGCTTGGCCCGCTCGACCATGGCGGCCCTGGCCTCGTCCTTGGCGGCCCCCCAATCCGACTCGGGGAAATCGTGTTTCAGGTCCTTCCGCAGCATCTCCGATTCCCCATAAGCCTTGCCGCCAAATCCGGCGTGCTGTTCACCGGCTTCGGAAGGCCCATCGCCTGCGTCCCGTCGATCTCGGGCCTAGTCCACTCCGAACACCTTCATGACCTCGTCGCCGAGGTGATTGATGACCTTGACGGCGATGCGCCCCGTTGAGGGCCTGGGGAAAGGCCGGGAGGTGTCGCTGTGGAGGCTCCGCCAGGCCTCCTCGTCGATCTCGGCCTTCAGGGTGGTTTTCAGGGCCTTATACGGGTCAGCGGCGCCCAGGAAGTAGGCGTGGCGGACGAAGAAGCTCTCCTCGTTGTAATCCGAGTCGATGAACCAGGCGGCGATAGCGTCGGTGTCGCCGGAGCGGATCTCGCCCTTCTGGGGGTCGAAGACATCCACCCCGCGGATTCTGATCTGGATCTGTTCGTCCTCGACGGGCTCGATGTCGATGTCTGGTTCGCCGAAGACCACGAAGAGGTTTCCCGCCCCAGTGCTTTTCAGCTCGTCGGCCATGTGCAGATCGGCATTCATTCGGGCCTTGAGGACCTGCAGGCGGCCCAGTTTTTCGAACTCGGAGGAGTGGGCATCGAAGTTGAAAGCGCAAGCGACCAGCACGTCGAAGCGCGCTTCAGCGGCCTCGCGGGCCGCGGCGGCCAGGTCCGGGCGCGACACGGTCCCAAACTCCGGGCCGATGAAGATCGCAGCCCGACGCTCGGTTTTCGCCTCCATGAATCGGCCTTCGGCCGCGACGTATTCGCCCGGCCAGCCGGTCATTGAGGTGAACTCGATCCTGTCCTCTTTGTGGGCCTGCTGCACACCTGCGGTCCGGAGATTCTCCAGCACCATCTGAGCGAAATCGGCCCGCTCGTCGTCGGTCGGGTTCTCTGACCTGCCGTCGGCGAATCCCGCCGCCAGGAGCTCGTCATCCTCGTCAAGCGGAACGACGCGGTGCGGGGAGAGCGACTCGACCGTAAACGGTCCGGCTACCCGTACTCGCGAGCTGTCCTGGTAGGGTCTGTCGTAGAGATACTCGAATTCCGCCTTGGCAGCGATAGAGGCGTCTATCTCCTTTTGCCGCTCGATGCGCCTCTCCCACCATGCGTGATGCAGCGACTTTGCCTTCCCCGTCCATTCACAGTCAGGTTCGCGAGGAACCTCCCACTCGTTCCAGTCCGTTCCGATAGCCACGTTCAGCTTCGCACGAATAGACTCCAGTTCCTCCTGCCAGCGATCCCAAATCACTTCGATCTCGGTGTTGTTGGCGATTGACTTGAGCGTGATGTGCGGCACACGCTCGTAGACGAACCCCTGCCGAATGTCCTTGCGGGTTGGTGCTTCGGATGGCGGCAAGCCACCAACTTCGGCTTCTTTCCTCTGACCTTCTGGACTGTCAGAAAGCAGGTAGTACGGATACCGCGCACCCATGATGCGCGACCTCGCCAGCGCCAGAGCCACTCGCGACGTGTCGACTGTGATCCACCGACGGCCCCATTGCTCAGCTACGTATGCCGTCGTGCCGGAACCACAGGTTGGGTCCAACACAAGGTCGCCAGGATCGGTGGTCATAAGCAGGCATCGTTCGACGACCTTTATGTTAGTCTGCACCACATAGATCTTCTCGGCGCCATACCCCCCAGAGGCAGTATCAATCCAGCTGTTGGATATTGGAAAGTAAGGAAAATCACTTGTATAGCGGCGAAAAGATGCAGTTTTTCCGTAAGTCTCTACTCTGAAACTCTTGGCTAGCCGTTGAAGTCCTGTTAGATTTGTTTTCCACCCACCCCTTCCTGGTGTGTAAGTACCTCCGTTAAACAGAAATGGTACCAGTGTTTTTTCGGATGCTGAAGTCGATGTCAATGGGGAGCGGCGATATACACGATCCCCTTCATCCAATTGTTCTAATCCTATTTTCTCTTCTTTTGTAATCCGGCGCATAGTCAAATCTGATGACATGACATAGTCATAATTTACCCAATCGTATCCCTCTCTTTCTTGTTGTAGGTCTCGAAATTTCGTCAGACGTCTATTTTTCGCATACCACAAGATGTAATCATTAGTATCGGCCAAAAAATCACCGCTTTGTGTTGTGGTTTTTCTAAAGTAAATTGTTACAATACAATTCTTATCTCCAAAAATCTCATCCATAAGTGAGCGAATTCTGTGTACATTTTCTTCGCCTATCTGCATGAATATTGATCCGGTCTCATGCAACAGATCGCGAGCCACAGTCAGCCGGTCACGAATGTAGGTTAGATACGAGTGGGTCGCATCACGCCAAGCGTCACGAAACGCTCTTACCTGCTCTGGCTCTCGTGTGATGTGGCCGACTCTACCGTCTTTGACTTCTCGACTTGTAGTTGACCACTGGAAATTGGAATTGAATTTGATGCCATATGGCGGATCCAGATAGATACACTGCACCTGACCTCGGAGGCCTTCCCGCTCCGCGAGGCTCGCCATTACCTGTAGGCTGTCGCCGAGGATCATCCGGTTCGACCAGTTCTGGTCGTGGACGTAGAACTCGCATTTGGTCTCTGGATCCGTCAGGCCGTTGAAATCACCGAAGAGATCCGGCGTGTCGGGCACCGTATCATCCCGGCATTCCCGGGTGCGACGCACCAAGTCGTCAATGATGACCTTAGGGTGTACCTTCTCCTGAATGTAGAGCGGCGGAGCGTGGGCGACGAGGTCCGACCAGTCCTGCTCGTCCTTGCCACGCCACACCAGTTGCGGGTCGAGATCAGTGTTCCGGGGATAGCGCAAGGTTCTGGGACTCAGGTCCTCGTCCTGCATCAAGGGCTGCATTTCAGCCGTGGGGATGTTCCTCCGGCGGGCCGTGTCGTGGGTGAGCGCCTCAACCTCTAGCCGTTTCTTCCGGGTCTTCTTCGCCATTCCGGTTCGTTTCCCCTACGCCGCGTCCTGTTGGATCAGAGACTCGATCACCTTGCCGAAAGCGTCCTTGATTTCGAACACGTCACTGAACTCGACGAAATCCCAGCGACCGAATTTGCCCAGATTGTTGACCCCTGGGACCCAGTAGGCCCGCATGGCATTCGCTTTCTCCTTGGCGTCCTCACGCCGGTAGCCCTTGGTCTCGACGATGAGGTTCAGGGGATCCGGCCGACCGTCGTCGAGTTGCACGATGAAGTCGGGCAGGTAGCGTCTCGGTATGGAACCCATCCGGTACGGGACTTCCAGACCGAGGTTGTGGTTCTTCACGTAGGCCTTGACCCGGGGATGACCTTCCACGACCCGGGCGAGCTCGGATTCCCAGTCGCTGTCGCAGACAAGCCAGTTGATGTGGCAGTGCTCGGGAGAGGTCTTCCAGCGGGTCTCTTTGCTGGTCGTGAAGTTGACGTGGCGGGTGCTGCCCTTCGGGTTGTAGGGGTCGAGAATCGCCTTGATGGGGTTTTCGCCGACCATGGCCTCGGTGATTGCGGCCTTAATCCGCTCAGTCGCCATGTCCGCGATCTCCTGGTAGATCAGCTGGGCCGGGTAGGTGCCGCCCTTGCAGACCAGGTAGCCGCCGTCGAGCCAGTCCCGCGTGATGCGCTTGAGCTGACCGAAGAGGTGAAGCTTCGGCTCGTCGCCGTGGTCCCTGTATTTCCGGAACAGGAGGTGCTTGGCCAGGTGGTATAGGACCGTGGAGTGCCGCATGTCCTTCAGGTGCTCGACGGTCAGGTCGACACCCTCGCCAATGATCCCCTCGTTGCGGATCTCCGAGGGACCGACCAGGTCGGGCGTGAGTTCGAGAACCGAATCGGACGTGAACTTGGCCGTGAGCTTCTCGTTGGGCAACTCCACGCGGTAGCCCTCAACCCGGGGGAAGACGATTTCCAAGTGCTCTCGCTCCGGCAGGGCGTGGACGCGGACCGTTTCGCGGGGCGGGACCGGCTTTACGACGACTGGCTTGGCCGCGAAATCGAACGGGATCCCAAGAACATCTGCATACTCGGCGTTGAACAGGCCCTCCTCGTTCAAGTCGTATGACTAGCGGCGGAGGCCGCGCCCGACGACCTGTTCGCAGAGCAACTGGGTCCCGAAAGCGCGAACACCGAGAATGTGGGTCACCGTGTTGGCATCCCAGCCCTCCGTCAGCATAGAAACCGAGACGACGCAGCGAATCGACTCGCCGAGCCGACCCGGCTTGCCGACCGTGTTCATGACCTCTCGGAGGAGATCCTGGTCGGTGATGGTCTGAGCGGCCTTCCAGTCCTTGGTCCGCTCGATGGTCTCCCGGCGGAACCGTTCGATCTCGTCTGCGGCCATCTCGCGGAAGTTCTTGTCCAGAGCTTCGCCAGACTCGAGTTGCTCGCTGTCGATGAGCAGGGTCCGGGGACGTGCCAGCCTGTTGCCGTGTTCGTTATGGTTCCGGAAGAGCTCCAGGCGTCCTGGGACTAGAGCGGTCGTCTCCTCGTCGTCGCCCACACGGTCGAAACCGGAGATGAAGTCATAGACCAGCTTCGACGCGGAGGTGTTGTTGCAGACGACGATGAACACCGGGGGAACACCAATGCCTTCGTCCCTCCAGAGCTCGAAGGTCTTTGCGTAGTGCCCGTAGAGCGCTTCCAGGGCGGTCTGGAGAGCGGGTGGAAGGCTCAGTGGGTCGAGCTTCGACCCAGCCTTGCCGCGTCCCTTCTTCGGCATATCCTTGCCGATGTGCTCCCACAGGTTCCTGTAGACCGGTGCATCGCCGCCCGGAAGGTTGTCGGAGACCGGGACGCGCGGGAGTTTCACGATTCCGCACTCGATGGCATCCATCAGGGAGAAATCACTGACCGTCCAGGGGAAGAGCGTACCCTCTGCGTAGCCGGAGCCCCGCAGGAAGAACGGCGTGGCGGAGAGGTCGTAGACTGCCTGCAAGCCGAGCTTCCGCTTGACCATCTCGATGCCGGAGATCCAGAGCCGAGCGGCCTCGTTGTTCTTCTTGGCCTCGTCCTTGTCGTCGCCTTTGAGTTCATCAACATCATGGCTGCCGGGGCGCTCGCGGTAACAGTGGTGGGCTTCGTCGTTCAAGACGACGATGCGCTTCATACCCATCAGGTCGGGCATCACCCGCTGGAGCATTTGGCCCTCTGTCTCCAGGGTGTTCAGCTCCTCGCCCCGGCCCTTGAGCAGGGCACGGCCGACCTTGGAAACCTCTAGGCGCTCACGGCGCCTCAGCGCGTGATAGTTGGTGATGACGATCTTCGCCCGGCCCAAGTCAGAGAGCATGTCCGGCGGCACCAGCTCCCGGTGCCGGTAGTAGTTGTCGGCATCATTGGGCAGGAGGACGCGCAGCCGGTCCTTGATGGTGATCCCTGGGGTGACGATCAGGAAGCCCCGGGAGTAGGTCTTGCTGTTCGGGTGCCGGACCGCGTTGACTGTGTGCCAGGCGATGAGCATGGCCATCACGGTGGTCTTTCCGGCTCCGGTCGCTGCCTTGATGGCGATGCGGAGGAGCTCCGGATTGGCCTGTTCGTTAGCGCCCTTCAGGTGCTCCCTGAATTTGGCCGTTCGTTTGCCCAGCTGCGGCGCGACCTCGGTCAGCCAGATTATCGTCTCGACGGCTTCGATCTGGCAGAAGAACGGGCGAATCCCTTGGAAATCGTGCTGGCGCCAGTGCTGAAGGAGCCGGGCGGTCTCCGGACTGACCTTCCACTGATCCGGGTTCGGCAAGTTCCGCCAGTCCGCAACATACTGCCGGATCTCGTTGATGATCGGGGTCGGATTGTACTCCTGCTCCGCGCTGGACAGATCGTCACCAGCATCGAGGGTCATCTCGGCCTGGCGCTCGTTGCGCCGCCTGCGTTTCTTCGGCTTGGGGACAGGCGTGACCAGTTCTGACCGCCGCCTGGTCTCAATCAGGCGGTTCGTCGGCTGACCGTCCTGATCGAGCTCCCAGTGCCGCTCCGGGGCGGCGTACGGGGAGTTGATGATCGGCCTCTCGTAGAATGTCTCCGCCATGGCGCCCGAGTTCATTCCTCGTCGGCTTGGGTGGAACGGCAAACCGTAGATTGATCAACTGCTACCCATGTTCCCTCATAGCAGAACCTGACGGCGAGGAATACCGGAGCGTCGAGCTGCCCGTTTCGCCTACCTCGGCAGGCCTTCATACTGGATTCGGTCTACAAGCTCATTCAGGTACGTCATCAGTCGCTTCCGCTCACCGTAGATGCCGCCAACGTTCTGTGGAGCGTGACCCGTCAGTTCGTCGTGGATCTCGGCTGGGATATTCGCCATGCGGCAGGCGGTCTTGAAGTTGTGACGGAACGAATGAAACACGAGCGCTCGGTCGACGAGACCGATGTCGTCGAGATAGGCACCAAACCTCTTGGAGTACTCACGCGCGAGGTGGTCTGGGCCGCCATCGTTGGGGAAGACCCAACCGCTCCCTCTCTTCTCCACGTGATCCGGGAAACCGAGCTCGATTACACGCGCGTGGAGGGGAATCACTCGTCTTGAACCCTCGGTTTTCACATGCTTCTCCTGCTGGAGATCACGCTGGTCGAGGACGGTGGTGATTTCGATGAACCAGACACCGGAATCACACTTGACGTTGGTGGTTTCGAGTTGAACAAGCTCTCCCAGCCGCGCCCCGGTGAACAGACCCAGCCATGGCAACCAGAATCGGTGGTCCCGGACCTGCACACTCCCCGGCTCTCGAACTCTGCTCGCGCTCTTGCACCCGGTGAACAGCGGCGAAGAAAACAGGATGGTCAAGTGGCCGGGTCGGAACTCAGTTCGCTCCGTCCTGATGCTGGAGGGTGTCCGAGTTGGGACCTTTATCCCGGCTACCGGATTCGACACTGTCCACCCCTCGGAAACAGCCAGCTCGAAGCCCTGATTCATGAAGCCGATCAGCTTCCGCACCGTGACCGGGCTCAGGGTGTGTTCCCATTTCTGTTTGATGACTTGCCGAATCGTCAGCCGCCGTACGTCGGCGGTCCTACCCTTCACAGGGTAAGCGAGTAGCGCATCCCGGAACTCCCGGATCTGCTCGCCGGTGACATGGTTTACGGGAATATCACCGACCAACTCGATCAGAAAATTGAACGCATACTTCACGTCGTTCTCTGTTCGAGCCGCGTAGGACTTGTAGGTTATCAGCCTGTCCCGCAATTCGGAGAGACTGGTCCGTGGAGCGCTTGCAGCCCGGCGTGATTGGCGTGGTCCTGACGCTGGCTGAACGTGGTTGTCTGGTGGGAAAATTCCGGGCGATGAACCCTCGATGTACTGGACAAAATCAGCGAGATCCCTCCCTCGTATTGCCAAACCGTTCTCATGTACGAACTCCGTCACCGAATTGACGAAGTCCTGCCGACTCTCAAACCGATGCGGCGTGTCGTAGAAGGCCTGCTCGTCACCATGCCATTGGAAGAACGCCCGCTCGTAGTGTCCAGTGTCGTGGGAGACCCAGAACACCTCCCCGCGAACGGCTCGATCAACCTTCTCCTGGAACTCCGCCAGCACGGCAATTGCACGTTCGTCAGCCTGCTTGGCGTCCTTGGTCCCGAGTGACTTGATGAACCAGGTCTTCCCGTCGAAGGCATAGCGGGCAGCTTCGGGTATCTCCCGGCGGACTCGGAAAGTCCCTCTGGCGTTCTTCTGGAGGTAGGGCATCCTGGGCAGGATTGTACCACCGATCTGTACCACCCCAAGAGGCAGTAAGCGGTTGAATTCCAGGATGTTACGGGAAGTCAAATGCCCGGAGATGGATGGTGGGCGCACAAGGACTCGAACCTTGGACCCGCTGATTAAGAGTCAGCTGCTCTACCAACTGAGCTATGCGCCCGTCCCCAAGCGGGAGGGCGCGTTAGATAGCAACTTGCGGTGGCCTTGTCGAGGCTTGCCGCGCGGCCCCGGGGGGCCGGAGGCAGGCGCCGGCGCGGCCCGGTCGGCCGGGACCCAGGCCCCGGGCGGCAGCGGCCGGTCCGCTCCGCCGGCCGGCTGCCGAAGCGTGAAAATCCGGGAATCTCTGCCGCGCTTCACCTGTTTTAAGGATGAATCCCTATCTACTATGCGGGAGCTTCACGGCGGGCTGGGCGGCGGAGACGTGTGCGCGCATATCCGGACCTATGGGATCGGCGGCAGGGCCGGGGTCGGCGGCTGGCTCGGGATCGGCGGCCGGGAGGGTCCGGCCGATGGCTGATCGCGCCCTGGGGCTGATCCTGCGCCACAAGCTGACCTGGCTGGCCCTGGCCGTGATGGCCGGGCTGGAGGCGGCCTTCTTCGTCTGGTTCGCGCCCTCGGCCCTGATGATGCTGGCGGCGCTCGGCCTCGGCCTGCTCTGCCTGGTCGCCTGGCCCCTGATCTTCGCCCGCTCGGCCGCCTTCGCCGCCGCGCTGGCGGCGCGGCCGCGCGCCGACGAGGCGGCCCGGCAGCGCAAGGTGGCCGAGCTGATCGCCGACTTCGAGGAGCTGGCCTTCGCCCAGGGCAACGCCCAGCTCCGCATGCTGGAGGAGAAGTTCGACAACCTGGCCGAGATCCTGCGCCGCCGCCTCGACAACGGCGAGCTGACCTACGCCCGCTACCTGGGCATGGCCGAGCAGGTCTACTTCTCGGCCTTCGACAACCTGCACGAGGTCGCCGTCGGCCTGCGCTCGGTCCGGACCATCGACCACGACTACATCCGCGAGCGCCTCGCCGCCCTCAGCCGGGTCGCCGAGCTGAGCGGCGAGGAGCGCGAGGAGTCCGAGGCCTTGCAGCAGCGCAGCCGGCTCTACGACGAGCAGCAGCAGCGGGTCGCCCAGCTCGTCGCCCAGAACGAATCGGCCATGACCGTGCTCGACAAGACCGCGGCGGCCCTGGCCGGCACCAAGACCACCCGCGGCCAGGCGAGCATGGACGCTAGCGCGGCGATCGAGGAGCTCGAGCGCCTGGCCCAGCGCGCCGGCGACTACGCGGCACAGCATTGAGGCCCGGCCGGGCCGCTTGAACCCGAATGACCGGGGGCCGCGGCGCGGCCCCCGCCGACCAGCGAGAGGACGCAAAGACGATGCCCAACGACAGCAGCCCAGGCAAAGGGCCCGCCCTCAGCCTGCATCTGGACAGCGGCGAGGTGAAGCAGGAGCTGGCGCTGGCCGATCCGGCCAGCCTCGGCCAGGAGGCGCTGGATCCCGAGCTGGAGGCGCGGGCCGGCGAGCTGGCGACCAAGCTGCTCGACTGGCAGGCCGGCGACCACCAGGCCCAGGACCAGGCCAAGGCGGCGGTCGAGCAGATGGGCCGCGGCCTGCAGCGTGACGCCGCCCAGCGCAGCATGATGCTGCGCCAGCCGATCAAGGCGCTCTCCAAGCACAGCGAGGACGGCGGGCCGGTCGCCAACGCCCTGGTCGACCTCAAGATCAAGGTCGAGGAGCTCGACCCGAACCGCATCGACTTCTCGCCCGGCTGGTTCAGCCGCACGCTGGGCATGATCCCCGGCATCGGCACGCCCCTGAAGCGCTACTTCTCCAAGTTCGAGAGCTCGGAGACGGTGATCGATTCGATCATCCAGTCCCTGAAGGGCGGCCGCGACCAGCTCAAGCGCGACAACGTCACGCTGCAAGAGGACCAGGCGCGCATGCGCGAGCTGACCCACAAGCTGGAGCGCCAGATCGCCCTCGGCCAGCGGCTCGACGCCAAGATCGCCTACGCCCTGGAGCGCGACATCGCCTTCGACGACCCGCGCCGCCAGTTCATCGAGGAGGAGCTGCTGTTCCCGCTGCGCCAGCGGGTCATCGACCTGCAGCAGCAGCTCGCCGTGAACCAGCAGGGCATCCTCTCGATCGCCATCATCATGGGCAACAACAGCGAGCTGATGCGCGGCGTCGACCGGGCCGTCGACGTCACGGTCAGCGCCCTGCAGGTCGCCGTCGCCGTCGCCCTGGCCCTGGCCAACCAGAAGATCGTGCTCGACAAGATCCAGGCGGTCAGCCAGACGACCTCGGAGCTGATCGCCGGCACCGCTGCCCGCTTGCGTCAACAGGGCGCCGAGATCCACCGCCAGGCCGCCAGCTCTACCCTCGACATGGAGAGCCTGAAGGGCGCCTTCGCCGACATCACCGCGGCGATGGACGAGATCTCCCGCTACCGCCAGGAGGCGCTGCCGCAGATGGCGCAGACCATCCTGGAGTTCGACAAGCTGACCGACGAGGGCGAGGCCGCGGTGCAGCGGCTGGAAGAGGCCCGCGAGGTCCGGCCCCTGCTGCAGATCGAGCCCGACTGAGGCCCTGACTCCACGACGCCGAGACGCCCCCTAGCGGAGTAAGACATGCGCAGTCCCAAGCGGTTCTTCTTCCTCACCACCCTGATCGTCGTCTTGGTCGTCGGCTACCAGTGGGTCAGCAACGAGGGCTTCGACCTCGGCGACATCGTGCCGCGCAGCGTGCCGGACTACGACAGTGCCGCCGACCGCCTCGGCGGCCTGGTCGACCAGGTGACCTGGCAGGAGAAGCGGATCAGCAACGTCACGACCATCACCGAGACCGCCGACAGCCTGGACGCCACCCTGCCCTCCATCTCGACCTTTCCGCTGGTGGTCGACCCCGGCAGCGGCGGCGTCACGGCCGAGATCTTCGTCTCGACCGAGAAGTCCGGCAGCGGCACCGACGGCTGGATGACCGAGGCGGCGCAGTCCTTCAACCAGGCCAACAACCGCCTGCCCGACGGCCGCCAGGCCAAGGTCAGGATCCGCAAGATCGCCTCGGGCACCGGCTACCAGTTCATCGGCTCCGGCAAGTACCGGCCCGACGCCTACTCGCCCTCCAACCACCTCTGGGTGCAGATGGCTCGGGCGCGCGGCGTGACCATGACCGGCGTGCGCGAGACCACGGTGCGCAACATCGCCGGTATCGTCATGAAGGACGACGTCGCCGAGCAGCTCGAGCAGGAAGGCGGTGCCGTCACCGTGCCGCGGGTCGTCGATGCCGTGGTCCAGGGCAAGATCGCCGCCGGCTACACCAACCCCTTCGCCAGCAGCACCGGCCTCAACTTCCTGGTCACCGTGCTCGCCACCTTCGCCGAGGGCGAAGAGCCGCGCATGCTCTCTCCCGAGGTGGTCAGCGCCTTCGAGGGCTTCCAGCGCGGCGTGCCCTTCGTCGCGCTCACCACCTTGCAGATGCGCGAGTCGGTGCGGCGCGACGGCTCGCTCGACGCCTTCGTCATGGAGTACCAGACCTACGCCAAGACCCGCGAGCTGGAGAGCGGCTACGTCTTCCTGCCCTTCGGCCTGCTGCACGACAACCCGCTCTACGCCGTCGGCGACCCAGGCCAGGACAAGATGGCGGTGCTCGAGCTCTTCGCCCGGCACCTGGAGGGCCCGCGCTACCGCGACCTGGCGAGCGAGTACGGCTTCAACCCGAGCCTGACGCACCAGCCGGCCTTCGGCCTGCCCTCCGGCGAGACCCTGATCGAGGCGCAGCGGCTCTGGAAGGAGAAGAAGGACGCCGGCCGGCCGATCGCCGCGGTCTTCCTCAGCGACACCAGCGGCTCGATGAGCGGCAGCCGCCTGTCGCAGCTCAAGAAGGCGCTGCTCCAGGGCAGCAGCTTCATCGCGCCCAGCAACTCGATCGGCCTGGTCGAGTTCAGCAACGAGGTCTCGGTCCTGCTGCCGATCAAGCCCTTCGCGCTGATCCACAAGTCGGCCTTCCACGCCGCGGTCAAGTCGATGGAAGCCAACGGCGGCACGGCCATGTACGACGGCATCGCGGTCGCCTTGAAGATGCTGGTCGAGGAGAAGGCGCGCCGGCCCGAGGTCAAGCCGCTGCTGTTCGTGCTGACCGACGGCCAGACCAACGAGGGCCTGTCCTTCGGCGCCATCGAGACGGTCATCGAGGGCCTCAGGATCCCGGTCTACACCATCGGCTTCGAGGCCGACATCCAGGAGCTGACCCGCCTCTCCGGCCTGGTCGAGGCGGCCAGCCTCAAGTCCGACGAGGAGGACATCCGCTACAAGATCGGCGCCCTCCTGAACTCGCAGATGTGAGCGTGAGGCACACAGCGATGAACGCCCCCACCCCCAACCGCGTCATGGCGAACCGGCGCAACTACACACAACCGTCATTGCGAGCCGGCGTCAGCCGGCGCGGCAATCCAGGAACACCGCTGCGACGGCGAGTCACTGGATCGCTTCGCTCCGCTCGCGATGACGGCTGCGAATGGCGTAAGGAGCGCCCGTGAAACCATTCGTCATCTGGCTCTGCGGCAGCCTGCTCGCCTTCGCCGGCCTCGGCGGCGGCTATCACCTGGCGCTCAGCGACTCGCCGCGCCGGGTCGCGGTGGTGGTCGACAGCGCCTACCCCATGACCGACGCCTGGAGCCGCGTCCCCTCGATCCTGCGGCGCATCGAGGACCGCCGCTACAGCGTCTTCAGCCTCTCCACCGAAAAGGGCGGCGTCCACGGCTGGCAATCCCGCCTCACCCTCGGCCCCTTCCAGCCCTACGGCCCCCGCAAGCTCGACGACATCGACGCGCTCGCGCAGCGGCCGGAGATTGCCGAGGCGGGTGAGGTCTATTTCATTACGAACGCACCGGAAGCGGATCTGGAGGGACTGCCGGGGTGGGAGATTGTGAGGCCTTAGCTTGGGGTTTCACCGATCAACAGTTCACTCTTTTCGATCAGCTACATTGTCGAGGCGATGTTTGGCTGTCTGATCTAACTCTCGTTCGTGCGCAGGTTTGCGGGGAGTTTCGTGTCTGCATCGATCTCCGCAGCGGCCACTTGATTTGCCTCTAGACCCTCTACTTTTGAGAGATCGACGCCCTGAAGCTTAGCGCCAGCAAGGTTTGCATCTCGCATGTGAGCATAGTCTATCTTTCTGACACCCCTGAAGTCGGCCCCTTGCAGCCTGGCCTTGTACAGCACTGCCGCGCCAAGGTCAGCGCCCTCCAAACGAACGTTACGCATGGCCGCCCTAGCCAAATTGCATCGAAACAGAATTACTTCCCTCAAATCAAAGCCATCGAGCAGCGCCCCAGTGAGGTCAGCCATGTTGATATCGACTATTTCGTTTGCGTCGTCGTCTGCATATCGCCTGCCAATAACCTTGAGAGCCGCCTCGATATCAGCGCGGCGAGCCACTACGTCTTTCAGGCTTTGACCTTCACGATCTGCCCAATAGTGTTCAACCTCGTCAGCCGCCGCGGGAAGTCTAATCTCTTGCCGAATAAATGACGCGAGGATCTCCAAAGCTGCTCTCCGCAGGCGAGACACACGCGAAACATCCTCCAGCGTGTAAATCGCACCCACTCGGATCGCAACTTTCTCGCTTCCAAGCTGGTCAATAGCGCGAGAGAATCTTTCGGAAGTGGTGGCACCCCTGGAGGCGTTCAAACTCTCGAGAGCAGTGTTGGCCGACTCCATTGCCGCCCTAGAGGAACGATCAAGGCTGAGATCCCTCCAATAGAACAGAAATAGACCAACAATGGTCGCGAAACCTATACTGTAGTTGCGAAATGCTACAGATTCTGGAAAAGACTCTGCGAAGCTGAAAAAAACCGCACCGCCAACAAAACCAAATAGCGCTGTCCATAACACGACCACCCAAGATAGAGAGAATTTTCTCTTTTCGTTCATGTTTCGACTCACCGACTCGCAAATGCGTTCCAGTTGTCTAGCGCCTCCTCAGCTTGGCAGTTGGCATAGTCAACAGCGTTTGAGTAGAACCTGGCAGCTTCGTCAGCGTAGTTCTGCATCTCATAAATGAAATCCTGTACCTCGTTCCTGAAGCTCTCAATTTCCCACGAGTCACAATCGCTCAAGCTCCCATAACCACTGCAAATTGGCGCCGTAGGAGGGTCATGCCACGGTGCACTGGGAGGACGAGGTTCGGCACAGAATGCGTGGCTCTCGCCAGAGTATAGCAGTGCCAATAGACCAAAGATCGGAAGAGCAAGTCTCATTCAGCGGCGCTCGCTTTCTTGCAGAAATAGAGTGCAACGCAGGGGGCATGTTGTTATGGGGCTTGTTGCCTCCTTCTGGTTTAGTCGGGTATGCAGGGTGTGAGGTCGGCGCATCCAAGGGTTGGAGATAGTCGTCCTCGTTGAGCAGGTCCGGCTCGGCGTACATCTTCGTGCCTGTCTCCGCGTCGGGTCGATACAAGCTTCGGTAGCCGGAGTCTCGCAGGATTCGCTGATTCGGCAAAGGCCATGGCTCGGCCTGCGTCATGGCGAGCCGGCGTCAGCCGGCGCGGCAATCCAGGCGGACCGCTGCGTTGGCAACAGTCTGGATCGCTTCCCTGCGTTCGCGATGACGGAAAGGGCGTGGCCCCGAATGAACCGCCCGCCCGTCGCCCCACCTAGTCTTCCGCCAAGCCCCGCCGCGGTATGCGCACGTCGCGGTGGACGTAGCAGGACATCAGCAGGCCGAGGCCGGCCATGACCGCGAGCATGGCGGTGCCGCCGTAGGAGATCAGCGGCAGGGGGACGCCGACGACGGGGATCAGGCCCATGACCATGGCGATGTTGATGAAGACGTAGAGGAAGAGGTTGCAGGTCAGGCCGAGCGCCAGCAGGCGGGCGAAGAGGTTGCGTGAGCGGAAGCCGATGGCGAAGCCGTAGACGAAGAGCAGGGTGTAGAGGCCGATCAGCAGCAGGCCGCCGGCCAGGCCGAATTCCTCGGCCAGGACCGTGAAGATGAAGTCGGTCTGCATCTCGGGCAGGAAGTTCAGGTGGCTCTGGGTGCCACCGAGGAAGCCCTTGCCGAGCAGGCCGCCGGAGCCGAGCGCGATCTTCGACTGCAGGATGTGGTAGCCGGAGCCCAGCGGGTCGGTCTCGGGATCGAGGAAGGTCAGGACCCGTTGGCGCTGATAGTCGTGCAGCGCGTTCCAGGCGATCGGGATGGCCGACAGGCCGGCGACCAGGACGATGGCGAACTTCCAGAGCGCCACGCCGGCGATGAACAGCAGCGCGCCACCGACCATGATCAGCATGGCCGCGGTGCCGAGGTCCGGCTGCTTGAGGACCAGCGCGGCCGGCGCCAGGATCATCACGAGCGGCGCCAGCACCCGGCTCGGCCGCGTCACCTCCTCCTGCGGCAGGCCGTGGTAGTAGCGCGCCAGGGCCAGGACGATGGCGATCTTCATCAGCTCCGAGGGCTGGATCTGGATGATCTTCAGGTCGATCCAGCGCTGCGCGCCCATGCCGATCGAGCCCATGATCTCGACCGCGATCAGCAGCACGACCACGCCGGCGTAGAGCAGGTAGGCCCAGCGGAACCAGATGCGGATGTCGACCAGCGCGACGGTCAGCATCAGCGCCAGGCCGACGCCGAAGCGCATCGCCTGGCGCGCCGCCCAGGGCTGCCAGTTGCCGCCGGCGGCGGAGTAGAGCATGGCGAAGCCGACCAGGGCGATCAGGCCGATCAGCAGGATCATCGGCCAGTTGATCTGCCAGATCTTGTCGCTCAGCTTCAGGCCGGGACCGTGGCGCTGCAGGGCGTGCTCGTTGAAGGCCATGGCGGCTCAGCCATCCTCGACCGGGCGGCCGGCGAGCAGCGGCCGGGCGCCGGCGCCGGTCGGATCGCGCCGCTGAGTGACGGTGAGCACGTCGCGCACGATCGGCGCCGCCGCCTTGGAGCCGCCGCCGCCGTGCTCGACGATCACCGCGCAGGCATAGCGCGGCGCGTAGACCGGCGCGTAGCCGACGAAAAGTGCGTGGTCGCGGCGGTGCCAGGGCAGGTCCTTGTTCTTGATCACGCCGGCGCGGCGCTCGGCCAGGGTGATGCGGCGGACCTGCGAGGTGCCGGTCTTGCCAGCCATCTCCCAGCCCTCCTCCTTGATCCGCCGGCGGTAGGCGGTGCCGCGCACGTGGTTGACCACGGCGTCCATGCCGGCGCGGACGATCTGGAAGTGCGGCTCCGGCACGGTCATCTCGGGGAAGCTGGGGTTGTCCAGCGCCTCGGCCGGATCGTCGAGGAAGCCGCGGGCCAGGCGCGGCTGGACCATGCGGCCGCTGGCCAGGCGCGCGGTCATGACCGCGAGCTGCAGCGGCGTGGTCAGGATGAAGCCCTGGCCGATCGAGGTGACCAGTGTCTCGCCCGGCTGCCAGGGCTCGCCGAAGATCGCCTGCTTCCAGTCCTTCGTCGGCACCAGGCCGGCCTTCTCGCCTTCGAGGCCGATGCCGACCGGCGAGCCCAGGCCGAAGCGCCGCGACATCTCGGAGATCCGGTCGATGCCGGCCTTGCGGCTTATGTCGTAGAAGTAGGTGTCGCAGGAGCGCTTCAGCGCGTCGTGCATGTCCATCCAGCCGTGGCCGTGCTTCTTCCAGCAGTGGAAGCGGGCATTGCCGAGCTGCACCACGCCGCGGCAGTAGACCCGATGATGCGGGTTGACGCCGGCCTCCAGGGCGGCGAGCGCGACGAGCATCTTGTAGGTCGAGCCCGGCGCGTAGAGGCCGGAGAGCGCCCGGTTGTTGAGCGGGCGCAGCGGGTCGCTGGTCAGGTCGCGCCAGTCGGCCGCGGTCAGGCCGCGCGAGAAGCCGTTGGGGTCGTAGCTCGGCACCGAGCTCAGCGCCAGCACGTCGCCGGTCTCGATGTCGAGCACCACGCCGGCCGCCGCCGTCTCGCCGACGATGCGCTGATGCAGGTAGGACTGGATGCCGGCGTCGAGGGTCAGCACCAGCTCGCGGCCCGGCTTGCCCTCGTCGCGGGCCAGCTCGCGGATGATCCGGCCGCCGGCGTTGACCTCGACATGGCTGGAGCCGGCCAGGCCGCGCAGCTCCGTGTCGTAGATCCGCTCCATGCCGGTCTTGCCGATGCGGAAGCCCGGGAGCTGCAGCAGCGGGTCGTCGCTCAGGTCCGCCTGCGAGGGCGCGGCGACGTAGCCCAGCACCTGCGCCGACATGGCGGCCTGCGGGTGGTAGCGGCTCTGCGCCGCCTCGATGCTGATGCCGGCCAGGTCGGGCGCGTTGACCTCGATACGGCTGACCTGGCGCCAGGTCAGGTGGTCGCGCACGGTGACCGGGACGAAGCCGCGCTTGCGCAGCACCTCGCGGCGGATCCGCGCCAGCTCCTTGTCGTTCAGCGGGATGATCTGCGACAGCGCCTCGAGGGTCGCCTCGAAGTCGGGCGTCTGCTCGCGGACCAGCAGCAGGCGGTAGTTCTCGACGTTGACCGCCAGGGGCACGCCGAAGCGGTCGACGATGCGCCCGCGCGGCGGCGCCAGCAGGCGCAGGTTGATGCGGTTGTCCTCCGCCAGCATCTTGTAGCGGTCGGACTCCTGGACCTGCAGGTAGTAGAGGCGACCGCCGAGCAGGCCGAGCAGGCCCGCCTGCCCCGCGCCGACCAGCAGGGCCCGGCGGGTGAAGGTGCGGCTGCGTCCCTGATCGTCGTGGCTGCGCGGCATGGCTCCCCGGCTATCCTAGCGCAGCAGCAGGCGCTGCATGCGCGCGAAGATCCAGGCCAGGGGCGGGAAGAAGGCCAGTGTGAGCAGGCCCTCGAAGACCCCCGGCATGGGGCTGACCAGGCGCAGATGAAGCCCGCAGGTCAGCAGCCAGGCGACGCTCTGCGCGCCGACCACGACCAGGGCGAAGATCGCCCAGCAGAGCAGGAAGGGCGCGTTGATGCAGGTCCGGCGCTGGGTCTTGACCACCTGCTGCACCAGCAGCAGCACCAGGGTGCCGAGGCCGACCAGGCCGCCGGCCATGAGGTCCTGGAACAGGCCGATCAGGAAGACCGCCCACTCCGGCATCAGGTCCGGCCGGTAGATGGTCCAGAAGAAGACCGCGATCAGCGCCATCGAGGGCACGATGGCCGAGGCGTCCGGCGGCCGGATCGGCAGCATGCCGATCATGATCAGCAGGATCGTGAAGGAGACCGGCAGCAGGTTGCGGGCGACCAGATCGAGACGCTGCCAAACCGTGCTCTTCAAGGCTCAGCCGTCCGCTTCGGGGACCAGCAGCAGGCCCGGCATCTCGTGGTCGACGATGCGCAGGAACTCGAGGCGATGCAGGTCGACGAAGGGCTCCACCTCGATGGCCGTCTTCTCGACCGTCTCGACCTGGCCGACCGGCAGCCCGGGCGGCAGCACGCCGCCGTGGCCGGAGGTCACCACCCGGTCGCCGGGATTGACCTGAACCCGCGGGCGCAGGAACTCGATGCGCGGCCGGTCGCTGTTGTTGCCGGCCAGCACGGCGCGCTCGCGCTGCGGGCCGACGACCACCGGCACCCGGCTGTTCATGTCGGTGATCAGCAGCACCCGGGCCGAGCGCAGGCCGACGTTGGCCACCCGGCCGACCATGCCGACGCCGGTCAGCGCCGCCTGGCCGCGGCGCAGGCCGTCGCGCTCGCCGGCGTTGACCACCAGGGAGCGCACGAAGGGGCCGCCGGCGTCGGTCACGACCCGCGCCGTGACGCTGGTCTCGGGCCCGTCCGGCACGAGCTGCAGCAGCTCGCGCAGGGCCAGGTTCTCGGCCTCCAGGCGCCGGGCGGCCATCTGCCAGTGCATCAGGCGTTGGTTACGGGCCTGCAGCTCGGCGTTGTCGGCCTTGAGCGCGGCCATCTCCTTGGCGCCCTGGATGGTGTCGCGCACCGTGGCGATCGGCCGCGAGGCCAGGTCGAGGATCGGCGCCACGGCGTCGACCACCGCCATGCGGGCGCTGTCGAGGACGGCGCTGTCCGTGCGCGCGAGCAGCATCAGGCCGATGGCGGCACCGGCCAGGGACAGGAACGCAAAGCGTTGCAGCCAGGCTCGCAGGGGCCTGGCCAGGCGAAGAACGGAGAACGTCCGGTCCTTCACGCGCGCAGCCTCCAGGTGCTCGGGCCGCAGCCCATCACCGTTGGACCAAGATCAGGACAGTCTAAGCCGTTGGCGAGTTCAAATAAAGTTCAGCGAAAGGACTTAGTACATAGAGATGAGGACGTTCTTAAGAACCGCCATTTCTTCCAAACAGCGCCCCGTGCCGAGCGCGACACAGGACAAGGGGTCGTCGGCGATCGAGACCGGCAGGCCGGTGGCCGCCCGCAGGACGTAGTCGAGGTTGCCGAGCAGCGCGCCGCCGCCGGTCAGCACGATACCCTTGTCGACGATGTCGGCGGCCAGCTCCGGCGCCGTGTGCTCGAGGGCCACCTTGACGGCCTCGACGATGGCGCCGACCGGCTCGGCCAGGGATTCCGCGATCTGCCGCTCGGTGATGACCAGCTCCTTGGGCACGCCGTTCATCAGGTCGCGGCCCTTGATCTCCATGGTCTCGCCCTCGCCGTCCTCGGGCGGGCAGGCCGAGCCGATCTCCTTCTTGATGCGCTCCGCCGAGCCCTCGCCGACCAGCAGGCTGTGGTTGCGGCGGATGTAGCCGATGATCGCCTCGTCCATCTTGTCGCCGCCGACCCGGACGGAGCGCGAGTAGACGATGCCGCCGAGCGAGAGGACGGCCACCTCGGTTGTGCCGCCGCCGACGTCCACCACCATGGAGCCGGTCGGCTCGGTCACCGGCAACCCGGCGCCGATCGCAGCGGCCATCGGTTCCTCGATCAGGAACACCCGGCGGGCGCCGGCGCTTTCCGCCGATTCCTGAATGGCGCGGCGTTCCACCGCCGTCGAACCGGACGGCACGCAGACAATGATCTGCGGGCTGGCGAAGCTGCGCCGGTTGTGCACCTTGCGGATGAAGTGCTTGATCATCTCCTCCGCGATATCGAAATCGGCGATCACACCGTCGCGCAGCGGCCGAATAGCTTCGATGTTACCCGGGGTCCTGCCGAGCATCATCTTGGCCTCGTCGCCGACGGCAAGGACCTGTTTCTTGCCCTTCACCGTCGCAATGGCGACGACGGACGGCTCGTTCAGGACGATGCCGCGTCCTTTGACATAGACCAGCGTGTTCGCGGTCCCGAGATCGATCGCCATATCGGCGGAAAGCACTCCAAGAAGCTTAGAAAACATTGTCCCTCACTTCGTCCCCGTATTGGTGTTCCGTTCGGTGATCCCTGCCGGCCAGGCTCGCCAGCCGGCAGGGGCACCACGTCTCCGTCAAACGCCGCGTTGCGGCCGCCCGATGGCCCGAAGGGCCGGTCAGGCGGATAGCGCGGTCGGCGCCGTCTTCTCCCGCTTCACAAGCAACTTGTTCAGCGCGTTCACATAGGCCCGGGCGGACGCGACGAGCGTGTCGGTATCCGCCCCCTGGCCATTAACAGTCTTGCCGTTTTCCTCAAGCCGGACCGTGACTTCGGCCTGCGCGTCGGTCCCCTCGGTCACGGCATGAACCTGATAGAGCTGCAGCCGCGCTTCGTGCGGAAACAGCTCGGTGATGGCATTGAAGGTCGCGTCGACCGGTCCGTCGCCGGACGCCTTGGTCGCCCGCTCCTCGCCATCGATCTCAAGTGCCAGCTCCGCGGTTTGCGGGCCGACCGAGCCGCAGACGACCTGCAGCGACTTGAAGCGAATGCGGTCGTTTTCCCGCATCACCTCATCGTCGATCAGCGCGACGATATCCTCGTCGTACACGTCCTTCTTCTTGTCGGCGAGATCCTTGAAGCGACGGAACGCGTCCTGCATCTGGTTGTCGCCGATCTCGTAGCCCAGCTCGCGAATCTTCTCGCGGAAGGCATGCCGGCCGGAATGCTTGCCCATGACCAGCTTGGATTCGACCAGACCGACCGATTCGGGGGTCATGATCTCGTAGGTGCCTGCGTGTTTGAGCACGCCGTCCTGATGGATCCCGGCCTCATGCGCGAAGGCATTGGCGCCGACGATCGCCTTGTTGGGCTGAACCGCGAAACCGGTCACCGCCGACACCAGCCGCGAGGCGCGGGTGATGACCTCGGTATTGATGCCGGTTTCGTAGGCCAGCATGTCCTTGCGGGTGCGGATCGCCATCACGATCTCTTCCAGCGCCGCGTTGCCGGCCCGTTCGCCGAGGCCGTTGATGGTGCATTCCACCTGGCGTGCGCCGGCCTGGACCGCGGCCAGCGAGTTCGCCACCGCCAGCCCGAGATCGTTGTGGCAATGCGCCGAGAAAATCGCCTTGTCGCTGTTCGGCACCCGTTCGCGGAGCATGGCGATCAGCCCGCCGAATTCCTCGGGGATCACGTAGCCCACCGTATCGGGCAGGTTGATGCAGGTCGCGCCGGCACTGATCGCCGCTTCGACGGTGCGGCACAGGAAGTCGGGATCGCTGCGCGAGCCGTCTTCCGGCGACCAGTCCACATCGTCGGTGAAGTTGCGGGCGTGGCTGACGCTGTCGACCACCTGCTGCAGGACTTCCTCGGGCTCCATCTGGAGCTTGTATTTCATGTGCAGCGGGCTGGTCGCGATGAAGGTGTGGATCCGCTTGCGCTCGGCCGGCTGCAATGCTTCGGCCGCGCGTTCGATGTCGGCCTTGCCGGAACGGGCCAGGCCGCAGATGATCGGCTTGCGGACCACCTTGGAGATTTCGTTTACCGCTTCGAAGTCGCCGTTCGACGCGATCGGGAATCCGGCCTCGATCACATCGACGCCCAGCTCTTCGAGCGTTTCCGCGATGCGGAGCTTTTCTTCCAGATTCATCGACGCGCCGGGCGACTGTTCGCCGTCGCGCAAAGTGGTATCGAAGATAATTATTCGGTTCGGATCGTGATTGACGGTCATCGTCAGGGTTCCTCTCACCTCAAGGAAACGGGGTTAAGACAAAGGTACGTAAGCATCCCCCGAATGCCCGGTTATGACCCGAGGCATTCAGGGGCACCTAAGTCGAAGTGCCCCGTCGCGACCGATCAGGCGAAGGAAGGAAACGGCGCCCAGCAGGCACGACTCGACGGCAGCGCCGCGGAAATCCTCCGCGGGGCGATCCGTCGTGCAGATCATCTGCCGTGTCAGCCAGGAAGCCATTTTCGTCGTCCGAAACGCAGTTCTTGTCGAGACCCGTTAATCCTCGCCGAACAGAGTTAACGGCGGGTAAACGGAAACCGACATTCTCAACAATTAGCCAATCAACGTGTAGGCCACATTAACCATTGT
>JANQLT010000035.1 GCA_028280455.1 Kiloniellales bacterium
TCGGCGAAGTGCGCCGCCGGAGCGAGGAGGGCGGTCTCGGCCATGTGATCGCGCAGGCGCTCGGGGATCACCGCCTCGACCTTGGCGATCACGTTGCCGGCGGCCTCGGCCAGCTCCCGGTCGGCCCAGGACTCGACGATGCGGGCGCCCAGCACCAGGGCCTCGATCTCCTGCTCGTCGAACATCAGCGGCGGTAGGTCGAAGCCGCCGCGCAGCACGTAGCCGACGCCGGCCTCGCCCTCGATCGGCACGCCGCAGGAGATCAGGTCGCGGACGTCGCGATAGATGGTCCGCTCGGACACCTCGAGCTGCTCGGCCAGGTCCCGCGCCCGGGTCAAGGAGCGCCGGCGCAGCACCTGGATGATCTCGAAAAGGCGGTCGGCGCGGCGCATGGCCTCCTCCCGGGCGGGCCCCTGACATGATGCGTCACCAGTGCCGAGACTAACCCGGTGCTCCTGACTCCATGCTGTCAGTAGTCGACGTCCAGTCTGCGCTTGTCCGGCGCCGGGCGGTCCCGCGCGGCCCTCCCCGCCCAACCTTCAAGGAGCAGAGCCATGGGGCCCCACTACGATCATAACGTCTCGCTCGTCTTGCGGCTCCGGGAAGATCCGGCCGGCCGCGCCGGGCCCGCCTGGCTCGGGCGCCGCGACGCCCGCAACCGACGCCTGGGCCAGCACACCCAGCCCCGCCAGGCGGCCGCCGCCCTCGGCAAAGCCCGCTGGCCCTTGTTGCAGCCGTTTTTCGCAACGCCGCAAGGCCAATAGCGGTAGAGCCGGGCACAAAAATGTACACTGTCACCGGTAATCGCTCCCGTCGCCTCTTTCCCCACGCTCCATCTTCTCCAATTCCCTTTTCCCTTGCCCTCTGCCCAAGTTCCTTCTCTGTTCCCAAGTTTCCTTTACTCTACTTCCCTTGCTCGCTCTCTCGCTCCCCGCCGATAAAACCCTCTTTTAATGGTGACAGTGATTATTTATTATACATATAGTCAAACTCTACAGTCTAAAACACCATATATTGATCCATCGACAGGGTGACCCCCAGGGTGGCGGGCCTCGGCGGAAGGCCGAGGGCGGCGGCTCGGCGTCGCGGGTTGACGAGGGATCGGGCGGCAGAGGCAACGGCGACAGTCGGGATCGCTGGGCCGGTGCCGTTCGCGGCGGGGCGCCTAACGGCCGCTTAACCTTGAGACGCTATGGCTGCTGCTCCCCAAGCACGGGCGTGGAGAGGCGGCATGCGGCCCTTACGGTCCCACCTGGCAGGGGCGCTCTTGAGCGGCCTGGTCCTGCTCCTGGCGGGCTGCGCCGGCAGCGCCGGGCCCGAGCGGGGCGGCCCGCAGCCGGCCCTGCAGAGCGCCAGCCTGGAAGAGGAGCTGCTGGGCGGCAGCGCCGAGGGCGTCGCCGAGGACCCCTTCGAGGACCTCAACCGCGCGCTGCTCGACAACAACCTCTGGACCTACGACAACCTGGTCGAGCCCGTCGTCCGGGCCTACCGCTGGGCCGTGCCGGAGGCGCTGCGCCTCGGCGTCTCCAACGTCATCGACAACCTGGCCCAGCCGCGCATCTTCGTGAACGACCTGCTGCAGGGCGAGTGGCAACGGGCGGCCGACTCCTTCGCGCGCTTCGCCTTCAACAGCACCATCGGCTTCGGCGGCCTGTTCGACCGGGCGAGCGAGATGCGCATCCCGCGCCACGACGAGGACTTCGGCCAGACCCTCGCCGTCTACGGCGTCGAGGCCGGCCCCTACATGGTGCTGCCCCTGCTCGGGCCCTCGACGCCGCGCGACGCGCTCGGCCGGCTGGTCGACATGGCCCTGGACCCGGCGAACTACCTGCCGACCGCCGCCGCGGCCCTGGTCAATCTCTCCGGCTCGACGGTCGACCGCTTCGCCCGCGACCCCGAGCGCCTGGCCAAGCTGCGCGAGAGCTCGATCGATTTCTACAGCACCCTGCGCGGCGCCTACCTACAGAACCGCAGCTTCGAGATCGGCAACGGCGCGCCGGCCGAAGCCAACGCCGCGACCGACGACGCCTGGGCCGAAGCCCTGAGCGAGGACTTCAGCGAGTCGGAAATCGAGCCCTCGGCCGGCGACTCGCCGCCGCCGCTCAGCCGCAGCAGCTTCCCCCTCGCGGGACTCTGATACCAAGCTGCGGTGAGGTCCCCTCAACGCAGCTTGGCAAGCGCGACGGCGCACCCGCAGCGAAGCGAGGAAAGCCCGCGTGGCGCCTGAACGCCATAGGAACGGCGATGAGTGCACCTCGTCGCCGTCTGGTACGAGAGGACGCAGCAGCGTCGGTCTCGTGACGGGCTCGACAGAACCGCCAAGTATCTCGCCCAATTCCTCGGTCAATAGCGTAAACCCTTGTTTAGCATTGCCGAATCGTTAACTCGGCTATGCAGTTTTTACATGGGTGACGCGGTGAACGAACACTGGTGTCGCGACGTATTTCGGCTTATGTGATTACGCAACGTCAACCGAGGCCGCGGCGCGCCCCGGCCGCAGACAAAAGGAGTAGGACCATGGCGAACACCATCTTCCTCGCCGACAACACGATCCCCGGTCAGTCCGCTGTGGACCTGCGCCGGCGTGCAGCCGACGTCCTCGACGGCAGCCGTAACCTGGACCTGCGTAGCGCTTTCCGGGGCGCCGACCGCAACGTCCTGCGTGACCTCGGCCTCGATCGCGCGTCCTGCTGATCCGGCAAGGACCACTAGCCAGTTCCGAAAGGGCGGATCCGCGGATCCGCCCTTTTGCTTTTCCGCAGCGTCACCGCGTCGGCGCCGCGATGGGCCCGTAGGCTTCGGAGCGGCGACTGCCTTCGAGATCCAGGAAGCGGCGGTAGCGCTCGGCCATCTCGAGGTCGAGCCTCGCCACGACCAGCTCGTCGCCGACGCCTTCGGCCTGGGCCAAGAGCTCCCCGGAGGGCGCGATCACGCAGCTCTCGGCCAGCATCTCCACGCCCTCTTCGACTCCCGCCTTGGCGGCCGCGACGACGAAGAGGCTGTTCTGGTAGGCGCCGGCTTGCATCGGCAGCCGGTGGTGGAAGCCGCGCAGGTCGTTCTGCCAGGGCGCGTCGGGCAGATGCGCCGGCGTGTTGTAGCCGATCAGCAGCAGCTCGGCGCCGGCCAGGCGCAGCAGCCGATAGGTCTCGGGCCAGCGCCGGTCGTTGCAGATCGCCAGGCCGATCCGGCTTCCGAAGGCAGGCCAGACCGGGAAGCCGAGGTCGCCGTCGCTGAAGTAGCGCGGCTCCATGTGCTGGACCGGCAGGCCCGGCACCGGGTCGCGCGTGCCGGGGACGTGAACCTTGCGGTACTTGCCGATCACGGCGCCGTCGGGGCCGACCAGGACCGCGCTGTTGAAGAAGCGCTCGAGACCGTTCTGCCGGGCCCGCTCGCAATAGCCCAAGGCGAAACCGACCTGCAGGTCCGCGGCGGCCTGGAACAGCGGCCGGGTCTCCGGACCCGGCATCTCGCTTTCGAAATAGCCCGCCAGCTCCTCGTCGTCTTCGACCAGGCGGCGCGGAAAGAACGGCGTCAGCGCCATCTCGGGAAAGGCCACGAGGGCGCAGCCGGCGGCCTTCGCCCGCTCCAGCAGCGCGATCAGGCGCGCGACCACAGACGGCCGGCCATCCGCGCGCTCGATCGGACCGAGCTGCCCGGCAGCCACCGTCAAGGCACGGCTCATGGCCGGCACCGATAGAGGCCGAGGGCCTCCGGCGACAGCGATTTCGGATACACGACTCCCTCCCGCTACCACTCGAACGAGCGAAACGGCCACGCCCCTTTGATAGTATATATAATGTATAGATCAAGGAATTTCAATATCAAATCGGATATTCAAAACGAAATGGAATTCGCGACCCTACATGCCATATATAGGCCGTCAGCATTCACGCAACAAATTGATTTCTTATTAGGAAATAGAGAGGGAGGATGACATGTGGCAAGCGCTTCTTGCAATCGCGCTCGTTCTTCTTTCGGCCTATCTGTTTCTACTAAGTAGCGTCGGCGCCAGGGCCGGCGGCCGTCTCGGCCGTTTCCTGCCCGCGAGCCGGCGGCTCTTGGCCGTCGCGGCGGGCTTCGGCGCGCTGCTGCTCGCCGCCGGCACGTCGGTGACCTACATCGACGCGGACGAGGTCGGGCATCTCAAGCGGATCTACGGCAGCGAGGAGCTGGCCAAGGGGCGCATCATCGCCACCGCGGGCCAGAAGGGGCCGCAGGCCGACATCCTCGGCCCGGGCTTCCATCTGATCCCGCTGCTGCACATCGTCTACGACGTCGAGCGCTTCCCCGTCGTCGAGGTGCCGCAGGGCAGCTACGCCGAGCTGACGGCCCTGGACGGCGAAGCCATGCCGGCGGGCATGTACATCGCGCCGCGCTTCCCGACCGAGCGCGAGGAGGCGATGCTCGACGCCAACCGCTTCCTGTCGGAGGCGGGCTACCGGGGGCCGCAGGAGAGCGTCCTCAAGCCCGGCCGCTATCGCCTCAACCGCTACCTCTGGAAGGTCGATCTGCGCGAGAACGAGGCGACCGTGATCCCCGCCGGTTTCGTCGGCGTGGTGAAGAGCAACGTGCGCGACCCGCAGACGGCCTGCCCGGCGCCCGGTGCCGGCCCGAGCGAGCCGGCCAACGCGGACCTGCGCGCGCCCCTGGTGTCGCGCGGCTGCATCGGCATCTGGGACGAGCCGCTGTTCCCCGGCGCCTACTACCTGAACAAGCGGGCCTACGAGGTGACCCTGGTCGACACCCGCGTGCAGACCTGGGCCTACGTCGGCGGCTACGTGAAGCGGCGCATCGACCTGGTGGTCGACCAGGACGGCAAGATCACCCAGAAGGAGTCGCAGCAGACCGTCGCCACGCCGGCCTCGGCCGCCGACCGCGCGGTCTTCATCAAGCTCGAAGGTTGGGACGTGCCGCAGGAGCTGCGCGTCGTCGTCCAGGTCTCGCCGGAGAACGCGCCCAAGGTGGTCTCCTCGGTCGGCGATATCGAAGCCGTCGAGAACCGCATCATCACGCCGGTGATCCGCTCCGCCGTGCGCAACATCGCGGCGCGCAGCCTGAGCCTCGAGCAGGTCCAGGAGGACGGCAGCCGGCAGCGCATCGAGCGGCCGGTCCGGGTGCTCGACCTGATCGAGCTGCGGCCCGCCATCGAGGATCTGATCGAGGACGAGATCAAGTCCGAGGGCCGTAAGGCGGGCGTCAACATCAAGGAGATCCGCCTCGGCGAGCCGGCCATCCCGCCCGAGCTGCTGGTCTCGCGCCTGCGCGAGCAGCTGGCCCGGCAGCTCTCCCGCGCCTATCTCGAGGAGCGCAAGGCGCAGCAGACCCGGCTGGAGACCGAGCGCGCGCGGGCCACCGCGGACGAGCAGCCGCGCCTGGTGAAGGCGGACATCGACGTCTCCGTCTCCGAGCGCCTGATGCTGACCGCCCGCAACGAGGGCGCCGCCAACCGCGCCTTCCTCGAAGAGCAGGCCCAGGGCCAGCGGGCCCAAGTCGAGGTGCTCGGCCAGGACCGGGTGATGACTCTCGAGATGATCAAGCAGGTGCTGCAGACGCTCAGCGACAAGCCGGAGCTGGTGCAGCTCGTCGAGCGCCTGGTGCCGCACACCGTGGTCTCGGGCGAGAACGGCAGCGGCCTCGCCGGCGCCGCCGCCCTGCTCGGCGAAGCCCTGCGCCCGAAAGCGACGGAGTAAGCAAGCACGACGGCCCCTGCGCGGGGCCCGGCCGCACTGTCGGTCGGGCCCCGTCGCTTTGGCCAGCCAGAGCGTTCCTTGCTTGGGCGGAACCGGCAGCGGTCCGCTCGTTCGGCAACGCTCTCGCGATCGCCACTCGCGGCAGTCACCGTCGACATCGAAACGAACTGCCCCCTCACCCGGCTCCGGCTAGGCTCGGCTGCGCCTCACCAAGCCTACGCATCCCTCTCCCCCGTCGGGGGAGAGGGCCGTGGAGGCTTAGCGAAGCCGTAGGCTGAGCTTAGCCGGAGCCGGGTGAGGGGGCAGGTCGTTGCCCTTTGGCAGCGGGCCGGCGATGTCACCCAATGCGGTAGCGCGCTAGCCGGCGACGAACTCGAGCAGCGTGCCGCCGGCCTGGTCCGGCGCGATCTCGATCGCGTCGCCGCGCCGCGCGAAGGGCACGGCGTTGTCGGCCAGGAGAGCTTCCAAGGCCCCGACATCGGCCACGGCGATCGTCGCCGCGACGAAGGCCGCGCCTGCCGCGCTGACGGTAAGCGGCGTCGCGAAGCGGCCTTGCAAGGCGGCGGCCGAGAGCACCTCGATGCGGCCGCCGCGCAGCGAAACGGTGAGGCCGTCGGCCGTCTCCGCCACGGCCTCGGGCGAGACCATCCGCTCGAAGAAGGCCCGCTGCGTCGCCGGCGACTCGGCCGCCATGGTGACGGCGGCGATGCCGCGGGCACCGTTGGCGTGGCTCTGGTACTGGGCCTGCCAGAAGGCCTCGGGGTTGTGCTGCTGGCAAACGAAGAAGGCGGCCTCCGGCATGGCCGGGTCGAGCGCGAAGGCGAGGCTGAAGGCGACCGTCGCGCTGCCGCCGTCGGGCTGCTTCGCTTGGCGGGAGAAATGCAGCGGCTCGTAAGTCGCCAGGCCGCGCGCCGCCCAGGTCTCGTTGTCGCGGGCCGCGTCGTCGCTGGTCAGCACCAGCATCGACAGGCCCTCGCGCTTGGCCAGGAAGTCGGCGTTGAAGGCGCCGAAGCTGAAGCGGCCCTCGCTCGGCGGCACCAGCTTCTCGGGCTCGACCACCGCCAGCAGCTCCAGGAAGCTGCCCTGAAGCTGCGCCAGGCTGTTGCCGGTGCCGAAGGGATGCCGCGCCTCGGGCGTCAGCGTGAAGCCGAAGCGCGCGTACTGCCGGCGCGCGGCCGCCAGGTCGTGCCAGGCGAGAACGAGATGGTCGATGGCGGGACCGGTCGCGGTCATGGGCCGGGAGTCTCCTCTGTGGCGCCGGGCGGGTTCGCCAGCGCCATGACGTTGGCGCCGATCAGGGCCTCGGTCAGGGCCTCGACGTCGGCGGCGAAACGGCCCCAGGTCAAACGCGAGTCGGCCTGCGCCAGGGCCGCGTGGATCGCGCCGAAAGTCGTGCGGCCGTCGATGCGCGCCAGGATCGCCGGCGCCAGGCGCGGCAAGGGCAGGGTGATCGGCAGCCCTTCGAACTCGACCGTCAGGCTCAGCTTGTCGCGCGCCGTCTCGGCGAGCTGCCGGCCGTCATGGAAAGGCAGGATCGGCCGCGTGTCCGGTCCCTCGAATCGGGCCAGACGCTCGCCTGCGTCACGCGCGACGTAGACCACATGGGTCTTCATGTTGCCCGCCAGCACCTCGGCGACCGCTGCCCGCTCGCGCTGGTCGAGAGACTCGAAGCGACCCGCCAGCTTGGGGTCCTTGACGTAGCTGCGCGGCTCGTAGCGCAGCGGCTCCAGGAATCGCGTCACGCCGAGGCCGGCGCCGTCGAGCAAGGCGAGCAGCTCGGACACGCTGTAGGCGCGGTCGCGGGCATGCAGCAGCAGGTCGACCAGCTCGGCGTCGCTGCGCTTGTGGTCGCCGAGGAAGGGGTTCCGGCGGAACCAGTTGGTCCGCGGCAGGGCCTCGAGCAGGCCGCGCGCCAGCGTGATCCGCTCGGGCAGCGGCGCCTCGCCGGCCAGGGTCCGCAGCACGCCCTGCAGCGGATAGAGCCCGGTGCGACCGTAGCGGCCGTAGAGCATCAGGCCCATGCCGCCGCCCGCCGCCAGCGCCGCCGCCAGGACGGCGAGGCCCTGCGCCGGCTCGGCCAGGTGGTGCAGCACGCCGCAGCAGTCGATGTAGTCGTAAGGGCCGGGCGCCAGGTCCGGCAGGGCGAGCAGGTCGCCGGTGACGAAACGGATGTTCGTCAAAGCGCGCGCCTCGGCGCGGGCCTCGGCGATGGCGCGCGCCGCCTCGGAGAGGTCGAGCCAGACCACCTCGCTGTCGCCGCCGCGCTCGGCGAGCTGCTGGGCCAGCATGATGGCCGCGTCGCCGGTGCCGCCGCCAGCCACCAGGACCCGGAAGGGCGCCGTGAAGTCGCGCCGGCCGGCGAAGAGGCAGTGGTTGAGCTCGTCGAGCTGGCCGGGCGAGCCGACCACCAGGCGACGGGCCTCCTTGCGCGGGTCGCGCGTCGGGTAGGGATAGGCTTCGTACTGGGCGCGGACCGGATCGGTCATGCCGAGCGCCGTCACTCCAGGCCCGTGGTCAGCACCAGCTTGCCGGTGGAGCGCCGCTCCAGGAGGCTGCGCAGAGCCGTGCCGGCCTCGGCCAGGTCGAAGCGCGCCGAGACGTGGGGCTTCAGCTTGCCGGCCGAGAACCACTCGAGCAGCTCCTCGAACTGCGGCACCAGGCGCTGCGGGGCCTGGCTACGATAGGAGCCCCAATAGAAGCCGAGGGCCGCGAGGTTCTTGACCAGCAGGTAGTTGGCCGGGATCTGCGGCACCCGGCCGGCGGCGAAGCCGACCACGACCAGGCGCCCACTCCAGGCCGAGGCCCGCAGGGAGGCATCGAAGATGTCGCCGCCGACGGGGTCGAAGACGACGTCGACGCCGCGCCCGTCGGTCAGGGCCTTGACCTTGTCGCGCAGCCCCTCCTCGCGGGCGTTGATCAGATGGTCGGCGCCGTGGGCCTCCGCGACGGCCAGCTTCTCCGGCGAGCCGGCGGTGGCGATGACCTCGGCGCCGAGCGCCTTGCCGACCTCGACGGCGGCCAGGCCGACGCCGCCGGCCGCGCCGTGGACCAGCAGCCGCTCGCCCGGCTGCAGCGCGGCGCGCCAGACCAGCGAGCCGTGGGCCGTGCCGTAGGTGATGATGAAGCCGGCCGCGGTCGCCATGTCCATGCTGTCGGGCAGGACGAAGACGTCGGACTCGCGGGCGATCACCGCCTCGGCGAAGCCGCCGCGGTCGACCGCCGCCATGACCCGTTGCCCCTCGTAGAGCCGGGTGACGCCCGGCCCGACGGCGTCGATCCGGCCGGCGACCTCGAGCCCCGGCGTGAAGGGGAAGGAGGGCTTCTCCTGGTACTTGCCGGCGATCATCAGGCTGTCGGCGAAGTTGATGCCGGCCGCCGCCACGGCGACGCGGACCTCGCCGGCGGCCGGCGTCGGCGGCTCGACCTCTTCGAGGCCGAGCTGTTCCGGCTCGATCCAGTCGCGGCAGACGATGGCCCGCATGGTCGATCAGCCGTCCTTGGCCGGCCGCAGGCTGCCGACCTTTTGCCCGGCCCGGTTCGTCACCGGCGGCTCGAACAGGCGCTCCAGCGCGGCAAGGGTCTTGCTGTCCAGCAGCCCCAGATCGCGCAGCAGGTTGGCGGCGGCGACCTCGGCGGCGCGGGTCGCGCCGTCCTCGACCTTCAGCGCCAGGCCGAGGCCGGCCTCCGGCAAGGCGATGCAGAACACGCCCTCGGCGCCGGTCTTGGCCAGCACGCGGCCGTCACTGGCCGCGATCACGGCGCTGCAGAAGCGGCCGCTGCCGGCGACCATGAAGGGCTCGGCGGCCATGGCAGCGCGCACCCGGGCACAGGCCGCCTGGCGCGCCTCCGGCTGATCCTGCGGATCGGCGAAGCGCGCCATGGCCAGGGCCAGGTTGCCCAGGGGCGCCGCGATCACCGGAATGCCGCAGCCGTCGATGCCGCGCGGCGCCGCGGACAGCGCCAGGCCGGTCATGCTCTCGAGGATGCCGAGCACCTGCTGCTGCACCGGATGCTCGAGCCGGATATAGCCGGCCGTCGGTACCCCCAGGTGACGGGCGACGGAGAGGAAGCCGGTATGCTTGCCCGAGCAGTTGTTGTGGATGGCGCCGGCCACGGCACCCGCCTCGAAGAGCGCCTTGACGTCCTGCTCGCGGCTCGGCAGCTGCGGTCCGCATTCGAGGTCCGCCGCCGAGCAGCCGATGCGCGCCAGCCAGGGCGCCACCGTCTCGACATGACGCGGCTCGCCGTTGTGGCTGGCGCAGGCCAGGGCGATCTCGGCATCGCCCAGGCCGAAAGCCTCGGCCGCGCCGCTCTCGACCAGGGCCAGGGCCTGGATCGGCTTGATCGCCGAGCGGCCGTAGATCTGCTGCTCGGGGTCGCCGGCGTGCCGCAACACCCGGCCCTCGCCGTCGACCAGGGCGTAGCGCACGCGGTGCCGGCTCTCGACCATGGCGCCGCGCGTCACCTCGATCACCAAGGGATCGGGCGCGCCGCTCGGCGACACCTTGGTCTTCGGAGTGCTTGCGAGAGGCTGGAGGGAAACGCCGCTGGACATGGTCCGGAGATCTCGTTGGGGCTCGGCGGCGCGCGCCGTCCGCGCCGGCGGCTCGCACCTTGCCTCGGCCCCAGGCGGCGTGCAAGTTGTCGGGCCATGCGCGGCTACTTCGCCATCGGCGCCGAAGGCATCAGCAAGCCCCTGAACCTCGGCAATCTCCTGCGCTCGGCCCATGCCTTCGGGGCGAGCTTCTTCTTCACCATCGCCCCCGACTTCGACACCAAGGCGGCCCAGGCTTCGGATACCTCCGATGCGGTCAAGCACCTGCCGCTCTACAGCTACGGGTCCGCCCCGGCGCTGATGCTGCCCAAGGGCTGCAAGCTGGTCGGCATCGAGTTCGACGAGTCCGCGGTCGACCTGCCGAGCTTCCGACACCCCACCGCCGCCGCCTATGTCCTTGGGCCGGAGCGCGGCGAGCTCTCGCCCGAGTTGCTGTCGCGCTGCGATCATCTGGTCAAGATCCCGACGCGCTTCTGCATCAACGTCGGCGTCGCCGGGGCGATCGTGATGTACGACCGGATGCTGGCGATGGGGCGTTTCGCGCGTCGCCCGGTGAACCCCCGCGCCCGGCCGGAAAGCCAGCCCGAACACGTCCGCGGCGCCCAGATTCGCCGCCGCCCGCGGGCCTGAGCGCGGCCACTCCCGGAAAGCGGGCATTCTGCCTCAGGTTGCCTTGAAATTGCCGCGAGTCGGTGGCAAACGATGCCGGTTCGTCGGCTCCGCGCGCGGCCCCGGCCCCCGGAGGTGGGGGTGGTCGTGGTCAAAATGCGGCGCGAGGCCGGCAGCGGGCTGACGTGAGCGGGCGGCGAAACTAGAATGGCGACCATGATGACACAGCGTTTCCTCCTCAAGACCGGCCTCGCCGTTTTCGGCCTCATGCTGGCCTGGACCGGCAGCGCCTTCGGCCAAGCCTTCGAGCGCCTCGGCGACTTCAACGACTGGAGCGCCTTCCGCTTCACGGAGAACGGCTCCAAGGCCTGCTTCATGGCCAGCCAGCCGACCAAGCACGAAGGCAACTACACGGAACGCGGCGACATCTACGCCCTGGTCACCCACTGGCCGGCCGACAAGACCCGTGACGAGGTCAGCATCGTCATCGGCTACAAGTTCAAGGACGAGAGCTTCGTCGACCTCTCGATCGGCGGTCAGAAGTTCAAGCTCTTCACCCGCGACGACGTCGCCTGGACGCCGAACGCCAACGAGGACGGCCGCCTGGTCAAGGCTATGATCAAGGGCGCCAAGATGGTCGTCAAAGGCACCTCCTGGCGCGGCACCAGGACCACCGACACCTATTCCCTCAAGGGCTTCACGGCCGCCTACAACAAGATCAACGAGACCTGCCGCTGATCGCGCCGCGCCGCCGGCGCAGGCCGCCGGTCAGGCCGAGACCAGGGGATTGCGCACCTGCAAGCTCGGGAAGCGGCTGAAGTCCCGGTCCGCGCTCAGCATTTCTCGCACGCCGTTCGCCAAACAGATCGCCGCGATGCGCGCGTCGTGGACGCGCGGGCCGCGAACGCCGGCCTTGGCGACGAGCCCCTTGATGCGGTCCCAGTGATCGGCCGACTCCGATAGCAGCACCAGGCTCGGCGAGGCCAGCCAGGCATCGACCTGGTCCAGCGCGACGGCGATCTCGCTCGGCGGCCGGTAGATCCTCGGGTGCGTGACGATCGCCAGGAACTCGTGAAGACAGGGCCAGGGGATCGCCCAGGCCGAGCGCCCCTCGGCGAGCGCCTTGACGGTCGCCGCCGCGGCTGCATGCCATTCGGAGTCGCCGCGGTGGGCATAGACCAGCAGGTTGGTGTCGACGGCGATCATCGGCGGCGACTACGGGCGGCGATCAAAGTTGCCGGTCCCGACTATCGGTCACCCGCCGCGGCCGTCGTAGGAGGCGTCGCGGATCCGCTGCCAGTCGCCGTCCTCGAAGCCCGGCTGCAGGCCCTGTCCCGTGAAGCAAGCATCGCGGAGAACGAAGGGCGTCGTCTTCCCCGCTTGCGCCAGTACGCCGCGCAGGCCCCTTTCGATCAGCGCCCGCAGGGTCGTCTTCTCCCGCTTCGCCAGGGCCTTGGCGTCCTGCAGCAGCGACTCCGAGATTTCCACGGTCGTCTTCATATTGGCACCCATATTAGCAGAACTGTAGCCCCGTATCAATAGTAGCGGCCCCGACCTTCGGTTTTCGGGACTTTCGCAAACCACACGACCGTCTGTAGAAGGGTGAGCCATGGCGCAGATCAAGATCTATGGGACGCGGGCCCACCTCGACCGGGTCAGGGACCGCCTGTCCGACATCATCCACGACGCGGCCATGGCGGTGCTCGGGCTGCCGGAGGACAAGCGCTTCCACCGCTTCATCGCCCTCGAGCCGGCCGACTTCAGGCACCCCGCCGACCGCGGGCCGGGCTACACCATCATCGAGATCTCGATGTTCGAGGGACGCAGCGCCGAGACCAAGAAGGCCCTGCTGCATCGCCTGATGGCCGAGATCGCGGCCGGCCTCGGTCTCCCGCCCAACGATATCGAGATCACCATCGCCGAGACGCCGCGGGCGAACTGGGGCATTTGGGGCCGGACCGGGGACGAGCTGGAGCTGAGCTACAAGGTCGAGACCTGAGCGGACCGCCGCCTGCCGCATGAAAGCCATGCGCCCGGCGCCCTGGCCGGGGCCTACAGACCACTGCTAGAGAAGGGGGTTCGACCGCCCGAGCGGCGGCCGCCAGCAGTGGTATCGGCCCCAGTCCACCGTGAAAAGTCCGCCCGCGAAGACCAAGGACCTCCTGGAGCCACCCGCCATCGACGGCGCCTGGTCGCGCCTCGCCGCCAGCCTGCTGCTGGCGGTTCTCGGCGGGGTCGGGCTCTGGTCCAGCGTGGTGGTGCTGCCGACCATCGAGGCCGAGTTCGGCATCGATCGCGGCGGTGCCTCGATTCCCTACACGGCGACCATGGTCGGCTTCGCCGTCGGCGGCGTGCTGATGGGCCGGCTCGCCGACCGCTTCGGCATCGTCGTGCCGCTGCTGCTCGGCGCCCTGATGCTCGGCCTGGGCTACATCGCCGCCTCGCAGGCCGCCAGCTACTGGCAGTTCGTGCTGGTCCAGGCGCTGCTGATCGGCATGCTCGGCAGCTCGGCGACCTTCGGGCCTCTGGTCGCCGACATCTCCCACTGGTTCCTGCGCCGCCGCGGCATCGCCATCGCCATCGTCGCCAGCGGCAACTATCTCTCCGGCGCGCTCTGGCCGCCGCTGCTGCAGTACGGCATCGAGACCGTGGGCTGGCGCCAGACCCACCTGGCGGTGGGCGTCTTCTGCCTCCTGGTCATGCTGCCCTTGTCGCTGCTGCTGCGCCGGCCCTCGCCGGTGGACGGCGGCGACGCGCCGGTCAGCGCCCACGCCACGCCGACCGCCATGCCGCTCTCGCCGGGCGCCTTCCAGGCGCTGCTGGCCTTTGCCGGCATCGCCTGCTGCGTGGCCATGACCATGCCGCAGGTCCACATCGTCGCCTACTGCGCGGATCTCGGCTACGGCCCGGCCCGGGGCGCCGAGATGCTCTCGCTGATGCTGATCCTCGGGGTGGTGAGCCGCCTGGTCTCCGGCGTCATCGCCGACAAGATCGGCGGCCTCGGCACGCTGCTCCTGGGCTCCAGCCTGCAGGCCCTGGCCCTGGTCTTCTACCTGCCCTTCGACGGCCTGGTCTCGCTCTACGTCGTCTCGGCGATCTTCGGCCTGTCCCAAGGCGGCATCGTGCCGAGCTACGCGCTGATCGTGCGCGAGTACTTCCCGGCCCGCGAGGCCGGCTCCCGCGTCAGCCTGGTGCTGATGGCCACGGTCGCGGGCATGGCGCTCGGCGGCTGGCTGTCCGGCGAGATCTACGACCTGACGGGCTCCTACCAGGCGGCCTTCCTCAACGGCATCGCCTGGAACCTGGTCAACATGGCCATCGCCTTCTGGCTGCTGATGGGCCGGATGCGGCCGCAGGCCCGGGCGCAAGCCCCCTGACGGCCGGCTTGCCGGGACGGGCCGGCGGGACTAGGTAGATCCCATGAGCAGCCTCGCCCATGCCGAGAAGTTCGCGCCGCCCGCCGAGCCGGCCACGGCGCGCCGCAACCTGATCGGGTTGTCGCGCCAAGAGCTCGAGGCGGAGATGGCCGGCCTCGGCGAGAAGCCCTTCCGGGCCCGCCAGCTCTGGCACTGGATCTACCACCGCGGCGTCGCCGACTTCGCCGAGATGACCACGCTCTCCAAGGCCTTCCGGGCCCGGCTGGCGGAGACCTACTGCCTGGCCCGGCCCGAGGCGAGCCTCGACCAGCTCTCCAGCGACGGCACCCGCAAGTGGCTGCTGCGCTTCGCCGACGGCCAGGAGGCCGAGTGCGTCTTCATCCCCGACGAGGAGCGCGGCACGCTCTGCGTCTCGAGCCAGGTCGGCTGCACCCTGACCTGCCGCTTCTGCCACACCGGCACCCAGCGCCTGGTGCGCAACCTCTCGGCGGCGGAGATCGTCGGCCAGGTCATGCTGGCGCGCGACTGTCTCGGCGAGTGGCCGACGCCCTCGGGCGAGGAGCGGCGCATCACCAACATCGTGCTGATGGGCATGGGCGAGCCGCTCTACAACTTCGACAACGTGGCCCAGGCCATGCGCATCGTCATGGACGGCGAGGGCATCTCGATCTCCAAGCGCCGCATCACCCTCTCGACGGCCGGCGTGGTGCCGATGATGGAGCGCTGCGGCCGCGAGCTCGACGTCAACCTCGCGGTCTCGCTGCACGCCGTGACGGACGAGATCCGCGACGTCATCGTGCCGCTCAACAAGAAGTACCCGCTGGCCGCGCTGCTCGAGGCCTGCCGCGCCTATCCCGGCGCCCACAACGCCCGGCGCATCACCTTCGAGTACGTCATGCTGAAGGACGTCAACGACGGCGCCGAGCAGGCCCATGCCCTGGTCGCCCTGCTGCGCGACCTGCCGGCCAAGGTCAACCTGATCCCCTTCAACCCCTGGCCCGGCGCGCCCTACGCCACCTCCGAGCCGGCCACGGTCAAGGCCTTCTCCGACATCCTCTTCGAGGCCGGCATCTCCGCGCCGATCCGCCGGCCGCGCGGCCGCGACATCATGGCCGCCTGCGGCCAGCTCAAGTCGGCCAGCGAGCGCCAGCGGAAACGCGAGACGGAGACGACGGCGACGGCCTGACGTCGGCGCAACCTCGCCTCTAGACTCGGTCGTCCAGCGCCAGATCCGCCTCGATCATCAGCGTCTCCGGATCCGGCAGGTCGGCGCGCAAGAGGCGGCCGATGTCCAAGCCGATCGCCTTGTTGCCCTCGAGCGGACGGAAGGGCAGGGGCCGTCCCGCGGTCGCGAGCAAGCGGCGGAAGGCCTCCACCCGCTTCCAGCGCTCATTCCGCTTTCTCATGTAGAGCTCGTTGATGCGGCTGCCGTGCTTGCGCAGCCATATGCAGGCGGCGGCCGTGACGTGGACCGTCGAATAGGTCGTGCCGTCGCCGAATTGATCTCGGGGCGGCTCCTGCACGACGTTGGCCCGCCGGATGGGCTTTCCCGGCGCCCAGACCGAGACACGGCCATAGCGATTGTATTTGTAGTAGGGCTTGAACCTGGGCCGCCGCCGCCCGGTCTTCTCGATGCCGGCAACGCCGATGGTTCGGCGGTGCTTTCCGGGATAGCTGACCCGGTTGATCTCCTGCCCGGCCGCCGCAACGACGATGACGCCGCTCTCGTAAGCCAGATCGACCGCCTTGCCCATGTCCGCTTCGTCGAGCAATGGAAAGCCGAGGCTGATGTTGATGACCGGCGCGAGCCTGTTCTCGACGACATGCGTGATGGCGCGGCCGATGGCGCGATTGACATCGCTGGTCACGAGGCTCGAGTCGGTGACCCGAAAGGGGATCAGCGGCAGGCCGGGGGCGATGCCGACGACGCCGGCGCCGTCGGCGGAGAGGGCGCTTCCCGATCGGGTGCCGTGGCCCGGCGGCATGAAGCCGACATCGTTCAGCGGGTCGAGCGGGCTCTGCCGTCTCGGCTGCAGAAAGTCCCGGCCCAGCTCGGCGCGGACGATGGCATTGCGGCCGTTCCGCCAGCGCCCGAAGGCCGGGTTCTCGGTATAGCCCGTGTCCAGGTGGGCGACCTTCACGTTGCCCCAATCGACCTTGCCATTGGCCCGCTTGGGAAGTTGCGCCAGGGAATCGGGCTGCTTGATGTGAACGAGGTTCCAATCCGGCATGGTTCCCTCCTCTATTGAGGTGGACAGCATACAGGACCCGGGAACACTTATCGGCGATTTCTCTTTCAATTCTTCTTGCATGAATTGCCGTCGAAAAGCCGCGACGCCGGGACCTAGGGGCCGCCGCATCGCTTGCCGGCCGGCCGGCGAAGCCTATACTCCGCGCGGTTTTCAGCGGGTTTTCGGCGGCGGGGTTGGGTCATGAGCGATATCAGGAAAGTGGTGCTCGCCTATTCGGGCGGGCTGGACACCTCGGTCATTCTCAAGTGGCTGCGCGAGACCTACGGCTGCGAGGTCGTGACCTTCACGGCCGACCTCGGCCAGGGCGAGGAGCTGGAGCCGGCGCGCAAGAAGGCCGAGATGTTCGGCGTCCGCGAAATCTACATCGAGGACCTGCGCGAGACCTTCGTGCGCGACTACGTCTTCCCGATGTTCCGCGCCAACGCGCTCTACGAGGGCGTCTACCTGCTCGGCACCTCGATCGCCCGGCCGCTGATCGCCAAGCGGCAGATCGAGATCGCCGCCGAGACCGGCGCCGACGCGGTCGCCCACGGCGCCACCGGCAAGGGCAACGACCAGGTCCGCTTCGAGCTGTCCTACTATGCCCTCAACCCGGACATCCACGTCATCTCGCCCTGGCGCGAGTGGGACCTGACCTCGCGCACCCGGCTGATCGACTTCGCCGAGAAGCACCAGATCCCGATCGCCAAGGACAAGCGCGGCGAGGCGCCCTTCTCGGTCGACGCCAACCTGCTGCACATCTCCGCCGAAGGAAAAGTGCTGGAGGACCCCTGGGAGGCGCCGGAGGAGTTCGTCTATTCGCGCAGCGTCTCGCCGGAGGCGGCGCCGGACAAGCCCACCGTGGTCGAGATCGGCTTCGAGCGCGGCGATGCGGTTTCCGTCGACGGCGAGCGCCTGAGCCCGGCCGCCCTGCTGACCAGGCTCAACGAGCTGGGCGGCGCCAACGGCATCGGCCGGCTCGACCTGGTCGAGAACCGCTTCGTCGGCATGAAAAGCCGCGGCGTCTACGAGACCCCCGGCGGCACGGTGCTGCTCCAGGCCCACCGGGCCATGGAGTCGATCACCCTCGACCGCGGCGCCGCGCACCTCAAGGACGAGATCATGCCGCGCTACGCGGAGCTGATCTACAACGGCTTCTGGTTCTCGCCGGAGCGCGAGATGCTGCAGGCGCTGATCGACAAGAGCCAGGAGAAGGTCGAGGGCAGCGTCCGCCTCAAGCTCTACAAAGGCAACGTCATCGTCGAAGGCCGCCGCTCGCCGAACAGCCTCTACTCGCTGGAGCATGTCACCTTCGAGGAGGACGCCGTCTACGACCAGCGCGACGCCGCCGGCTTCATCAAGCTGAACGCGCTGCGGCTGAGACTGCTCAATCGGCAGCAGGGCGGTTAAGATCAATCGATTGATCTTAACCGGCGATAGACCTTTATCTATCTGATATTACTAAGTATTCCAGGCCCCACTAAGCCGGCAGGGCGCTGACGCCGAAGAGCCAGCCGTGGAAGTGCAGCAGGGCGGCGTAGAGCACCAGGGCCAGGGCGACCCGCCAGAGGCCGATGCCCGGCCAGTCGAAGCTGGTGCGCCCGCTCAGGATCGCCGCGAAGGGCACCAGGCTGGTGGTCAGGGCGAAGGGGCCCCAGGCGGCCTCCATCATGGACTCGCGGCGGCTGTCGATGTGCAGCATGCCGCCGACCGAGAGCACCAGGATGCCGCCCATCATCACCAGGCTGGCGGCGTCGCCGTTGACGCTCAGGTGGCTGAAGGCCCAGAGCGCGACGCCCCAGAGAAAGGGGTGGCGGGTGACCCTGAGGATGCCCGGGCTGAGGTCGTGGACCTCCTCGGTCAGCACCCGGTCGCCGCCGACCGCGGTCGGGCTCTGGGTCGTCAGGCCGGTGACGACCAGGAACAGGGCGATGGGCATCAGCACGGCCGGCAGCCAATGCAGCGCCGCCGGCGGCAGCCAGACCTCGGCGATGGGCGCCGCGCCGTAGGCGTAGAGCATCCAGACGAAGGAGGCACCGGCCACCGCCGCATAGAGGATGCGGAATCCGCCCTCGCCGAGCCGCCGGGCCAGCATTTTGCGCACCGGCAGACTGGAGAGGAAAAAATGGCCGCCGACGAAGACGACCACCGCAAAGAACAGATCGTTCAAGCTTCCGATCATGGCGGCGCCATGATCGCAGCGGCTCCGCGCGCCGTCTAGCGCCGAGCCCGCTTTCAGGTCATGATTCGCGCCATGGAGGATACCACCGAAGCCCAGGCGCCCCGGGACACGGCGCTCGACCCCCTGGCCGAGACCATCCTGGCGCTGCTGGCCGAGAGCAACGGCAAGTCGATCGACCCGATCGCGGCGGCCCGGGCCTATGCCGCGGGCCGCGCCAAGCCCGGCGACTCGCCGGAGCTCTGGCGCCGCTACCTGCCGGCGGCGCGGCAGCAGGCCCTGCACCTCGCGCGTGCAGGCCGCATTTTGATCCTACGCAAAGGCAAGCCGGTCGACCCGCACAAGCCGGTCAAGGGGGTGATCCGCCTGGCCCTGCCGCCGGCGCCGGAAGGTGTCTAGATCACCTCACGATCGGCCAGCGAAGCGCAGCCACGCTGCTCTTCTCCATTGTCATCCTCGGGCGGAGCGAAGCGGAGACCCGGGGATCCATCTCTGGGCCTGGCGCCAAGCTGATCCATGGATTCTCGGGTCGGCGTGCCGCTGCGCGGCACTTGCCCGAGAATGACAAGCAATGTGGGCTGAGAGTCGCAGCACGTCTGACATTCGGCACAGTGTGCAGTCCGTGGCCGGAGAGCAGCAGAAACCGAGCGTTCAGTAGCCGCGCGACCAGTCGATCAGGTTCTCCAGGGGCTGACCGGCCTCGTAGCGCCGGATCGACTCGACGACCGCGACGCAGGCGGTCTCCGGCATGGTCATGGCGGCGGCGTGCGGCGTCAGCACGATCCGCGGGTGCGCCCAGAGCGGAGACTCGGCCGGCAGCGGCTCCCGGTTGAAGACGTCGAGCGTCGCGCCGGAGAGCTGGCCGCTGTCGAGCGCGGCCAGGATGTCGTCTTCGACCTGATGGCCGCCGCGCGCCGCGTTGATCAGCGCGGCGCCCGGCGGCAGCCGGCCGAAGGTCTCGGCGTTGAGGATGCCGCGGGTCTCGTCGGTCAGGGGCAGCAGGCAGACCAGGATGTCGCAGCCGGCGAGGAAGTCCCGCAGCCCCTCGTCGCCGTGGAAGCAGTCGACGCCCCCGATCCGCTTCGGCGAGCGGCTCCAGCCGCGCAGCGCGAAGCCGAAGGGCCGCAGCTTCTCGAGCGCGTCGCGCCCGAGCACGCCGAGCCCCATCATGCCGACGCGGCGCCGGCCGGCGGCGATCTGCTGGATGACGTGCCACTGCCGCTCCTTCTGCTGCAGCGCGTAGTCGATCATGAAGCGGTGGTGCTGCAGCACCGACATGACGACGAACTCGGTCATGCCCTCGGTCAGCCCCGTCTCGACCATGCGCACGACCGGCAGGTCGGGCAGCTCCGGGTCCGAGGCGAAGTGGTCGACCCCGGCGCCGACCGAGAAGACCACCTTGAGGTTCGGCAGGCTCGCCAGGAGGCCGCGCGGCGGCGCCCAGACCAGCGCGTAGTCGATCTCCTCGGCCGCGCCCAGCTCGGGCCAGACCCGGAGATCGAGGCTCGGGTCGACGGCCGCCAGGGCGTCCTGCCAGGCGGTGCCGCGCTCGATGTCGGACTTCAGCAGCAGCGCCATGGCGGCCCTCACCCGGCGGCCAGCGCGGCGCGATGGGCCTCGACCAGCTCGGCCATGGAGCCGAAGTGGAAGTCGACGCTCGGCCGCTCGCCGGGCGGCATGGTGGCGCCCCAGCCCTCGTCGTCGCGGCGCCGGTCGATCCAGGCCCGGACCAGGCCGGCGCGCTGTGCCGGCTCGTGGTCGTGGAACAGGCTCTGGGCGGTGTGCAGCACGTCGCCCGGCGCCAGGCCGAGGTCGTCGCGCAGGTGCTCGATCAGGTAGTCGAAGTTGCGCGGGTCGGGCTTGTAGCTGCCGATGTCCTGGGCCGTGTAGACCGCGTCGAACGCGACCTCCAGGCGCCGGTTGCTGGCGGCGAAGCTCAGGTTGTCGACGTTCGAGAGAATGACCAGCTTGAAGTGCCGCTTCAGGGCCTTGAGCGACTCGGCCGAGTCCGGGAAGGCCGGCCAGTCGGGTACCGAGGTGCCGAAGCGCCGGTGCAGCCCGGCCTCGGCCTCGATGCCCCAGTCCTTGGCGAGCTGGGCGTGGACCAGCGCGAGCAGGGCCGGGTAGGGCAGGTCCGGCGTCGCCGCCTGCTGCGCCGACTCGCGCTCGGCGAAGGCGACCAGCGCTTCCTCACGCGACGGCGGCGCCGGGTGCAATTCCAGCAGCGGCCCCAGCGCCTGATAGATGCCGCTCTCCCAATCGATCAGCGTGCCGTAGCAATCGAAGGTCAGCACCTTGAAATCCGTCAGCTTCATGGAGAGCAGTTCCTGGTTGGGGAGCGAGCGGTCGGGCAGCGACAAGCTAACAAGACAAACCAAGGCTTACACGGATGAACACGGATCACACACGGATGGACACGGATAACCAATGAACCGTTCTTTTTGTTATCCGTGTGAATCCGTGGGTATCCGTGTTCATCCGTGTAGAATTCTGTTTTCCAGCCAACCCTTACATGCTGACCACGCCGGTCTCGACCGCCTCGAGCTCGAAGGCGGCTTTCATCAGTGCCTGGGTGTAGGGCTCGGCGGGGCGGTCGAAGATCGCCTCGGCATCGCCCTGCTCGACGACCTGGCCGCCCTGCATGACGATGACGAAGTCGGCCAGGGCGCGCACCACCTTGAGGTCGTGGCTGATGAAGAGATAAGCCAGCTTGTGACGGCGCTGCAGCTCGCGCAGCAGGTCGACGATCTGCGCCTGCACCGACATGTCGAGGGCGGAGGTCGGCTCGTCGAGCACGACGAAGCGCGGCTTGACCACCATGGCCCGGGCGATGGCGATGCGCTGGCGCTGGCCGCCGGAGAACTCGTGCGGATAGCGGTGCCGGCTTTCGGGGTCCAGGCCGACCTCGCTCAGCGCCTCGACGATCATCGCCTCGCGCTCCTCGGCGTTGCCCATGCCGTGGACCTTGAGGCCCTCCTCGACGATCTGGCCGACCGAGAGCCGCGGGCTGAGCGAGCCGAAGGGATCCTGGAAGACCACCTGCATCTCGCGCCGCAGCGGCCGCAGGTCGCGCGACTTCAGGCCCTGGATCGAGCGGCCGTCGAAGCTGATCTCGCCCTTGCTGGAGATCAGCCGCAGCAGCGCCAGGCCGAGCGTGGTCTTGCCCGAGCCGCTCTCGCCGACCACGCCGACGGTGTGGCCCTCGCGCACGGCGACCGAGATGCCGTCGACCGCGCGCACCACGTCGACGGTGCGCTTGAGCAGGCCGGCCTTGATCGGGAAGTGGACCTTGACCTCTTCGCCGGCCATCACCACCGGCGCGTCGGGCCGGCCGGAGATCGGCGCCCCGGAGGGCTCGGAAGCCAGCAGGTGGCGGGTGTAGGCCTCGCGCGGCTGGGTGAAGATCTGCTCGGTCTCGCCCTGCTCGACGGCCTCGCCCTGGGTCATGATCGAGATCCGGTCGGCCATCTTGCGGACGATCGCCAGGTCGTGGGTGATCAGCAGCATGGCCATGCCGAAGCGCTTCTGCAGGTCCTTCAGCAGCTTGAGGATCTGCGCCTGGATGGTGACGTCGAGCGCGGTGGTCGGCTCGTCGGCGATCAGCAGGTCGGGCTCGTTAGCCAGGGCCATGGCGATCATCACCCGCTGGCGCTGGCCGCCGGAGAGCTCGTGCGGGTAGGCCGAGAGGCGGCGCTCCGGCTCCTTGATGCCGACCAGGTGCAGCAGCTCCAGGGTGCGCAGGCGGGCCTGCTCGCGGGTCATGCCCTTGTGCAGGATCAAGGTCTCGCTGACCTGCTTCTCGACCACGTGGAGCGGGTTCAGCGAGGTCATGGGCTCCTGGAAGATCATCGAGATCTCGTTGCCCCGGACCCGCCGCAGGGTATCGGCGGGCGCGCCGAGCAGCTCCTCGCCGCGGAACCGGATCGAGCTGCCCGGGCCGTGGCGGGCGACCGGGTAGGGCAGGAGCTGCAGGATCGACAGCGCCGTCACTGACTTGCCCGAGCCGCTCTCGCCGACCAGGGCGTGCGTCTCGCCGCGCTCCAGGGAGAAGGAGATCCGCTTGACCGCCTCGACGCGCTTGCCCGGCGTCTGGAAGTCGACGCTCAGGCCCTCGACCTGGAGCAGCGGCCCGCCGGCGGCGGCGTTGCCAGGTGCTGCGGCGTTCATGATCCGGCACCCCCGGCCGGCGCCGGCGCGGCCTTGCGGGACTCGCTCTCGTCCATGCCCGGCTCCGGCGGCGGCGCCTGGCCGGCGAAGAGGTTGCGCGGGTCGAGCGACTCGCGCACGGCCTCGCCGATGAAGACCAGCAGGCTCAGCATGACGGCGATGACGAAGAAGCCGGTCAGGCCGAGCCAGGGCGCCTGCAGGTTGGCCTTGCCTTGGGCCAGCAGCTCGCCGAGCGAAGCCGAGCCGGGCGGCAGGCCGATGCCGAGGAAGTCGAGGCCGGTCAGGGTCGTCACCGAGCCGGACAGCACGAAGGGCATGAAGGTCATGGTCGCGACCAGGGCGTTGGGCAGGACGTGGCGGTACATGATCAGCCAATCGGAGACGCCGAGCGCGCGGGCGGCGCGGACGTAGTCGTAGTTGCGCACCTTGAGGAACTCCGCGCGCACCACGCCGACGAAGCCCATCCAGGAGAACAGCAGCAGGATGCCGAGCAGCCACCAGAAGTTCGGCTCGACGATGCTGGCCAGGATGATCAGCAGGTAGAGGATCGGCAGGCCCGACCAGATCTCCATGAAGCGCTGGAACAGCAGGTCGAACCAGCCGCCGAAATAGCCCTGGGTGGCGCCGGCGGCGACGCCGATCACCGCGCTGATGACGGTCAGGGTGAAGCCGAACAGCACCGAGATGCGGAAGCCGTAGATCAGCCGGGCGACCACGTCGCGCGCCTGGTCGTCGGTGCCCAGCCAGTGCTGGTCGTCGGGCGGCGAGGGCGCCGGCTCCGGCAGGTCCCAGGCGACCGTGCGGTGGTTGTAGGGGATCGGCGGCCAGATCATCCAGCCGCGTTCCTCGATCAGGCCGCGCACGAAGGGGTCGCGGTAGTCGGTCTCTGTGGGCAGCGCGCCGCCGAAGGTGGTCTCCGGATAGGCCTTGAAGATCGGCATGTAGAGGCCGCCGTCGTAGGAGACGAGGAACGGCCGGTCGTTGGCGACGAACTCGGCGAAGAGGCTGATGCCGAACAGCAGCAGGAAGATCCAGAGCGACCAGAAGCCCCGCTTGTTGGCCTTGAAGATCTCGATCCGGCGCCGGCCGATCGGCGTGATCTTCATGCCGAGGAAGCGGTCCTCCCGCGATGCCCGGGCGTCGGCCATCTCAGACCTCCCGGCTTTCGAAGTCGATGCGCGGATCAATGACCGTGTACATCAGGTCGCCGACCAGGTTCATCAGCAGGCCGAGGAGCGAGAAGAAGAACAGGGTGCCGAAGATCAGCGGGTAGTCGCGCGCGAAGGCGGCCTCGAAGCCGAGCAGGCCCAGGCCGTCCAGCGAGAAGATGATCTCGATGAAGACCGAGCCGGTGAAGAGGATGCTGACGAAGGCGCCGGGGAAGCCGGCGATGACGATCAGCATGGCGTTGCGGAAGACGTGGCCGTAGAGCACGCGGTTCTCGCCCAGGCCCTTGGCGCGCGCGGTCGTGACGTACTGCTGGCGGATCTGGTCGAGGAAGGAGTTCTTGGTCAGCATGGTCAAGGTGGCGAAGCCGCCGATGACCATCGCCGTGATCGGCAGGGTCAGGTGCCAGAAGTAGTCGACGATCCTGTCCGGCCAGGAGAGGCTGTCCCAGTTCTCCGAGACCAGGCCGCGCAAGGGGAACCAGTCGAGGTAGCTGCCGCCGGCAAAGACGATGAGCAGCAGCACGGCGAAGAGGAAGTTCGGGATCGCGTAGCCGACGATCACCACCGCGCTGGTCCAGATATCGAAGCGCGAGCCGTCGCGCACCGCCTTGGCGACGCCCAGGGGTATCGAGATCAGGTAGACCAGCAGGGTCGTCCAGAGGCCGAGGGAGATCGAGACCGGCATCTTGTCGATCACCAGGTCGACGACCTTCTCGTCGCGGAAGAAGGACTCGCCGAAGTCGAAGGTGATGTAGCTGCCCATCATGAGCAGGAAGCGCTCGTGCATCGGCTTGTCGAAGCCGAACTGCTTCTCGATCTCAGCGATGAACTCGGGATCCAGGCCCTGGGCGCCGCGATAGGTTCTCGAGCCGCCGACCTCCTGCTGCGACGCGGCGCCGGCTTGCTGCTCGCCGCTCGCCAGGTCGCCGCCGTCCTGGGCCACCCGCTCCGTGATGTCCGACAGCTCGCCAGTGATCTGGCCGATGAGCTGCTCCACCGGGCCGCCGGGCGCCGATTGGACGATGACGAAGTTGATGATCATGATGCCGAGAAGGGTCGGCACGATCAGCAGCAGGCGTCTGACGATGTAGGCCAGCATCGCGCGTCAGCTCGCGGGTCTTTGCAGGGCGCGGCGGAACACGAAATAGCCGAGCAGCAGCAGCAGGGCGACGCCGGCGAGCTGCATCAGGCTGCCGCCGCCCGTGCCGCGCTCCGCGGTCTCCGGCGCCTCGCGCGTCTCGCGCCACTCGGCCAGCGCCCGCTCCTTGCCCGGATCGATCCACCAGTAGCTCGGGCTCGGGCCGTAAAGCGGCACGATGTCCGGCTTGCCGAACTTGCGCCAGTAGAGCAGCCGCGTAGTGGGCGAGACGAGATTGGGCACGACGTAGTGACCCCAGAGCAGCACCCGGTCCAGCGCCCGGGTGCGGGCGATCAGGGATTCCCGGTCGGGGGCCGCGATCACGGCCTGGATCAGCGCGTCGACCACCGGGTCCTTGATGCCGGCCACGTTGCGCGAGCCGGGCTGATCGGCCGATTCCGATCCCCAGTAGGCGAGCTGCTCGTTGCCCGGCGAGAGCGACTGGGCCGGCCCGGAGATCAGCATGTCGAAGTCGAAGGCCCGCAAGCGGTTGATGTACTGCGAGGTGTCGACCAGGCGAAGCTGCATGTCGATGCCCATCTTGGCCAGGTTGCGCTGGTAGGGCAGCAGGACGCGCTGCAGGGAGGCCTGCCGGATCAGGAACTCGAAGACGAAGGGCCGGCCGGTCTCGCGGTTGACCAGCTTGAGATCGCGCACCTCCCAGCCGGCTTCCTCGAGCAGGGCAAGGCCCGCCAGCAGGTTTTCCCGCGGCCAGCCGGTGCCGTCGGTGACCGGCGGATGATAGGGCTCGGTGAAGACTTCCGGCGGCAAGCGATCGCGATAGGGCTCCAGCGCCTCCAGCTCGAGCCCTTCAGGCACGCCGCGCGAGGCCAGCTCGGTCGGCGCGAAGAAGCTGGTGCCCTGGATGTAGGAGTCGAAATAGATGTTCCGGTTCGACCATTGGAAATCGAAGGCATAGGCCATGGCTTCGCGCACCCGCCGGTCGTCGAAGGGTGGCCGCCGGGTGTTCATGAAGAAGGACTGCATGTGCCCCCGGCTCTCGTCGAGGAACTCCTCCCTCAGCAGCCAGCCCTCCTGCGTGGCGCGGACGTCGTAGGCGAGCTTCCACTCCTTGGCCGAGTGCTCCGAGAAGAAGTCGATCTGTCCGGCCTTCAGCGCCTGCCGGATCACGGTGACGTCGCGGAAATAGTCGTAGCGAATGCGACCGAAGTTGCTGGTGCCGCGTCGGACGGGAACATCCTTGCCCCAATAGTCCTCGACGCGCTCGACGACGACGAAGCGTCCCGGCTCGAAGTCGGCGATCTTGTAGGGCCCGCTGCCGAGCGGCGGCTCGAGCGTCGTGCTCTCGAAGTCGCGGTCCTGCCAATAGTGCTTGGGCAGGATCGGCATCTGCCCGACGATCAGCGGCAGCTCGCGGTTCTCGCCGTCCTCGAAGGTGAACTTGACGCGCCGCTCGTCGAGCGCCTCCACCGCGGTGACGGCGGAATAGTAGAAGCGGAACAGCGGCTGGCCCTTGGTCGTCAGGATCTCGAAGGAGAAGATCACGTCTTCGGGCGTGATCGGCTGGCCGTCGTGCCAGCGGGCCTCGGGCCGCAGGGTGAAGGTCACCCAGGAACGGTCTTCCGGCCACTCGACGCTCTCGCAGAGCAGGCAATACTCGGTGAAGGGCTCGTCGTCGCTTTTCATCAGCAGGGTCTCCGTCGAGGAGCCTGCCCCCGGCGTGCCCTTGGCGATGTAGGGATGGAAGCTGTCGAAGGTGCCGAGCCGTCCCAGGCGCATGGTGCCGCCCTTGGGCGCGTCGGGATTGACGTACTCGAAGTGCGTGAAGTCGGGCCCGTACTTCGGCTTGCCGTGCATGGCGATGGCGTGGCCCTTGTTGGTCGGCGGCGCCAAGCTCCGCTGCTCGACCTCGACCACCGGCACGGCGGGCATCTGCTGCGCCTGCGCCGCCGCGGCGGGCAGGATCAGAAGCGCAAGGAGAGCGACAAACCGAAACGACGTGGTCATGGCCTGGCGCAAGCTATAGCACAGTCGCCCGCGTCGCCGAGCCCCGCTAAAGCGGCCGTGAAGTGCCTTTGGCCACAGCCCGTCCGTCTCACGCCCGCTCCGAATAGCCATTCAAGATCAAAAGCTTAGACTCCCGTCATCGGCGCCGCGCCTGATCCTCTGCGGAGGGCTCAGGGAGATTCAAGCGCCCGCCAGGCAGGCCAGGGCCGCGGCATGCAGCGCCGGGTCGCCGGCGGCGATGGTCCGGCCGTCGGACTCCAGGCCGAGCGGCCGGCCCTGCCAGTCGGTCATGACGCCGCCGGCGCCTTCGACGACCGCGACCTGCGCCAGATAGTCGTAGGGATCCATGTTGGCCTCGACCACAAGATCGAGAAGGCCTTCCGCCAGCAAGCCGTAACTGTAGCAGTCGCCGCCGTAGAGCGGCAGCTTGACCGATCGGCGCAGGCGCTCGAAGGCGGCCGCGTCCTCGCCGTCGAACATGTGCGGCGAGGAGGCGCTGAGGGAGGCGCCGTCGAGCGCGCCGCGGGCCTGCGTCGAGACTTCCTCGTCGCCCGCCGCGCTGCGCCGGATGCTGGGCCGGCCGCGCGCGCCGATCCAGCGCTCCTCGAGGGCCGGCATCTCGATCACGCCGAGCAGGGGCACGCCGTCCTGCAGCAAGGCGATCAGGGTCCCGAAGGTGGGAAAGCCGGTGATGAAACGCTTGGTGCCGTCGATCGGATCGAGCACCCAGACGAACTCGGCGTCCGGCCGGTCGCGGCCGTACTCCTCGCCGACCACCCCGTGCGCCGGCATCTCGGCGGCGATCAGGCGCCGCATCGCCGCCTCGGAGGCGCGGTCTATCGCCGTCACCGGGCTGGTGTCGGCCTTGTCTTCGACCTCGTGGCGCTTGCGGTAGTGCGGCCGAACCTCGGCCCGGGCGGCATCGGCCAGACGGTCGGCCAGGGCGACGAAGGCCTCGGGACAGGCGTCGGTCATCGGAGACCGGGGGGACCGGGGGGGGACCGGAGGACCGGGCCGAACGGCGCCAGCGCCGGGGCGCCCTACTCGGGCAGCGCCGGCGGGTCGTCGTGATAGGTGCGCATGAAGGCGATGATCGCAGCGCGGTCCGCTTCCTTGCGCAGGCCGGCGAAGGTCATCTTGTTGCCCGGCGCCCAGTCCTTCGGCTTGGTCAGGAAGGCCAGGAGGTTCTCGTAGGTCCAGGTCTCGCCGGCCTTCTCCTTGAGCGCGTCGGAGTACTTGAAGCTCTCCACCGCCGCCACGTTGCGGCCGAGCACGCCGTAGAGGTTGGGGCCGATCTTGTTCTTGCCGCCCTGCTCGAAGGTGTGACAGGCCGTGCACTTGCGCGAGACCTTCTTGGCCTGGGCCGGGTCGGCCGCGGCGACCTGGGCCGCCAGGCCGCTGCCGCCGCCGTCGGCCGCCGCCTGCTGCGTCGCAGCCTCGCCGGTCGCTGTTGCCGCCTCGGTGGCGGTCGCGGCCTCGCCCGTCGTCGTGGCTTCCTGCACCGCCTCCGCGGCGCTCTGCATCGTCTGCTCGGCGGCCTCGCCGGCCGCCTGGGCCGCGGCGCCGACCGCCGCCGCCGCTTCCTCGGCCACCTCGCTAGCGCCCTCGGCCGCTTCCTCGGCCATCTCGGTGGCGCTCTCGGCCACTTCCTCGGCCATCTCGCCGGCGCTTTCGGCCGCCTCCTGGACGGCCTCGACCACCGTCTCGACCATGCTCTCGGCCTCCTCGGCCGGCGCCGCCTCGGACAGCTCCTCGGGGCTCGGCAGGGGCACGGGGCTGGCGCTCTTGCTGCGCATGTAGGCGACGATGGCCGCGCGGTCGCCGACCTTCTTGAGGCCGGCGAAGCTCATCTTGGTGCCCGGCGCCCAGTCCTTCGGCTTGGCCAGGAAGGCATTGAGGTTATCGTAGGACCAGACGTCGCTCGCGCGGTCCCGCAGGGCGTCCGAGTAGGCGAAGGCCGCGTTCGCCGCCACCTGCTGGCCGACCATGTTCCAGAGGTTGGGGCCGACCTTGTTGGCGCCGCCCTCGTCGAAGGTATGGCAGGCCGTGCATTTCTTGGCGACCGTCTCGCCGGCACCGAGATCGGCCTCGGCCAGGAGCGCCAGGATCGGCTCGGGGCCCGCCGGGGCCTCTTCCACCGCTTCCTCGGCGCCCGTCGCGGTCGCCGCGGCGAGGTAGACCGGCGCGTCGAGCGCGTGGTGGCTGGTCGTCAGCTTGGCGACGAAACCGGCGGTCATGGCGACTACGCCGGCCAGAAGCAGCGACGCGACAATCTTGTTGAGCTCGAGAGATGACATGGACAACCCCAAGGGCCTGCGATCGGCAGCGGGACATTAGCCGCAGGCCCCTGCGGGTTCAATGCCAGGGATAATCGCAAAAACCGATGTCTGAGGGCCTTTGCCGTGGGCTTTCCGGCCCCGGCAGGGCTTCAGAGCCCGAGCAGCTCCGGCATGCCGTAGAGGCCGGCCGGCCGGTCCCGCAGCCAGAGCGCGGCCCGCACGGCGCCCCGGGCGTAGATCGCGCGGCTCGAGGCCTTGTGGGTCAGCTCCAGCCGCTCGCCGTCGCTGGCGAAGACCACCGTGTGGTCGCCGACCGCGTCGCCGCCGCGCAGCACGGCGAAGCCGATGTCGCCGCGCCGCCGCGCCCCGGTCAGGCCGTCGCGGCCCCGGTCGGCGACGGCCTCCAGATCGACGCCGCGCCCCGCCGCCGCCGCCCGTCCGAGGCCGAGGGCCGTGCCCGAGGGCGCGTCCACCTTGTGGCGGTGGTGCATCTCCAGAACCTCGATATCGAAATCCGCGTCGAGCGCGGCCGCCGTGCGCTCGACCAGCGACATCAGCAGGCTGACCCCGAAGCTCATGTTCGGCGCCTGGAAGATCGCGGTCTGCCCGGCCGCCTCGAGCAGGGCGGCCTGCTGCCCGGCGTCCAGGCCGGTGGTGCCGATGACGTGGCGGGTGCCCGAGGCCGCCGCCAGGCGGGCATGGGCCACCGTCGCCGCCGGCGAGGAGAACTCGATCACCGCATCGGCCGCGGCGATCAGGGCCGCGCAGTCGTCGTGCAGGGCGCTGCCGATCGGCCCGATCGCCGCCAGCTCGCCGAGGTCGCGGCTGAGATCGCCGTGCCCGGCCTGCTCGACGCCGCCGGCCAGGCGGCAGCCCTCGGTCTCGTGGATCGTCTGCACCAGCATGCGCCCCATGCGCCCGGCCGCGCCGATCACGCCGATCGTCCACTCGTCCGTCGCTGCCTCGCCCATGGCTCCCTCCTGCGTCACGAGAGGGTTTTACCCTGTCGACGGGGCGCGGCAAAAGCGCCGCGGCTTGACGCCGGCAGGCGCCTGATGCTTGCTCGCGCCATGCCTCGCCCCCAGCCCGACGCCCAGGGATTCCTCGCGCTCTGGCCGACCCTGATGCTGCAGCGCCGGCTGCCCGGCCACGAGCACGCCAACCGGGCGCTGCAGCGCCTGATCCTCGAGATGGAGAGCGCGCATGGCAGCGACCTGACGACCGACTACCGCTCCGGCAACCTGCTGGCGCAGGACAACCCGGCCATCGCCTGGCTCAAGGACTGCATCAACAAGTCGATCGTCGACCTGCTGACCCGGGCCGGCATGCGCTTCCAGGTCGACTGGGGCCTGCAGGGCTGGGCCAACGTCAACCGCTTCGGCGACTATCACGACCTGCACAACCACCCGCACGCCTACCTGAGCGGCACCTACTACGTCGCGGTCCCGAAGCCCGAGACCCCGGTCGCCACGCGGCCGGACGCCCGGCCCGGCTGCATCACCTTCTACGATCCGCGCGGCGCCGTGAACATGACGGCGATCCGCGACGACCCGCAGATCGAGGCCGAGCACACCGTCCAGCCGGAGCCGGGCATGATCCTGCTCTGGCCGGCCTTCCTGCATCACTTCGTGCACCCGAACCTGGCCGAGGCGCCGCGCATCTCGATCAGCTTCAATGCCGTGCTGAAGTGGTCCGACGCCTACCTGCCGGATCAACGCTGAGGCCCGCGGACATGACTCTCTCGATCCGCCCAGCCAAACCCGAGGACGCCGCGGTCATCCTGGCGATGAGCCGGCGCTTCGCCGAGGAGGTCGGCGACATTCCCTCGGCGCTGACGGAAGAGGTCTTTCGCCGGGACGGCTTCGGCGCCGAAGCCTGGTTCCAGGCCTTCGTGGCCGAGACCGGCGAGGGGCCGGCGGGCTACGCCATCATCAACCGGGCCTTCGATCCCCTGACCGCCAGCCGCGGCCTGTTCCTGGCCGACCTCTACGTGACGGCGGAGCGGCGCAGCCGGGGCATCGGCCTGGCGATCATGCGCTATCTCGCCCGCTACGCCCGCTCCCTGGACGGTCAGTGGATGGTCTGGGACGTGCCCGACGAAGGCAGCCGCGCCCAGGCCTTCTACCGCTCGCTGGGCGCCGAGCCGCGCGAGAAGCTCTTCGAGCTCTCGACGATGATCCTGCAGGTCGAGGCGCTGGAAGCGCTGGCCGAGTCGGATGCTTCCGGGCAGTCGGCCTGATCAGGCCTCGAGGTCTCTCGCCTGCCGCCCGCAACGCTCGATCTGCGAGCGGAAGCGGCGGCGGTGCTCGGCGGGCATGTCCGGGGCCTCGTCGAGGAAGCGCTGGTAGGCCCGTTTCGCTTCCTGGGCGCGGCGCGCGCTCGGCGGCTCGCCGCCGCCCCGCAGGAAGGGGAAACGTCCGTTGATCTCGAACAGCAGGGTCGCGGAGACGGCTGACATGACCTGGGCTCTTTCCTGTTGCCGGCGGCGTGCGCCAATTGCCTCTGACCCAGTAGATGGGGGCGGCCGCGGCCCGGCGAAGTGACGCAAGTCACAGGCGGGCCGCTCAATCGCGGCACCCGCGCAGGGCCCAAAAGAGAAGCCGATTCAGCCTTTTACGAAGGACGTTCCGGGCCCGCGAATGGCCGGCCCAGGGGCCCGAGGCGGACGCCGGGGCGCAGCTTCTCGTAGGGCACGCCGTCCAGCCGGCAGGGGTTGGCGCCCGGCGCCTCGGCGTTGAGGACCGCTGCGGCGATGGGCTCGAAGTCGGCCCGGAAGTGCACCGTGCTCTTGACCGCGACCAGCCGCTGCGCCGCCGGCTCGATGCCGATGTGCCGGAACATCGCCAGGTCGAGGCACTGGCAGCGCTTGGAGCCGACCAGGACCCGGATGTCGGCGCCGCCGTCGAGCACGCGCAGGACCGCCGTCGGGCCGAGCTCGGCGACGCTGCCGGCGTACATCTCGCCGGTGAAGGGGAAGTGCCCGTCGCTCAGCGCCTCGACCCGGTAGCGCGCCTCGAAGGCCCCCAGGCCGGCCAACCCCGACTTGCCGCCCAGGGCGGCCGTGAGCTCCGCGCCGACGCCGCTCGCTTGGGCCTGCGCGGCGACCTCGGGGTCGTTGAGCAGGCCGAGCACCGCGCCCTGGGCGCCCGCCGCGACCATCGCCGCCAGCAGCCCGGTGCTGTCGGAGGTCGCGCCGGCGCCCGGGTTGTCCTGCACGTCGGCGATGACCACCGGCTTGCCGGCGTCCGTCGCCATGGCGGCCTCGACCGCCGCCGCCGGGGTCATCAGGCCGGCATCGAAATCGGATTCGGCCGCTTCGAGCGCGGCCAGCAGGCGCTCGGCCTCGGCCGCCGCCGCGGCCGGGCCGGTCGCGTAGGCGACGACGGCGGGGCCGGCGTCGAAGATGTCTGCCGCCGGAAAGCCCATGGCGATGTCGGCCGAGACCAGTTCGCCCTCTGCCGCCGCATCGAGCAGGGCGTAGAGCTCGCGGCAGGGCGTCGCCCCGGTGTATTGCGCCGACAGCGGCACCAGGAAGGGCGCCTGGCGGAAGGCGCCGTGCAGCCGCTCGCCCGCGAGCTGACGCCGCAGCAGCGCGAAGGCGCGGGCGCCGGTCTCCGCCATGTCGATATGCGGGTAGCTGCGGAAGATCGTGATCGACGAAGCGTGGCGCAGCATCGCCTCGGTGACGTTGGCGTGCAGGTCCAGACTGACGGCGATCGGCAAGGCCTCGCCGACCGCGGCGCGGATGCGCGACAGCAGCGCGCCCTCGCCGTCCTGCGCCGACTCGGTGACCATGGCGCCGTGCAGGTCGAGATAGAGAGCGTCGATGTCGCCCGCCGCCCGCAGGCCCTCCAGGACGATCCCGGCGATGCGCTCGAAGGCCTCGTCGGTGACATGGGCCGAGGGCTCGGCCGAGCACCAGACGATCGGGACCAGCGCGATGTCGCTGGCCGCGCTCGCCGCCTCGATGAAGCCGGCGATCGGCAGGTTGACGCCGGCGGTGCCGCCGACCACCTCGTCGCCTCGTAGCAGGCCGGGCCAGGCGTCGGCCTCCTCGAACTCGGCGAAGCCGGCCTTGGTGGCGCCGAAGGTGTTGGTCTCGTGCTGGAAGCCGGCGACGGCGATGCGGGTCATGGCGGGCGGACCGAAGCTCGCAGCTAGTCGGTCAGGTCTTCCCAGAATTCCTTGACCCGGGAGAAGAAGCCGTGGGCCTCGGGGCTGTGCTTGCGCTGCTCGGAGCCGGCCTCGAATTCCTTGAGCAGCTCCTTCTGCTTCTTGGTCAGGTTGACCGGGGTCTCGACCTTGGCATGGACGTACATGTCGCCGCGCGCGCTGGAGCGCAGCACGCTCATGCCCTTCTCCTTGAGGCGGTAGCGCTGGCCGCTCTGGGTGCCGGACTGGATGGTGATGCGCGCCCGGCTGCCGTCGATGCTCGGCACCTCCAAGGTGCCGCCGAGCGCCGCGGTGACCATGGAGATCGGCACCTGGCAGTGGATGTCGGCGCCGTCGCGCTGGAAGATGCGGTGCGGCTTGGTCGCCAGGAAGATGTAGAGGTCGCCCGACTGGCCGCCCTGCAGCCCGGCCTCGCCCTCGCCGGACAGGCGGATTCGCGTGCCGTCCTCGACGCCGGCCGGGATCGTCACCTGCAGGGTCTTCTCCTTGTGCACGCGGCCGCTGCCGCTGCAGCTCTTGCAGGGGTTCTCGATCACCCGGCCGTTGCCGCCGCAGGTCGGGCAGGTCCGCTCGACGGTGAAGAAGCCCTGCTGCGCGCGCATCCGGCCGCGGCCCTGGCACATCTGGCAGGTGACCGGCGTGCTGCCCTTCTCGGCGCCGCTGCCCGAGCAGGAGTCGCAGGTGACGCTGGTCGGCACGCGGACCTGCGCGCTCTTGCCCTCGAAAGCCTCCTCGAGGGTCACTTCCATGTTGTAGCGCAGGTCGGCGCCGCGCCGGCTGCCGCCGCGCCGGCGCCCGGCACCGCCCATGAACTCGCCGAACATCTCGTCGAAGATGTCGGCGAAGCCGCCGGCGAAGTCGAAGCCCTGGGCGCCGCGCGGCCCGCCGCCGTTCTCGAAGGCGGCATGGCCGAAGCGGTCGTAGGTCGCGCGGGCCTCGTTGTCCTTGAGGACGCCGTAGGCCTCGTTGATGTCCTTGAACTTCTGCTCGGCGGCGGGATCGTCCGGGTTCTTGTCCGGGTGATACTGCATGGCCAGCTTGCGGTAGGCCTTCTTCAGCTCTTCCGCGCTGGCCCCGCGATTAACGCCGAGCGTCTCGTAATAGTCCTGCTTGGCCATCGAGCGGCTTGCCCCTTACCACCGACGCCGGTCTAGAGCGTTTTCCGATCGGACGGCACCGGCCCGCTCCCCCTCCCGGCCACCCGATAGGATACTGCCGTGGGTGGCCGGGAGGGGGAGCGGGCCGGTGCCGTGATTCCGCGCCAGCGGAAAACGCCCTAGGCGAAGGGCCGGCCGCCTGCGTTCCGCCATTGCGGTCTGCATCTGGAACCGGCCCTTCATGCTCGGATGCTCCGATCAGGCGCTTTTGCTCTTCTTGTCCTCGTCGACCTCCTCGAAGTCGGCATCGACGACCTTGTCGTCGTCGCCGCCGGACCCGGAAGCCGAAGCGCCGTCGCCCTCGGCGCCAGCGGAGGCGCCGCCGCCGGGCTGCTCGCCGCCGCCGTCACCGGCCGCTTGCTGCTCGGCCTGGTAGAGCGCCTCGCCGAGCTTCATGGAGGCCTGGGCCAGCGCCTCGGTCTTGGCCTGGATGGCCTCGACGTCCTCGCCCTCAGCGGCCTCGCGCAGGTCCTTGACGGCGGCCTCGATGGTCTCCTTCTCGCCCGCCGAGATCTTGTCGGCGGCTTCGCCCAGGGTCCGCTCGGTGCTGTGGATCAGCGCCTCGGCCTGGTTGCGTGCCTCGACCAGCTCGCGCCGCTTCTTGTCCTCCTCGGCGTGGGCCTCGGCGTCCTTGACCATCTGATCGATGTCGTTGTCGCTCAAGCCGCCGGAGGCCTGGATGCGGATCTGCTGCTCCTTGCCGGTGGCCTTGTCCTTGGCCTGCACGTTGACGATGCCGTTGGCGTCGATGTCGAAGGTCACCTCGATCTGCGGCACGCCGCGCGGCGCGCCGGGGATGCCGACCAGGTCGAACTGGCCCAGCACTTTGTTGTCGGCCGCCATCTCGCGCTCGCCCTGGAACACGCGGATGGTCACCGCGGTCTGGTTGTCCTCGGCGGTCGAGAAGACCTGGCTCTTCTTGGTCGGGATCGTGGTGTTGCGGTCGATCAGCTTGGTGAAGACGCCGCCCAGGGTCTCGATGCCGAGCGACAGCGGCGTGACGTCGAGCAGCAGCACGTCCTTGACGTCGCCCTGCAGCACGCCGCCCTGGATCGCCGCGCCGATCGCGACCACCTCGTCGGGATTGACGCCGCGGTGCGGCTCCCGGCCGAAGAAGGTCTTCACCGTCTCGAAGATCTTGGGCATGCGGGTCATGCCGCCGAC
>JANQLT010000050.1 GCA_028280455.1 Kiloniellales bacterium
TGGCCGATATTCGGGCCTTCCGGCGTCTCGATCGGGCAGATCCGGCCGTAGTGGGTCGGGTGCACGTCGCGCACCTCGAAGCCGGCCCGCTCGCGGGTCAGGCCGCCCGGCCCGAGGGCCGAGAGCCGCCGCTTGTGGGTGATCTCCGACAAGGGGTTGGTCTGGTCCATGAACTGGGAGAGCTGGGACGAGCCGAAGAACTCGCGCACCGCCGCGGCCGCCGGCTTGGCGTTGATCAGGTCGTGCGGCATGACCGAGTCGATCTCGACCGAGCTCATGCGCTCCTTGATCGCCCGCTCCATGCGCAGCAGGCCGACGCGGTACTGGTTCTCCATCAGCTCGCCGACCGAGCGCACCCGGCGGTTGCCGAGATGGTCGATGTCATCGATCTCGCCCTTGCCGTCCTTGAGCTGGCAGAGGACCTTGAGGATCTCGAGGATGTCGTGCTTGCGCAGCACGCGCAGCGTGTCCTCGGTCTCGAAGCCGAGACGGGCGTTCATCTTGACGCGGCCGACGGCGGAGAGGTCGTAGCGCTCCGCATCGAAGAACAGGCCGTTGAACATGGCCTCGGCCGTCTCCAGGGTCGGCGGCTCGCCCGGGCGCATGACGCGGTAGATGTCGACCAGGGCCTCCTCGCGCGAGGCGTTCTTGTCGAGCGCCAGGGTGTTGCGCATGTAGGCGCCGACGTTGACGTGGTCGATCGCCAGGATCTCGATCTCCTTGACGCCCTGCTCGCGCAGCAGCTCGAGGTTCTCGGCGGCGATCTCGTCGCCGGCCTCGGCCAGGACCTCGCCCGTCTCCGTGTTGATGAAGTCGGTCGCCAGGTAGGAGCCGTAGAGCTGCTCGTCGCTGACGAGCTGCTCCTTGAGGCCGGCCTCGGTCAGCTTGCGGGCCAGGCGCGGCGTGATCTTGGTGCCGGCCTCGGCCATGACGTCGCCGGTCTTGGCGTCGACCAGGTCGCTGGTCAGCTTGATGCCGCGCAGGCGCTCGACGTTGAAGGCCGTGCGCCAGCCCTCGTCGACGCGCTTGTACTTGGTGCGGTCGTAAAAGCGGTCGAGCACCTCCTCGGGCGTCATGCCGACTGCCTCGTGGGGCTCGAGCTCCTTGCCCTCGGCCTTGCGCTCGGCGCGCAGGGCTTCGGTCTCCGCGCCGTCGAGGGCCATCAGCAAGGTCGTGGCCGGCAGCTTGCGGCGGCGGTCGATGCGGACATAGACCAGGTCCTTGGCGTCGAACTCGAAGTCGAGCCAGGAGCCGCGGTAGGGGATCACCCGCGCCGCGAAGAGGAACTTGCCCGAGGAATGGGTCTTGCCGCGGTCGTGGTCGAAGAACACGCCGGGGCTGCGGTGCATCTGGCTGACGATGACCCGCTCGGTGCCGTTGATGATGAAGGTGCCGTTGGGCGTCATCAGAGGCATGTCGCCCATGTAGACGTCCTGCTCCTTGATGTCGCGGATCGAGCGCGAGCCGGTGTCCTCGTCGACGTCCCAGACCACCAGGCGCAGAGTCACCTTGAGCGGCGCCGCGTAGGTCATGCCGCGCTGCTGGCACTCCTCGACGTCGTACTTCGGCTCTTCCAGCTCGTAGTGCACGAACTGCAGCTCGGCGCGCTCGGAGAAATCCTGAATCGGGAAGACCGACTGGAAGACCTCCTGCAAGCCGACGCGCTCGCGCGTCTCCGGCGGGCCCTCCATCTGCAGAAACTGATCGTAGGAGGTCTTCTGGACCTCGATCAGGTTCGGCATTTGGCTTACCTCGGCAATCCGTCCGAAGTCTCTCCGGATACGCTTACGACCCGTGAACGATCTCGTCATGTGTTGTCCTCGCGCACTGCATGGCTCGGCCCATCGGGGCCCGACCCGCCGGCCCGGCACAGCCGGCGGTCAAAAGCTGGTCCCAGTCGCCTCCCCCAGAACGCCGCCGTTCGGCGACCCGATTCGCTGCCCTGCGGTGCAGCGCGGGTCGGCCTTCGGCAACGCGCGCAGCCGGCTCGGCGTGGGGCCATGCCGCCCCACGCCGACCGGCTTGCTTGCTCTCGCTCGAGTCGAGATCACTTGAGCTCGACAGAGGCTCCGACCTCCTCGAGCTTCTTCTTGATCTCTTCGGCTTCCGCCTTCTCGACACCTTCTTTCACTGCCTTGGGAGCCGACTCGACCAGGTCCTTGGCCTCCTTGAGGCCGAGGCCGGTGATCGCGCGGACCTCCTTGATGACATTGATCTTCTTGTCGCCAATCGAGGCGAGCACCACGTCGAAGGAGTCCTGCTCCTCGGCGGGTGCCGCGCCGCCGTCGCCCGGCGCCGCAACCGCGGCCACCGCCATCGGCGCCGCCGCCGACACGCCCCAGGCCTCCTCGAGCTTCTTGGAAAGCTCGGCGGCCTCGATCACGGTCAGCTTGGATAACTCTTCGACCAACTTGTCCAGATCGGCCATCTCTTTCGTCTCCTCGGCTTGAACTCTGGGTCAATCCCGTTGCTATGAAGCGGTCAGGCCGCTTGGTCTTGAGAGCCGTAAGCGCCAAAGACCCGAGCGAGCTGTCCGGCCGGTGCCTGCAGCACCCCGGCGACCTTGGTCGCCGGCGCCTGGATCAGGCCGATCAGCTGGCTCCGCAGCTCGTCCAGCGACGGCAGCTTGGCCAGCGCCTTGACGCCGTCGAGGTCCAGGGCGTTTTCGCCCAGTGCCCCGCCGACGATGACGAGCTTCTCGTTCTCCTTGGCGAAATCGACGCAAACCTTGGCCGCCGCCACCGGGTCGATCGACGATGCGATCGCCGTCGGACCGGTGAAGATCGGCTTCAGCGCCTCGAACTTCGTGCCCTCGAGCGCCAGGCGTACCAACCGGTTCTTGCACACCTTGTAGCCGGCCCCGGCATCGCGCATGCGCCGCCTCAGGCTGGTGACCTCGGAGACCGTCAGCCCCGACTGATGGGTGACGACCAAGAGGTTCGCCTCGCCGAAGAGCGCCCGCATGTCGGCGACCAGCTGCTCTTTCTGTGCTCGATCCACGGATTGCCTCCGCTCCACTCCTGGGCCGGCCGAGACCCGCAAGTCCCGAGCGTCCCGGTTGCGCGAGGGCCCCGGGAACAGGTCCCGGATGCCCGGCTCGCCTGTCCCGGAAGCTCAAGCCGTCCCACACCGGCCCGTGGGCCGGCGGGGGAGCAAACTCGCTTCCTGTCTCATGCAGGCCCCTAGCGGGCTTAAGCGTCCTGGCGCCAGAGGCGTTCGGACCCACCTGCAATCTCGGACAGGGTGACCCGTCGGATCGCTCCTTCGGGTCGGGCCCGGCCCGCGGCAGTGCCGCCGGCCGTGCCGACCGGCCCCGGCCTTTCGGCCCGGACCGGGTCTCCCGCCTCAGGCCGACGCGGCCGAGAGGCTGCCCACCTCGACCTTGAGCCCCGGGCCCATGGTCGACGAGAGGGCGACTTTCTTGATGTAGGTGCCCTTGGCACCGCTCGGCTTCGCCTTGACGATGGCGTCTACGAAAGCCGTGACGTTCTGGACCAGCGCCTCTTCCGAGAAGCTCAGGCGGCCGACGCCGGCATGCACCAGCCCCGCCTTCTCCGCCCGGAACTCGACCTGGCCGCCCTTGGCCGCCTGCACCGCCTCGGTCACGTCGTTGGTGACGGTGCCGAGCTTGGGGTTGGGCATCAGGCCGCGGGGGCCGAGGATCTTACCGAGCCGGCCGACCACCGGCATCATGTCCGGCGTGGCGATGCAGCGGTCGAAGTCGATCTGGCCCTTCTGGACCTGCTCCTGCAGGTCCTCCGCGCCGACGATGTCCGCGCCCGCCGCCTGGGCCTCCTCGGCCTTGGCGCCCTTGGCGAAGACCGCGACCCGCACCGACTTGCCGGTGCCGTTCGGCAGGCTGACCACGCCGCGCACGTTCTGATCGGCGTGGCGGGGGTCGACGCCCAGGTTCATGGCGATCTCCAGGGTCTCGTCGAACTTGACCGTGGTGTTCGACTTGATCAGCCGGACCGCCTCGTCGAGCGCATAGTCGGCGCCGCGGTCGATGCCCTCGTAGGCCTTGTTCAGTCGCTTGCCTTTTTTCGCCATCGTCCTACTCCGCCACCGAGAGGCCCATCGAGCGGGCCGAGCCGGCGATGATCTTGGCCGCCGCGTCGATGTCGTTGGCATTGAGATCCGCCATCTTCGCTTCGGCGATCTCGCGCACCTGCGCCATGGTGACCGTGCCGGCCGAGTCACGGCCTGGCGCGCTCGAGCCCTTCGGCAGGCCCGCCGCCTTGCGCAGATAGAAGCTGGCCGGCGGCGTCTTGGTCTCGAAGGCGAAGGAGCGGTCGGCGAAGCAGGTGATGACCACGGGGGTCGGCGTGCCCTGCTCCATGTTCTGGGTGTGCGCGTTGAAGGCCTTGCAGAACTCCATGATGTTGAGCCCGCGCTGACCGAGCGCCGGACCGACCGGCGGCGAGGGATTGGCCTGCCCCGCCGGGATCTCCAGCTTGATGTATCCGGTTATCTTCTTTGCCACCTATCGAACCCTTTCGCTTCCGGGTCTCGCGGTACGGCCGGGGCCTGGACTTCGGCCTCGACCTCCCGCAATCCGCCGCGCGCAAGCCCGCCCGCGGCCCTTAACCGGCGCACGTGTCGTACGTACGCCTTAGAGCTTCTCGACCTGGGCGTACTCCAGCTCGACGGGTGTCGAGCGCCCGAAGATCGAGACCGAGACCTTGAGCCGGGCGCGCTCCTCGTCGACCTCCTCCACCATCCCGTTGAAGGAGGTGAAGGGGCCGTCGGAGACCCGCACCTGCTCGCCGACCTCATAGGTGATCGAGGGCTTCGGCCGCTCGACCCCTTCCTGCACCTGGCGCTGGATCCGGCTCGCCTCGCGCTCGCTGATCGGCGAGGGCCGGCCCTTGGAGCCGAGGAAACCGGTGACCTTGGGCGTGTCCTTGACCAGGTGCCAGGACTCGTCGGTCATATCCATCTTCAAGAGCACGTAGCCCGGGAAGAACTTCCGCTCTGAGCTGACCTTCGAGCCGCGGCGCATCTCGACCACTTCCTCGGTCGGCACCAGGACCTCCTCGAAGGCCTCTTCCATGCCCTTCTGGCGCGCCTGCTCGCGAATCGATTCGGCGACCTTCTTCTCGAAGCCCGAGTAGACGTGCAGCACGTACCACTGCATGGACATGGCTTCAGCCTCCAAGGCCGAGAATCAGCCGCACGACCCAGGACAGCACCTGGTCGACGAGGAAAAAGAAGATCGCCGCCAGGAACACCATCAGGAAGACCATGCCGGTCGAGATGGTCGTCTCCTTCCGGGTCGGCCAGGTCACTTTCGAGACCTCTTGCCGCACCTCGCGGACGAACTGGCCTGGATTGATCTTTGCCATGCCTCCTGTCTCGCGCTCTCTTCTGCTCTTCGTCCTAAGGCCCAGCGTCTCGTTTCGGGCGGCCGGTGTAGGTGGCAGGAGTGGAGGGACTCGAACCCCCAACCCCCGGTTTTGGAGACCGGTGCTCTGCCAGTTGAGCTACACTCCTAGAGCCAGACGAAACCTCGCTTCGAGCCACCGACCGGTGAGCTCACTCGATGCCCAGACCTATTCGATGATGGAGGCGACGACGCCGGCGCCGACGGTACGGCCGCCTTCGCGGATCGCGAAGCGCAGGCCCTCGTCCATGGCGATCGGGGCAATCAGCTCAACCGTCAGGTTCACATTGTCTCCCGGCATCACCATCTCCGTGCCAGAAGGCAGCTCAACATTGCCGGTCACATCCGTCGTACGGAAATAAAACTGCGGACGATAGTTCGCAAAAAACGGCGTGTGACGACCACCCTCTTCCTTCGTCAGGATATAGGTCTCCGCCGTGAACTTCGTGTGAGGCGTGATCGAACCAACATGCGCCAGAACCTGGCCACGCTCAATCTCGTCACGGCCAATACCGCGCAGCAAGGCACCAATATTGTCACCCGCTTCACCCTGATCAAGAAGCTTGCGGAACATCTCAACACCCGTGATCGTCGTCTTGGACGTTTCCTTGATGCCAACAATCTCAACTTCTTCACCAACCTTCACGATACCGCGCTCAACACGGCCCGTCGCAACCGTACCACGACCCGAAATCGAGAAAACATCCTCAACAGGCATCAGGAACGCACCGTCAACAGCACGCTCAGGCTGCGGAATATACTCGTCAACCGCCGACATCAGCTCAAGAATCTTCTCTTTGCCAATCGCATCGTCACGGCCCTCAAGCGCCGCAAGCGCTGAACCCGCAATGATCGGAATATCGTCGCCAGGAAAGTCGTAGCTCGACAGAAGCTCGCGAACCTCCAACTCAACCAGGTCAAGAAGCTCCTCGTCGTCAACCATGTCCACCTTGTTCATGTAGACCACGATCGCCGGAACACCCACCTGCCGCGCCAACAGAATGTGCTCGCGCGTCTGCGGCAGCGGCCCGTCCGCCGCAGAGACAACCAGGATCGCACCGTCCATCTGCGCCGCACCCGTGATCATGTTCTTCACGTAGTCCGCATGACCAGGGCAGTCCACGTGCG
>JANQLT010000089.1 GCA_028280455.1 Kiloniellales bacterium
GTGTAACCTCCACCATGGACGGTCCCCTCTGTTTGAGTTGTCGATAAACTCACTCTGGCACATCCGATGCCGTCGGGGGCCGTCCACAACAACATTCCTAAGCCTGCTCTGATAGGATGATTGAATTCGACGAAGAAAAAAGCGAACGACATTTGATGGAGCGGATCGCCTTCTATGCGCCGATGAAGCCGCCGGACCATCCGGTGCCTTCCGGCGAGCGCGAGACGGCGCGCCTTTTCGTTCAGGCGCTGGAAGCCGCCGGCTACGACGTGGAGCTGGCCTGCCGTCTGCGCAGCCGCGAGCCGGAGGGCGACCCCGAACGCCAGGCGCGTCTGGAGCGGGCGGGCGGTTGGATCGCCAAGCGGCTGATCCGCGCCTATCGCCAGCGGCCGGCCAGCGAGCGGCCCGTCGCCTGGTTCACCTACCATCTCTACTACAAGGCCATGGACTGGATCGGGCCGATCGTGGCGCGGGAGCTTGGCATCCCCTATCTCGCCGCCGAGGTTTCGGTCGCACCCAGGCGCGCCGAGGGGCCGTGGCGGCACAGCCACGAAGCGTTGCTCGAAGCCATCGCTGCGGCCGACGTCGTCTTCCCGCTGACCGACGTCAACCGCGTCTGCATGCCGCCGGGAGCGCGGCAGGCCGATCTCGCCCCCTTTCTCGACCCCGCCCCCTTCGAAGCGGCCCGCGCCAATAGGCAAACCGAGCGGAAGGCCTTGGCGGCGCGGCTGGACCTCGACCCGGACCGGCCCTGGATTGCCGTTGCCGCCATGATGCGACCCGGCGTCAAGGCGCAGTCCTTCGCCCTCTTGGCCGAGGCGCTCGGGCGAAAGGATCTGCCGCCGTTCCACCTGCTGGTCGCCGGCGACGGCCGGGCCGAGGCCGAGGTGCGGGCCGGTTTCGCCGGCCTGCCGGCAGGGACGGCCCATTTCCTCGGGCGCCTCGACCAGCCTCAGCTTGCCGCGCTCTTCGCCGCCTCCGACCTCTATGCCTGGCCCGCCGTGGGCGAGGCCTTCGGCGTCGCCTTCCTGGAAGCCCAATCCGCCGGCCTGCCCGTCGTCGCCGGAAACGACGGCGGCGTCGCCGAGGTGGTCGGCCAGGGGGAAAGCGGGTTGCTGGTTCCGCCCCGCGACGCGGCAGCTTTCGCGGATGGGGTCGCGCACCTGCTCCACGACGATGCGCCGCGCGCCCGCCTCTCGGCCGGTGCGACGGCCCGCATTGCCAAGCATCACAGCCTGGCGAGAGCAGCCGAAACGCTCCGGCAGGCGATCGAGGCGGCGCGGGAGAAGCGGCGCGGTTGAGTCGCCTAGGCGCCTTCAACGGGATGCTGTCCTGTATGGGCTTTCACCTCCGCTCGTCACCCCGGAGGAGCCTCGTCAGAGGCGACATCCGGGGTCCATGGATAGGCTTGGCGCAGGCTGAGAAATGGACCCCGGCTCGGGGGCCGGGGTGACAGACTTTGGTGTGGCGACGTCCGTGCGCCTCTACCTCCCATCGTCACCCCGGAGGAGCCTCGTGAGAGG
>JANQLT010000107.1 GCA_028280455.1 Kiloniellales bacterium
CCACGGCAGTATCCTATTGGGTGGCCGGGAGGGGGAGCGGGCCGGTGCCGTGATTCCGCGTCAGCGGAAAGCGCGCTAGGCCGCGCTACAGGGACCGACCAGGCGCTGGATGAAGGTCGCCTGGTCCGAGGTCAAGGCGACGTAGCGGGCGCCGAGCTCGCCGCGGCTGTTCGAGACGCGGGTGATCTCGACCTCGATGGACTCCGAGACGTCGTTCTCGTCGAACAGCCGTAGCGAGGCATGCTGGCCGCGCTGCAGCATCTGGCCGCCGTCGAAAAGGATCTCGATCTTGCCGGCGCCGATGCCGCTCAGGCTGAGATTGGAGATGGTCACCGGAATCTGATCGAGCAGCGCCGGCAGCATGACGCCGATGCGCGGGTGTCGCCGGCGCTCGGGCCGCTGCTTCGGGATGTCGTAGCTCTCGATGTCTTCGTCGATCTCATAGGACATGGCGATGGGGCCTTTCGGGTTTACGGCCTTGACCGGGTGCGCCTATTGCCGACGCCGCAACATCTGCACGAGCTCGTGCGCGGCGATCACCAGGGTGTTCTGGCCGCGCTTTCGGCAGTAGTCGTCGACCCAGTTCAGCAGGTAGTCGCCTTCGAACTGGGCGCTGACGTCGCTCTCCTTGAAGACGTACTGGTTGTAGGCCGTCAGGTAGCCGGCGATCCACATCTCGCTCTGGCGCGCCGACTCGTTGCCGAGGCGCCGGTCGTCGAGCCAGCGAAGGCAGGACAGCTCGCCGGAGCCGAAGACCCGGAAGGCGCCGGAACTGCTCGACGCTTGCGGCGCCGAGGACAGGCCGAGGGCCGATCCGGTCAGGAGCACGGCGAGGCCGGCCGCGAGCCAGAGGGCTCTTCGGGGCCGCCCCGAAGGCGGCTGACTATCCGATGGCCTGCGCACGACCGCCGATCCTCCTTGTCGCTTCGGCAGGGATCGCTGTTGGCTGCTATAGGCGGCATCCCTTGCCAAAAGCTTAAGGCAGCCGGTGCCGGGCGCGCGGCTTTTCACCAGCCTGCGATGAGTGGAACTCACCGCAGGCTGTATGGCGTTCAGGCGCCACGCGGGCTTTTCCTCGCTTCGCTGCGGACGCGCGGTCGCGCTTTGGTATTAACCCTGTTTCTCAAGCTTGACGAAAGCCGGGCCGGCTAGCGTCCCCGTTCTAGGGCCCGGGGAACGGGCCGGTTCCGAGCCGCGCGTGCCCATGACCGCTAGCGAGGAGACAGTCGGATGCGCCGATTGGCCCTGATCTCTGCCCTGGTCGCCAGCCTCTGCATCGCGGGCTGCGCGCGGCCCCTGGACCCGACGACCGATTTCACCATCCGCGGCGCGACCGCCGGCGCCGTCACCGGCGCCACCATCGGCTTCGGCATGGGCGACCCCATCATGATCCCCGCCCTGATCGGCGGCATGGTCGGCGCCGCCGCCGGCTTCGTCTACGGCGAGTACCGGGAGGCGCAGGAGCCGGACGGCAACGGCGCGCCGACGGTGCTCTTCTGAGCCGCCTCGGCGGCCTCTCTTCGTCTTAAAGCGATATGCCCGATATTAAGGTTAACGCATTGAAAATACGATAGATGACAGACGCACCGCTCTCCGGCACAATGGCATCCCAAGAGAAGATCATCGACCGGCCGCTCGAGCCCACAGGCTCCGAGCCACAGGGTGGGGTGACGCCATGCAGGGAGAGAAGAAGGACCCGACCGCCGAGGCGATCGTTCGGGACCTGGTCGCCGAGATGGCGCAGCAGCACTGGGCCGAGCGGCGCGACCTGGTGAGCCGGATCGTCACCGTCGAGCAGATCGCGATGGCCCTGCGCGAGCAGGGCCCGGGACCGGACGGCGCCCTGGTGGTCGAGAGCTACCGCGAGGGCGTGGTCGGCACGGCCCTGGCCGAGGCGCTGCACCAGCTCGGGGTCCGCCGCCCGGTCTGCGGCGACTCGGCCTACGTGCTGTCGATCTCGGCCGACAGACGCCACCGCGAGTCGGCGCGGGCCTGGTTCGCCAGCAACCCGGACGCCCGGGCGGCCGCCTCCCAACTGCTTCACTGATAGCAGCCGGCGATGAGCGGACCTCATCGCCGGCTCTATGGCGTTCAGGCGCCACGCGGGCTTGTCCTCGCTTCGCTGCGGACGCGCGGTCGAGCTTCGGTATCGCGCAACCTTTACCCGCCGGCCCGGCGCTCCCGCCACAGGGCGGGCCTGGGCAGCTTGGCGGTCTGATCGCGAGGCGCTAGTCTAGCGCCCGGCTGTCGAGCGGGGCCGGCGCCGCGGACTTGACGAGGGCAGAGGGAAGACATTCCGGGTATGAAACTGCGCCAGATGTTCGTCGCGGCGCTGCTCGCAGCCTGCTGCTTGCTGCCGCCGCAAGGCGCCGGGGCCACGGATCAGGCCAAGGCCACGGCGATGATCCAGAACCTCGGAGAGAAGGCCTTCGCGACCCTGCAGCGGCCGGGCATGACGCTCGAGGAGCGCGAGAAGGCCTTCGCCGCAATCCTGCGCGAGGGCTTCGACCTCAACCTGATCGCCCGCTTCGTGCTCGGCAAATACTGGCGCCAGGCCTCAGACGAGCAGCGCGACGACTATCTGCGGGCCTTCAGCGACTTCGTGATAACGACCTACGCCCGGCGTCTGGGCGGCTTCACCGGCCAGTCCTTCGAGATCACCGGCAGCAAGCATGCCGGCGAGAAGAAGGACGTCCTGGTGAACACGAAGATCGAGCGGCCCAGCGGGCCGCCGATCCAGGCCGCCTGGCGGGTGCGCGAGACCGACGGCCAGGCGCGGATCATCGACGTGGTGGTCGAAGGCGTCAGCATGGCGGTGACCCAGCGCCAGGAGTTCGCCGCGGTCGCCAGGCGCAGCGGCATCGACGGCCTGGTCCAGGTGCTGCGGGCCCAGACCCAGCGCATGGCCGCCGCATCCGGCTGAGGCCGGCCCGCGTTACGATCGAGTGAAGAGTGCCAAGACCATGACGGAACATTCCCGGCGACTGTCCACTACCCTGCCGCTGGCGGCCCTCGCCCTGAGCCTCGGGCTGGGCCTGGCCGGCCTGACGGGCCTGCCCAGGGCGGCGCTCGGCGACGACTTCGACTCCGGCTGGCAGGCCTACCAGGCCGGCGACTTCCAGGCCGCCAAGCAGATCTGGAAGCCGCTCGCCGAGGCCGGCAACCTGCTCGCCCAGTACAACCTTGGCGTGATGTACGACGAGGGCCGCGGGGTCGCCGTCGACCGCCAGGAGGCCATCAAGTGGTGGACCAAGTCCGCCAAGCAGGGCTACGCCAGGGCGCAGCACAACCTCGGCCTGATCCACATCGGCAGCTTCGGGACCGACCAGAACTACGAGGAGGCGCTCTACTGGCTCGAGCGGGCGGCCGGCAAGGGCTTCTCGCGCTCGCAGTACACCTTGGGCAAGATGTACCTGGACGGCATCGGCGTGCCGCGCGACCCGGCCCGCGCCTTCGACCTGCTGCATGCGGCCGGCCGCGCCGGCCTGCGCCAGGCGCAGTACAACCTGGGCAAGATGTACCGGGACGGCATGGGCACCGAGCAGCGCCTCGAGGAGTCCGTCCGGTGGTTCCGGCGCGCGGCCGAGCAGGGCTACGCCAAGGCCCAGGAGAAGATGGCCAGCCGCTACGCCGAGGGCGCCGGCGTCGGCCAGGACAAGATCGAAGCGCTGAAATGGGCGATCCTGGCCGCCGAGCAGCGGCACGAGGGCGCCATGAAGCTGAGCGCGAGCCTGCGCCAGGAGCTGTCCGACGCCGAGACCGCCGAGGCCGAGCGTCGCGCCGGCGATTTCGCCGCCGCCGCCGGCAACTATTGACGTCTGAAGGCGGCGCGGCGGCGCTGCGACGCCGAATGGCTGCGCCTTGGCCGGCGATCTAGCGTCGGGGTTGTCTTCCCACCCTATTCGTTACTAGCCTTGACGGGCGGAGGGCTGGCATCGCGTCAGCCCAGGCGCGGAGGGTGGACTATGGACGTCAATGCGTTGCTGGCCAGCAAGGGCACCGGTGTCTCGACGATCCGACCGAGCGCGACGACGGCCGACGCCATCGCCCGATTGAAGGAAGAAGGTGTCGGCGCCTTGGTGGTCAGCCAGGACGGCGAGCGGATCGAAGGGATACTCTCGGAGCGCGACATCGTTCAGGGCCTGGCGACGACCGGCGAGTCGATGCTGTCGATGAGTGTCTCCGACCTGATGACCAAGCCGGTCAAGACCTGCTCGCGGAGCGACAACATCCGCGACGTCATGGCGCAGATGACCATGAGCCGGATCCGTCACCTGCCCGTCGAGGAGGACGGCAAGCTCTGCGGCATCATCTCGATCGGTGACGTCGTGAAGAACCGCCTCGACGAGCTGGAGACGGAGACCAGCGTCCTGCGGGACTTCATCGTCGGGCGTAGCTGAGGCCTGGAACCCCTTGTTGCGGCTGCGGCCCCGAAGGCGGTGGCCGCGGTCGGCAGGCTGCACGAACGGCCTAGTCCGCCAGTGCAAAGCCCGCTTGGGGTTTACTTGCGATTAATCCGCCGCCGTTAGCCTTTGTGACACCGCGAGACATGCGCCCGTGTCCCGGCCATCCAGCGGCAACGGTTGGAAGGCTTTCACAATTATGCCCGCGGCCAGTCCAGAGCAGGCCACCGCTGAACAGCGGGGGCCGTCGTCGTCTTTCGAGGAGACGCCGGAGCGCTTCGAGTTCGAGCACAAGCTCTTTCGCAGCTCCGACGAGGCCGAGTTCCGGCGCTCGGCGGACGGCAACAAGGAGCCGCTCTTCGTCCTGAAGATCGACGACCACGAGTTCGCCCTGCCCTTCCCGGGCATCCTGCGCGAGTTCGCGATCGACGAGGACTCCCGCGATGCCCGCATGCTCGAGCTGATCGAGGAGGCGCTGCACTACCAGCGGGTCATCCGGCCGGGCGATCCGGTGCCGAAGGAGATGATCACCGGCGAAGCCTCCTGGGAGATCACCGACACACACCGCAAGATCGCGATGCAGCGGCTCAACGTCCAGCTCGTCGGCTGGATCACCGGCGAGGACCGGGTCATCAACGACCCCGAGCAGCTCCAGCAGATCGCCGAGGACCCGGTGGTCCGGAACAAGATCAACGAGGCTCTGGACGAAGCCGTCAAGCAGCTCAACCTCGGCGACAACGGCAAGGAGGAGCTGCTCGACCGGATCGAGGCCCTGGTCGACGACCTGGCCGGGGTCGAGTCCCTGAGGGACTATCTCGACCGCATCCGGCTGATCGAAGCCAAGGTGCAGCGCCTGAGGCGCATCTACGGCGACGAGATGAGCATCCTCGACATCGTCGATCCGGTGGCCCGCCTGACCGCCCTCGCCCGCGCCGGCGTCGAGGACGACTTCGAGATGATCGACGCCCAGACCGGCGAGGTCGTCGCTGTCCTCAGGAACATGGAAGCGCAGACCAAGTTCATTCGCGAGATGCGCGACGACCTGCACCAGCGGCTGGTCGAATGGGAAGAGATGTTCGAGATGTGGGGGCCGGTGCGCCTGGTGCAGTCGGAGGAGAACGCCAACGTGCTGCGCCACAGCTACCGCTTCCTGGCGCCCCGCTACATGCAGGTCGACGAATGGGACCTGCGCTCGACCGCGGTTTGAGCGCCCGCCCGATCCACTCTTAGAGCAGCGCCTGCGGCGTCAGCTACCGTCCGCCAGCTTCTGACCGGTGAAGGCCGCGAGCTGTTCGGCCGCTTCGCGGGCGATGTCCTCCAGCTCCCTGGCCAGCCAGTCGTTGCCTTCGCCTTCGGCGCGCCGCGCCAGAAGCTGGTTCGAGGAGATGAAGCTCTTGAGGCCGTCGGCGTCGAGCTTGAAGGGCATGGTTCCGGTCCCCCGCACTGCCTATCGAGGCCGTGATCGTGGCAGCGACAACGTTAACAAGTGGTTCCCGCAACGCGCCTTTGCCGGGTCGATCTGAGCTTCAGGCGAAGAGCGCCTCGTTGTGCCAGAGGGTCAGGGTGTCGACCAACGCGCCGCGGCGCTTGTCGTCCATGTCGAAGATCATCGAGGGCCCGTCCTCGCGCCGCCGCACGATGCTGCCGGAGATCAGGCCCAGCTCCGTGTCCGACAGCACCACCCGGTCGCCGACCGACGCGCGGCCGTCGATGGCCAGGGCGGCGCCGCCGCCGGAGATGTCGATGAGCCGGCCGTTCTGCCAGGCGCCGTCGATCAGCAGGCGGGCCCGCCGGCCGTCGACGGGGATGCGCCTGTGGCGGCGGAGATCTTCTGGGGAGGGAGTCATCGATTTCCGACGGGCATTCTAGACCCTATGCAATAACGTTCTGACCGCGATGAGCCGGCCGTAAACGCTGAAACCCGCTGTGGCCGCGGCCTTACGACTTTCTATACCACTTAAGTTGTACAATTCTTAACGTATCCTCTTAGCGCTTATTCAAAGGCTCCTTGCTAGCTTCAGGGTGTCGTCGAGGGCGGTCGGGAGCCCCCTCGGCCCCGAAAAAGGACCCTGAACAACGATCCCGAACCACGACAAGGAGCCCGTCATGACCGCCATCCTAGCCCTTGCCCGGTTCCCCTCTCGCGCCTTTGCCCTGCCCTTTGCCTTCGCGCTGCTGCTGGGCTTCGCGGTCCTGCCGGGCCGCGCCCTCGCCGACGATCCGGCGAGCGAAGCGCGGGCCTTCCTGCAGGGCTTCAGCGAGCAGGCCGTCGCCACCCTGAGCAACGCGGCGATGAGCGAGCGCGAGCGCCAGCACGCCCTCAAAGCCTTGATCAACAACGGTTTCGAGATCGATACCATCGGCCGCCTGGCGCTCGGCCGGCACTGGAAGGCCGCCTCCGACCAGCAGCGGGCGGAGTTCAGCGACCTCTTCCAGTCCTACGTCACGGACGCCACGATCAAGCGGCTCTCCGGCTATTCCGGCGAGGTCCTCGAGCTCGGCGCGACGCGCACCGCGAAGAGCCAGGAGCTGGTCTCGATCGCCAGCCAGATCCGGCGCCCCGGCGGCACCGGCATCAAGGTCGACTGGCGCCTGCGCAAGGTCGCCGCCGGCGACTGGCGGGTCATCGACGTCGTGATCGAAGGGGTCAGCATGCTGCAGACCCACCGCGCCGAGTTCGATGCCGTGATCCGGCAAGGCGGCGTCGGCGTCGAGGGCCTGCTGGCCAAGCTGCGCTCGATCGTCCAGGCCTGAGTTTGCGCTCTTCAGACGGCCGGCACCGGGCTCGAGGGCCCGGTCGCCGGCCTTTTTGCGTCTCACGGAAAGCTGATGCCTTTGTGATGATCATCACTGTCAAAAAGCCCGGAAAAGCCTACGTAGAAGCTGAACAAAGCAGCGAGAGCTGTCGAAATGCCCGGCGATCTCATCTATGCTTCGGTTTTTCTGGCTCTAGCCATCGTGGTCCTGGTGCCGTCGATCCTGGCCTTGCGCATGCGGCCGAATCGGCGCTCCCATCGTGGCCCCCTCAGGGGTCGGCCCGATGGCCTGACTGGGCGTCCCGCCGGGCGGAGGCAGGCGTCCCAACGAACCCGTGAAACCCGGTACGCGAGGAGACAGTCATGACCAAACGACTTACGGTGCTGCTCGGGGCGGCCCTCGTGGCCATCGGCATGAGCGCGGCGCCCAACGCGGCCCACGCGAGCTGCAGCAACACCAGCGGCGGCGCCCTCCTGGGCACCCTCGGCGGCGCGGCCCTCGGCGGCTTCCTCGGCTCGCAGATCGGCAGCGGCACCGGCCAGCTCGCGGCGACCGGCGCCGGCGTCCTGGTCGGCGGCCTGCTGGGCAACCAGATCGGCAAGGCGCTGACCTGCCGGGACCAGCAGCAGGTCCAGCACACCACCCAGCGCACCCTGGAGACCCAGCCGAGCGGCACCGCCATCGCCTGGAACAACCCGGACAGCGGCAACAGCGGCACGGTGACGCCGACCCAGACCTACCAGACCGCCAGCGGCACCTACTGCCGGAACTTCGAGCAGACGGTGACGGTCAACGGCCAGACCGAGGTCGGCACCGGCACGGCCTGCCGCCAGCCCGACGGGAGCTGGCAGATCCAGCAGTAGACGAAGTCACCCGCCGCCGCGCGCGTCGCGCGGTCAGGATCCCGGCCGACCCGCCTCCCCCGAGGGAGGCGGGTCTCTCTTTGCCGACTCCCTTTGCCGACTCGGCTGGCCGAACCAGACTGGCCCGATGCTGCACCTCGACATACACGGGCAACGGCTGGTCGACGAGCACGGCCGCGTCTTCGTCCCGGCGGAGCGCCGCTGGCTGCCGCTCGAGGGCGTCGAGCGCGGCCAGGCGGTCTCGCCGGCCGCGGCGCTGCGCTGGCTGCAGCAGCAGAGCGGCGAGCCCTTGCGCGTGCCGGTCGGCGTCATCGGCGGCCGCGAGGCGAGCGAGGCGCAGCGGGTCCTGGCCGAGGAGGTCGGCTACGGCCTGGCCGGGCTCGGCCTGACGCTGATCTGCGGCGGCAAGGGCGGCGTCATGGCCGCGGCCTGTCGCGGCGCCGAGCGCGGCGGCGGCCTGTCCATCGGGCTGCTGCCGGACGACGACTGGGCCGCCGCCAATCCCTACGTCGCCGTGCCGATCGCGACGGGCCTCGGCGTGGCGCGCAACGCGGTCATCGCGCGCGCCGGCTACTGCCTGATCGCCATCGGCGGCGGCTACGGCACGCTCTCGGAGATCGCCTTCGGGCTGCAGTTCGGCCGCCCGGTCTTCGGCCTGGCCGGCGCGCCGGCGGTCGAAGGGGTCCGCTCCCTGCCCGACTGGCCGAGCCTGGAGAGCGCGCTCGGCGCCTCGATCCTCGCCCTGGAGGCGTAGTACCAAGCTGTGATGAGCGCAGCTCATCGCAGCTTGGCAAGCGCGACCGCGCGCCCGCAGCGAAGCGAGGAAAGCCCGCGTGGCGTCTGAACGCCTTACAGTCTGCGATGAGTTCACTCATCGCAGACTGGTATCAGTCGAGCCCGAGCTGTTTCTTGCGCTCGGCCGCCCAGGCCTGGATCAGGCGGTCGGTGGCCAGCCCCAGGAAGGCGACGTTGAGCGCCAGCAGCAAGGCGAGGCCGGCGTCGTTCTGCGCCTTGGCCTTGAAGATCTCGCGGGCCAGGTCGTTGTTGCCGCCGATGAAGCCCGCGATCATCACCATGAAGAGCCCGAACATGATGGTCTGGTTGAGGCCCAGCATGATCTCGGGCACGGCGATCGGCATGCGCACCTTCCAGAGAATCTGGGCGGGCGTGCAGCCCGAGGTGATGGCGCCCTCGATGATGTGCTGCGGCACGCCGCGCAGGCCGAGGACCGTGTAGCGCACCACCGGGATCGCCGAGTAGAGCACGATCGCCAGGAGCTGCGAGACCGTGCCGACCTGGAACAGCATCACGCAGGGGATCAGGTAGATGAAGGAGGGGAAGGTCTGGAAGGTGTCGCAGAGGAAGGCGATGGCGCGCGTCGTGCTGTCGCGGCGCGAGGCCCAGACCGCCAGCGGAAAGCCGAAGAGCACGCAGATCACCACGGCCGAGAAGACCAGGAAGGTGGTGACCATGAACTCGGTCCACCAGCTCGAGAGCACGATGAAGACGACGTAGAGCGTGACCACGGCGGCCATGCGCCAGCCGCCGAGGCGCCAGCCGGCGAGCGCCAGCAGCGCCATGAAGACGGTCCAGGGGATCGCCTTGAAGAAATCGCGCAGCGGCACCAGGACGTAGGCCGGCAGCGTGTCCCGGATGAAGCTGAGCGGGTCGTAGAGCGCGGCCACGACGTCCTTGATTACCGGGTCGATGGAGCGGCCGACCGAGATGGTCATGGCCCGCGGCAGCCTCGCCGCCTCGGGCAGGAAGGCCGCCAGCAGGCCGCCGACGAGGAAGACGACGCCGGCCGCGGTCAGGTAGGGATGCACGACCCAGAAGGGGCCTTCGGGGCGGTGCTCCGGCTCCTTCTCCGCCAAGGCCTGGCTCAGGCGGTCCAGGGTGATGGCCATCAGCACGATGGCGATACCGATTTCCAGGGCGCGGCCGAGCTGCAGGTTCTGCAGCCGGAACAGCAGGTCGATGCCGAGGCCGCGGGCGCCGATGAAGGAGGAGATCACCTGCATCGCCAGGCAGAGCATGATCACCTGGTTGATGCCGACCATGAGCGTGTGCCGGGCCGCCGGGATGCGCACGCTCCAGAGCATCTGGCGCGGCGTGCAGCCGGCCATGACGCCGGCCTCCATGACCTCCTGGGGCACGCTGCGCAGCGCGACCATGGTGACCTTGGCCATGACGGGCACGGCGAAGAGGATCGTGGCGATCGCCCCGGAGCGATGGGCCAGGCCGACGAAGACCACGACCGGGATCAGGTAGCCGAAGTGCGGCAGCGCCTGCATCAGGTTGAGGATCGGCCAGAGCGCCTTCTCCAGCCAGCGGTACTTGAGGGCGAGAATGCCGAGGCCGAGGCCGATGCCGGCGGCGATCGGCGCCGCCACCAGGACCAGCGACAGGGTGGTCATCGCCGGTTTCCAGAGATTGAACAGCGCGAAGTAGGCCAGGCTGCCGCCGGCCAGCAGCGCGATGCGCCAGCCCGCGGCGTAGTAGCCGAGGATCGCCGCCAGGCCGACCGCGGCCACCCAGGGGACCGCCGGGATCTCGAAGGGGATCTTGATGCTGCGGTGGGGGAAGCCGGAGATCACCAGGGCCTCGGCGAAGTCCAGCGGATAGACCGTCAGGCCGCCGAGCCAGCGGGTGAAGTCCTTGAACACGAAGAGCCCGAAGATCTCGTGCTCGCGCAGGAAGGTGACGATGGCGTTGAACCAGTCGGCGATGTTGCTGCCGGGGAAGGTCAGGCTGGGCAGGAAGCCCTCGCCGAACACGAAGTAGGGCAGCGGCAGCCTCTCGGTCCAGGCCTCCGGCGGTATCGTCGCCCAGGCCGGCCAGGCGTGGCGGAACAGCAGGTAGACGGCGATCAGCCCGAGGAACAGCAGCGGCCAGCGGTAGCGCTCGAGGCCGGTCTCGGGCCTGTGCTCCTCCAGCGCCGGCAGCGGTCGCGCGGTCACGGGCCTAGGCCTCGCGCGCGAACAGCACGTCCACCACCTGGTCGCGCGACAGCGAGCCGACCGCCCTGCCCGCCTCGTCGACCACCGCCACCGGCCCCTCGTGGCCGATCACCCGGGCGGCCACGTCGGCGACGGACTCGCTCGCCTTGATCGTCAGGCCGCCGTTCGCCTCATTCAGGGGTGCCGCCATAACACGCGCCACGGTCAGCAGCTTGCCCTTGGCCACGTCGCGGGTGAAGTCGCGCACGTAGTCCGTGGCCGGGTTGACCACCAGCTCCTCGGCGGTGCCGATCTGGACGATCACGCCGTCCTTCATGATGGCGATGCGGTCGGCCAGGCGGATCGCCTCGTCGAAGTCGTGGGTGATGAAGACGATGGTCTTGTGCAGCATGTTCTGCAGGCGCAGGAACTCGTTCTGCATCTCGCGCCGGATCAGCGGGTCGAGCGCCGAGAAGGGCTCGTCGAGGAACCAGACGTCCGGGCCGACGGCGAGCGAGCGGGCGATGCCGACGCGCTGCTGCTGGCCGCCGGAGAGCTCGCGCGGGTAGTAGGACTCGCGGCCGTTGAGGCCGACCAGCTCGATCATCTCCTGCGCCTTGGCCTCGCGGCTCTGCCGGTCGATGCCCTGCACCTCGAGGGGAAAGGCGACGTTCTGCATCACCGTTCGGTGCGGCAGCAGCGCGAAGTTCTGGAACACCATGCCCATCTTGTGGCGGCGCAGCTCGATCAGCTCCTTGGGCGTGGCCTTCAGCAGGTCCAGCCCCTCGAAGAAGATCTCGCCGCCGGTCGGCTCGATCAGCCGCGACAGGCAGCGCACCAGCGTCGACTTGCCGGAGCCGCTGAGGCCCATGACGACGAGGATCTCGCCGGCCTGGACGTCGAGCGTCGCCGCGCGCACGGCGGCGATGTAGCCGCCGTCGTCGATGGCTCGGTTGTCGGGATCGCCGCCGTGTCGGCTCAGGAAGGCCTCGGGCTCGTCGCCGAAGAGCTTCCAGACGTTGCGGCAGGAAATCGTCGGCTCAGGCACCTCGACCTCCTCGAGCCGGAGCGTTGCACGAAAGAAGCGCGCCGCCGCCCGCAGCAGGACCGGGCGGCGGCGTCGCGCGGCCGATCAGCTCGAGGAGCCTTCGACCCAAGCCCGCCACTTGGACTCGTTGTCGTCCATCCACTTGGCGGCCGCGTCCTCGACTTCCATCTTGTCGACGTCGACCAGCTTGGCCATGACGGCGATATCCAGGTTGTTGAAGTTGATCTTCTGGATGATCGCGTAGGCCTCGGGGTTCTTCTCGGGGAAGCCCTCCCAGACGCCGATCTTCAGGTAGCCGTCCTTCGGGTTGCCGCAGTCGTGCGTGGTGTTCGGGTTGATGCCCTTGGAGGCATCCTCCCGGCAGCCCTCGAAGTACTCGGGGAACTCGACGAACTTGCCGTCGTAGACCGCCTCGATGAAGTTCGGCGTCCAGTTGAACAGCACGATCGGCTGCTGCTTCTCGCTGGCAATGGCGAGCTCGGCCCAGAGCGCGTCGGCCGAGCCGGCGTTGACGACCTGGAAGTTCATCTCCAGGCCGGCGACCCGCTCGTCGTCCTTCTTGAGCCACTCCGCCGGACCGCCGAGGAAGCGGCCCTTCGGCTTGGTCTCGGCCGTCGAGAACTTCGCGGCACAGGCGTTCAGCGCCTGCCAGTCCGGCAGGCCCGGGCACATCTCCTCGACGTAGGCCGGATACCACCATTCCTCGCGGGTCTTGGCGTCGTGGGTCGCGGCGTCGACCACGCAGCCCTTGGAGACCTGCTTCTCGAAGGCGACGCCGAAGGCGCCCTGCCAGACCTCGTGGACGAGGTCGATGTCGCCCTCGCACATGGCCTCGTAGACCGCGCCGCTGTCGGCCGGCACGTACTCCACCTCGTGGCCGCCTTCCTCGAGGATGCGGCCGACGATCTCGGCGCCGACCAGCTGGCTGTTCCAGTTGTGCAGCGGGATCTTGATCGGGTCCGCCGCCTGCGCGCCGCCGGCCGCCAGGGCCAGGCCGAACAGCGCCGCGCTGGCGCCGCCGGCGGCCAAATACTTGATTGGCTTCATTTGGTGCTCCTTCCCAGAGGTTGCACGGGGCCGCGATGTCGTGCCGCTCTGCGGCGGTCTCGGCGGCTTGCCGTCATGCCCATCCCATTCGCTCGGCGAGAGCCGCGGGCGGATCTCGCCGTCCGTCGAGCCTAGGGAGCGGATGTGAACCGGGCTCCCACCGGGCATGAACGCCTTGTGAGAAATTGTTACAGCTTGTTAAATTGGCCCACACTTGGGCTCGGAGAAGGGCGATGCAGGAAGCCCGCCACATCCTGGTGGTGGAAGACGACGAGGTGACCCGCGCCAAGCTCTCGGGCTACCTCGAGGCCGCCGGCCACCGGGTCAGCGAGGCCGCCGACGGCGAGGGCCTGTGGCGGGTGCTGGAGCGCGACCCGGCCGACCTGATCCTGCTCGACATCAACCTGCCGGGCGAGGACGGCCTCGACCTGACCCGGCGCATCCGCGTGCGCAGCAACGTCGGGGTGATCCTGGTGACCGGCCGCACCGACCAGGTCGACCGCATCCTCGGCCTCGAGATCGGCGCCGACGACTACGTCACCAAGCCCTTCAACTCGCGTGAGCTGCTGGCGCGGGTCAAGGCGCTGCTGCGGCGCAGCGGCGCGGGCGGCATGGCGGACTCGCCGATCCGCCGCTTCGCCGGCTGGAGCTTCAACCTGACCGCCCGCAAGCTGACGGCCGCCGACGGCCGCTCGCTTTCGCTAACCCGCGCCGAGTTCGAGCTGCTGCGCGCGCTGGTCGAGCATCCCGGCGAGGTCATGTCGCGCGACCGCCTGCTGGCCCTGGTCACGCACCGGGCCTGGGACCCGGGCGACCGGACGATCGACGTCCTGGTGCGCCGGCTGCGGCAGAAGATCGAGGCGGACCCGAGCGAGCCCGACATCATCGTCACGGCCCACGGCGAGGGCTACATCTTCGCCTCGCCCGTGGAGGCCTGAAGCGCCAGCCCGGCGCCCTCCAGCTCGCGCCAGCATCGCTCCAGCAGCGCCAGGGACTCCGAGACCAGGCCCGGCAGGGCGTCGATCGAGGCGGCCGAGGCGGCGCCGTCCGGCTCCGTCTCGAGCTGCTCGCAGACGGCGGCGAGCCGGAACAGGCCGATGCCGGCCGCCGCCCCCTTGAGCGCATGGGCGGCGGCGGAGACCGCCGGCGCGGCGCCGGCCTGATGGCTCTGCCGGATCTTCGCCAGATGCAGCGGCGCGGTCTCGCGAAAGGCCTCGACGATGCGCGCCGTGCGCGCCGGCCCGAGCGCGTCGTGGTCGCGCGACAGCACCTCCGGGTCGATCAGCGGCGCGCTGTCGATGTCGCGCGCGCCCGCCGCCGGTGGCGGCGTGTCGGCCGCGGCGCCGCTCATGACGTCGGCGATGACCTTGGCCAGGCGCTCGGGCGACAGCGGCTTGCCGATGAAGGCCTCCATGCCGGACTCCAGGTGCTCGGCGATCTCGCTGTCGAAGACGTGGGCCGACATGGCGATCACCGGCAGGTCGCTGATCGCGCCGTCCGGATGGACGCGGATCCGCCGGGTCGCCTCCAGGCCGTCGATGCCGGGCAGGCTGATGTCCATCAGCACCAGGTCGAAGGCCTCGGCCTCGAGCCGGGCCAGGCCCGCTTCGGCGGTCTCGGCCAGGCCGACCCGGTGGCCCATGCGCTCCAGGAAGCCCTCGACGACCATGGCGTTGACCGCGTTGTCCTCGATCACCAGCACGCTCAAGGGCCGCTGGTCGGGCGCCGCGGCCGGCAGGCTCCAGGCATCGGGGTCGGGCGCCGGCATGACGCCCTCGTGGAGCGGCAGGGCGAACCAGAAGCGGCTGCCCTTGCCGGCCTCGGTCTCGACGCCGATCTCGCCGCCCATGGCGACCACCAGGCGCCGGCAGATCGCCAGGCCGAGGCCGGTGCCGCCATGCCGCCCGGCCCGCGTCGAGGGCGCCTGGTAGAAGGGCTGGAAGAGCTGGGCCCGCTCCTCCTCCGGCAGTCCCGGCCCGGTATCGCGCACCTCGAAGCGGACCAGCGCCGGGTCGTCGTCGTTGCGGGCCACGGTCAGCGTCACCGAGCCGTGGCCGGTGAACTTGATGGCGTTGCCGAGCAGGTTGAGCAGCACCTGGCTCAGCTTGCGCTGGTCGCCGCGCACCACCGCCGGCAGCTCGTCGGCCAGGCCGACGGCGAGGCTGAGGCCGCTCTCGCGCGCCCGGCCCTGCATCAGCGCGGCGATGTCCTCGATGAGCTGCTTGAGGTCGAAGTCCTCCTGCTCGACCTGGACCTCGCCGGACTCGACCTTCGAGTAGTCGAGGATGTCGTTGAGGATGCCCATCAGGATCCGGCCCGAGGCGCGCACGACCTTGAGGCGCTCGCGCTGCTGGCGGGTCAGCGAGCTGTCGCCGAGCAGCCGCAGCATGCCGAGCATGCCGTTCATCGGCGTGCGGATCTCGTGGCTCATGGCGGCGAGGAACTCGGTCTTGGCGCGGCTCGCCTTCTCGGCGCGGCTGCGCGCCTCGTCGTGCTTGCGCACCTCCTCGACCAGCCGGGCGTTGGTCTCGGTGAGCTGGGCGGTGCGCTCGCCGACCAGCTCCTCCAGCTCGTCGCGGTGGCGGCGCAGCTCGGCCTCGTTGCGGTCGCGGACCCTCTCCAGCTCGCGCTTGGCCAGCGCCTGGTCCTTGAAGACCTGCAGGGTGCCGGACATCTCGGTCAGCTCGTCGCGGCCGCCGCCCGGCACCGCGACCTCCAGGTCGCCGGCGGCCAGGCGGCGCATGACCTGGTGCAGCGCGCTCAGCCGGCGGATGACGTTGCCGCGGACGTAGACCCAGGCGATCAGCCCGGCGATGCCGACGAAGGCCAGGGTCTGCAGCAGCAGGGTCAAGAGGCCGGTCTCGACCGCCCGCCCCGCGCCCGCCGAGGCGCGGCTCGCCAGGTCCTGGGAGCTCTCGACCAGGCCCTCGACCTGGGCGCGCATCGTCGCCGAGAGCGCCCGGTTGTCGCCCGCCAGGTCGCTCAGCGCGCCGGCCAGGGCCAGCACCCGGGCGCGCCGGTCGAAGACGTCGGCGCCCCTGGCGGTCAGCAGCTGCAGGGCGCCGATCAGCTTGCCGGCCTGGCTGCGGCGGATCGGGTCGTCGATGCCGGCGACGCGGCGCTGCAGGATGCGCATGTTCCGCGCGAAGCGGCCGTCGATCTCGGCGATCTCCGCGTCGCTGGCGGCGCGGCCGAGCTGGTTCAGCAGCAGGCCGAGCTCGGCCACCCGCATGCGCATCTCGAACATGCGCTCCATGAAGAAGAGATCGGCCTCGACCAGGCGGTCCAGGGCCTCGAAGGTCTCCTCGACGCGCGCCGGGTCCTCGGCCAGCTCGTAGAGGTTCGAGATCAGGACCGTGGCGCCGGAGGCGGCGTTGGAGGTCATGGTGTCCGAGAGGGCGGAAAGCTCGGCGACGGTGCCGAGGCCGTCGGCGATCTGGGCGCGGATCTTCTCCTCCAGGACCAGCCGCTCGGCGACCAGGGACTCCTGGCGCTCCAGGTTGCCGGCCAGCGCGCCGGCGACGCCGCGCAGGTCGCCGAGCGCCTCGCTCGGCAGGCCCGATGCCGCGATGCCGTCGAGCCGGGCCTGCAGGTCGCCGACCGCGGCGGACAGCACGGCCGCCTCGGCGGCCCTGGTCTCCTGATCCGGGGCGTTGGTCAGCAGCGGGCCGCGGGCGACGATCTGCGCCGCCGCCTCGGCGATCTCCTGGGCCGCCACCGCCGCCGGCATGGCCTGCTCGACGATGGTGGTCTGGGCCTGCTCGACGTTGCGCAGCACCATCCAGCCGATGCCGCCGGCCAGCAGCGACAGGGCCGCGACCCCCGCGAAGGCGAGGAAAAGCCGGTTCGCAATGCCGAAATGCACGCGCATCAAGGGATTAGACACGACTTGGATCAGGCCGGCAAACCGGCTCAGAATGGGCCATGCGCCGATCGATCGGACTAGCGGCGGCCCTGCTCGGCCTCGTCACCTTCGCCCCGGCCCCGCTGTCGCGGGCGGCGGAAGAGGCCGCGGCGACCTGGGAGCTGGAGGTCTGGAACCCGCCCTTCGACTTCCGCAGCCCCTCGCGGACCGTACGCTACAGGCCGATCGAGGGGGCCTCGCGCAAGTGGCGGATCTGCGCCGCCTACCCTCATCTCAAGGACTCCTACTGGCTGAGCGTCAACTTCGGCATGGTCGAGGAGGCCAAGCGGCTCGGCGTCGCCCTGCGGGTCGTCGAGGCCGGCGGCTATCCGAACCTGGAGCGGCAGATCGCCCAGATCCGCGACTGCGCCCAGAGGGCCGACCTGCTGGCGCTCGGCGCCGTCAGCTTCGAGGGCCTGACCGAGGCGGTGGTCGAGATCTCGCGGCGGATCCCGGTGATCGCCGTGGTCAACGACATCGCCGACCCCGGGATCAGTGCCAAGGCCGCCGTCTCCTGGGTCACCATGGGCGCGCGGATCGGCGCGTACCTGGCGGAGAAGCACCCCGGCGGCAGCCCGCCGGTCACCGTCGCCTGGTTCCCGGGCCCGCGGGAATCGCAGTGGGCCTACTTCGTCGAGGAGGGCTTTCGCGGCGCCCTGGCCGGCAGCGCCGCCGAGATCGTGGTCACCAAGTGGGGCGACACCGGCCGCGAGATCCAGCTCCTGCTGGTCGAGGAGGCCCTCGAGGCGGAGCCCGACGTCGACTACATCGTCGGCAGCGCGGTGACCGCCGGCGCCGCCGTCAGCGTGCTGCGCGCCCGCGGCCTGGAAGAGCGCATCAAGGTGCTGGCGGACTACTACACCCACGCCGTCTACCGCGGCATCAAGCGCGACAAGATCCTCGCCGCGCCGACCGACTTCCCGGCGCTGCAGGGCCGGCTCGGCATCGAGATGGCGGTGCGCGTGCTGGAGGGCCGCCTGGAGCACCGGCACGCCGGGCCGCTGATCAAGCTGGTCGATTCCGAGACCCTGCCGGCCATCGGCTCGCGCCAGTCCCTGGCGCCGGCCAGCTTCTTTCCGACCTTCGTGGTCGAGTGACGCGCATTCATGCTGACCAATACTGAGCCAATGTCAGCAGTCACAAGCGATATTGGATCTTAAATTATGATCACAATTTCCTGTTCTAAAACCGTTTCTTGCAGATATATCCTGCCTTCTTCACCGGTTCTTGCTAATCGGATCAGGAATGCATTACTTTGGTTCAACCAATTCGACCGCCGGGATCGAGCCGCCCGAGGGCACGGCACGGCCGGTCGCACGACCCGCTAGTGGGGGCCAGGAACGGGGGGTCAGTTCATGGCCGAGGTAATGGACATCGGCGACATCAGGGTCCGGGCGACCCACGCCTTGGAGCCGGCGCTCTGGCCCTTCGAGCCGGGCCGCGAGCGCCACCGGGTGTCCGGGGCCGGCGCCTCGGCGATTCTGCTGCGCGCCGGTGACAGGGTCACGGTGACCGACGTCGAGGGCGCCCAGCCGGCCGAGGTCCTGGCCTTCGACACCGACGGCCGCGAGGCGCTGAGCGGCCTCGGCCTGCGGGCGGCGCGGCCGGCCCTCGGCTTGCAGGCCGTGCTCGCCGCCGGCGACGAGTCCGCCCACCGGCTGGCCGCGGCGCTCGAGCGGCGCGGCGTCGCCTTCGCCGCGCTGCAGGCCGCCGGCCTCTTCGGTCCGGAGTCCCGACCCGGCGACAGTGCGACCTTCGAAGCCGCGGCCGACCTGCTGCTGGTGGTCGCCGCGCCGGGCGAGGCCATGGCCGTCGACCGGCAGGACCCGCCGAGCGAGCTGATCGTCGTCGTCGAGCGCGCCGCGGCGCCGGAGGAGCGGCTGCCGCCCCTGCCAGAGCCGCTGGCCGATCCGCGCATCGACCACACGATCCCGCCGTCCAACGCCTGGGCTTACGAGGTCAAGGCCGGCGAGTACATCCAGATCATCGACGTCGCCGGCCGGGAGTGCTCCGACTTCCAGGCCTTCAGCGCCGCCCGGCTGCAGGCCGGCGTCGAGCGCGACATCGACCCGACCATCACCCGGACCCTGATGGGCGCCGCCTATCCCGGCCCCGGCCTGTTCTCCAAGTTCTACGACCGCGACCTGGAGCCGACCCTGGAGCTGGTCCGCGACACGGTCGGCCGGCACGACGCCTTCCTGCTGGCCTGCACCGCCAAGTACTACGACGACATGGGCTACCCGGGGCACCCGAACTGCTCGGACAACTTCAACAAGGCCCTGCAACCCTTTGGCGTCGAAGGGCGGCTGGGCTGGGCGGCGGTCAACTTCTTCTACAACACCGGGGTCGACGCCCATAACCAGGTGACCTACGACATGCCCTGGACCCGGCCCGGCGACTACGTGCTGCTGCGCGCCAACAAGGACCTGGTCTGCGTCTCCTCCGCCTGCCCCGACGACACCAGCGCCGCCAACGGCTGGAACCCGACGCCGATCCACATCCGGGTGTACCCGGAGAAGACCCTCTTCTCGAAAGCGATCGCCACGCGCATGACTCCCGACGCCGAACCCAAGCTGACCAAAGAGACCGCATTCCACCCGCGCACCTCGGCCCTGACCCGGAACTTCGCCGAATACCGCGGCTACTGGCTGGCCAACGCCTTCAACAACCAGGGCGCCATCGAGGAGTACTGGGCCTGCCGCGAGAAGGCGGTGGTCACCGACCTCTCGCCGCTGCGCAAGTTCGAGGTCACCGGCCCGGACGCCGAGGCCCTGATGCACGCCACCCTGACCCGCAACGTCCGGCGCATGAGCCACGGCCAGGTCGCCTACTCGGCCCTGTGCTACCCGCACGGCGGCATGGTCGACGACGGCACCCTGATCCGGCTCGGCCCCGACAACTTCCGCTGGGTCGGCGGCGACGACTACGGCGGCGCCTGGCTGCGCGAGCAGGCGAAGCGGCTCGGCCTCGAGGTGCTGGTCAAGTCCTCCAGCGACCAGATCCACAACATCGCCGTGCAGGGCCCGGAGAGCCGGGCGATCCTCTCGGAGGTGGTCTGGACCCCGCCGGCCCAGGCCTCGGTCGAGGAGCTCGGCTGGTTCCGCGCCAGCGTCGGCCGGCTCGGCGACCACAACGGCCCGCCCCTGGTGGTCACCCGCACCGGCTACACCGGCGAGCTCGGCTACGAGCTCTGGTGCCACCCGAAGGACGCCGTCGCGCTCTGGGACGCGGTCTTCGAGGCCGGCAAGCCGCGCGGCATCCTGCCGCTCGGCCTCGAGGCGCTGGACATGCTGCGCATCGAAGCCGGGCTGATCTTCTACGGCTACGAGTTCTGCGAGCAGACCGACCCCTTCGAGGCCGGCATCGGCTTCACGGTGGCGCTCAAGACCAAGGCCGAGGACGACTTCATCGGCAAGGAGGCGCTGATCCGGCGCAAGGCCCATCCGCAGAAGGTCCTGGTCGGACTCGAGATCGAGGGCAACGAGCCGGCCGCCCACGGTGACTGCGTCCACGTCGGCCGGCCCCAGATCGGCGAGGTGACCAGCGCCACCCGCTCGCCGATCCTCAACAAGAACATCGCGCTCTGCCGGATCGACGTCGCCCATGCCGCGCTCGGCACCGAGGTCGAGGTCGGCAAGCTCGACGGCCACCAGAAGCGCCTGGCCGCCAAGGTCGTGCCCTTCCCCTTCTACGACCCGGAGAAGACGCGGGTCCGCTCGTAGGTCTGGCGGCCGGGCTGCGCTCAGAAGTTCCCCAGCAGGAAACGCCGGTGCAGCTTCTGCAGCGGCCGGGCGTTGTTCGGGAACAGGCCGGCGAAGGCGCCGATCTGCGCGCCCGAGGCCTCGATCGGCTCGTCGTAGACCGTCCAGGTGACGATCTCGCTGCAGGGCGGCGTGGTCAGCGAGCCGGCGTAGCGGTAGAAGGCCCGGCCGGCCGGCAGCAGATGCGCCGGCGCGATCCTGTCCGGGCCGCTCGCCTCGCCCTTGCTGCTCGGCATGACGTCCCAGACCTGGCCGATGGTGTCGTTGGCCGCGCCCTCGGCCATCATGACGCCGAGCACGGCGAGCGTGCCGTCGGCGGCGGCGTGGACGAAGTGGATCTCCATCGGGAAGGGCTTGCCGGCGATGTGGTGCTCGCTGGGGTGATGGAAGTGGAACTGCTTCAGGTCGAAGCGCTTGCCGGCGATCATCGAGTAGCTGCCGGCGTCGGTGTTGGCCTGGATCGTGTGGCCGTTGTTGACCACGGCGAGCTTGCTGTCGCCCCAGTGGATCTCGACGTCGCGCACCACGGCGCGCACCGGCGCGTCCAGGTCGATCGGCGACTGCTGCCGGCCGAGGCCGCAAGCGGCGTTGCCCTCGTCGAGCTCGGCCCAATGGTCGGGCCCGGCCTCGCCCTCGTAGCCCCAATGGCCGCGGCTGGCCCGGGCGGCCGAGGCCAGGCAGAGCGAACAGCCGGCGACCGCGATGCCGGCGGCGGATCTCAATAGCTGACGTCTTTCCATCACTTGCACCCGTAAGGGCGCGCCCCGGCCGCTTGCGCGGTCCGACGCGGGCACGCCGGATTGCGTTAGGGACTGCTCCCTGAGTAAGCCTCGAACAGGCTTGTCGGGCTCAGATCACCATCAAGAACGGATGTCTGGGGAGACAAGTGAGGGACATCACACCGCGGCGAAATCGCGATGGTAGCCCTGCAAAAAACACCGAGCGGCCGCCCGAGCCAAAGGGGCCGGGCGGCTCCAAGCAAAGCCGTGACGCTTGCGGCGCGCCTAGCGCGTTTTTCGATCGGACGGCACCGGCCCGCTCCCCCTCCCGGCCAGACAATAGGATACTGCCGTGAGTGGCCGGGAGGGGGAGCGGCCCGGTGCCGTGATTCCGCGTGAGCGGAAAGCGCTCTAGCGCTTGCGGTTGGCGGTTTCCGAAACCCAGGCGAGGCCGACCGCGAAGACGACAAAGGACAGGCAGATGCCGGTCAGGAAGATCGGCTCGAACGACATGGCTTTCCTCCTCGTTGTGCTTCGCCCCATTAGATAGCCGCCCCCGGGTCATGCCAGATTGATCTATGTCAATCCGGGCTGTGCGAAAGCCGGCGGATCGGGCCGGACCGTCGGCCTTCGACCCGCGGATACAAAAATCCCCACATTTGGTATTGATTTTCGCTTGCAGAACAGTTCTGCGATCAATAATCATTCTCACGTCTTTTATTTTGGGGGAGGCTCCCTTGCCTCAGCGGATCGAGAAGCTCTGCGTCGAGAAAGGCGTTCGCATGACCCATCAGCGCCGGGTCATCGCGCGGGCCCTCAGCTCGGCTAGGGACCACCCGGACGTCGCCGAGCTGCACCGGCGGGTGACCAAGCTCGACCCGCACATCTCCATCGCGACCCTCTACCGCACCCTCAAGCTGTTCGAGGACACCAACGTGATCGAGCGCTATGACTTCGGCGACGGCAAGGCGCGTTACGAGGAAGCGCCTGAGGAGCACCACGACCACCTGATCGACCTGGAGACCGGCAAGGTCATCGAGTTCCGCAACGACGAGATCGAGCGCCTGCAGGCCGAGGTCGCCGCTCGCCTCGGCTACGAGCTGACGGGCCACCGCCTGGAGCTCTACTGCGTCAAGCTCGACGGGCCCGCGGGCAATGGCTCGGACGGGGCCTGACTCGCCCCAGTCGAGCTTGAGCCGGATCCTTCAGGGGCTCCGCCAGGCGACCCAGACCAACGAATAGAGCGCGAAGTGGCCGACGCTGGTCAGTGCCAGGGTCGTGATGACCCCGCGCAGCCTTATGCTGTGTCCGTCCTCCAGGGGGCCGAAGGCGTAGATCAGCGCCGAGACGGCGAAGGCCATCGTCGTCGCCAGGACCAGAAAGGCGGCCGCGTCCATGTCACCTACCCCTCGGCTTTCGGCCGGACGCTCGGGCCGCGTCCGCGCTCGGGATGTCAAGTCGATCGGTCGCTACTATATTGCGAATGATTATCAATTGCAATAGAGTCGCTCTGCCGATCGATCGTCGGGGGGCGCTGCCGGCGCCGGCCATGCGATCAGACAATCAAGCGGGGATGCGATGACTCAGAAGAAAGACGACGGCCGGGTCGGGCCCGGCAGGGCGACGGCGGCGCTTCGTCCGGCCGAGCAGCTCTCGCTCTGGGCCATTCGGGCCTGGGTGGCGCGCCGCCAGCTCGGGCTCGGGCCCTGCCCCGGCTTCTATCGCGCCTTCCGTTGCGCCGGCGCGCCGGCGGCGGCCGGCCACATGGTCGCGTTCCTGGACTGCTTGGCGGACAAGGCCTGGCGTGCCATCGAGATCAACTGCCCGCGGTGCCTGGAGACGACGCTCGACGAAGAGCGGCTGATCGCCGCGCTGGCGGCGATACAGCGGGACCAGCACGGGCGCGCCAGCGACCTGCTCTCCAGCTTCCTGCTGCCCCATGCCATCGACGAAAGCCTGCCGGAGCTCCGCCGCTTCGGGGCCGCCCTGGACGGGGCCGGCCTGCCGTTTCCCGACGAGGGCGACAGCCCGGCGCCCAGCGCCCCGACCGTCGACGGCCGAGTCGCCTCGCGCTGTCCCGATCGCGGCGCCAGCCTGCTGCACTGAAAGCCGCGGGCGAGTCGGCCCGCAGCCTCGCGCGCTACATCTGGGATTGCTGGTAGTTCTGCAGGCCGACCTTCTCGATCAGGCCGAGCTGGGTCTCCAGCCAATCGACGTGCTCTTCCTCGGCCTCGAGGATCTCGCTGAAGATCTCGCGGGAAACGTAGTCCGAGACCGACTCGCAGTAGGCGATGGCCTCGCGCAGATCCGGTATGGCCTGCTGCTCCAGGGCCAGATCGCACTCCAGGGTCTCCTTGAGGTTCTCGCCGATCCGCAGCTTGTGCAGCTCCTGCAGATTGGGCAGCCCCTCCAGGAAGAGGATGCGCTCGATCAGCTGGTCGGCGTGCTTCATCTCGTCGATGGATTCTTCGTAGGTCTTTTCTCCGATCGACTTGAAGCCCCAGTCCTTATGCATGCGGGCGTGCAGGAAATACTGATTGATTGCCGTCAGCTCATTGACGAGGATCTTGTTCAAGTATTCGATAACTTTGGAATCGCCCTTCATCTTCCCCTCACGCTTCTGGCCGTCATGCGGATGTTAGAGTAACTATGGTGTGAGTCGGGCCAAAACAACCACAATAATAGTGGCGCCTTTGAAGACGAAGCCTAGCCGGCGTCAAGTGCTCGCGGAAACAATACTAATGATATTCAGTCGCAAGTGAGACTGCGATACAATCGCACCGGCGCGGGCCGCGCGGCAGCCGCTGCCGCGCGATGGCGGCCTTGGGCCACCGCCGCGGTGCCCGGAACATCGTTACGCTTGCGAAATAAGAGCCTAGGCGCGGGGGCGCCCTACTCCGCGGGTCCTACGGCGACTCCGCCCGGATCGGGACTGGGCTCCTGCCGCGCCGCCTTGACGGCGTCCTTGATGAAGGGAAGGCAGAGGGTGCAGCGGGGGCGGACGCCCGTGTTCTTGAACACCGAGCTGACCGTGCCGCAGGGGCCGAGGGCTTCCCTCACCCGGCGCTCGTTCAAGGCGTGGCAGACGCAGAGATACATCCCGGCTCCCGTCCCCTTGCCGCGGCAGCTCACTGTACCGTGGCATTGACGCGAGCAGTGTAAACCTGATAGCGTCCATTGTGCAATTGAAAATGAGTTGCAATCACATTCGCAACGCGTTTTCCGGAGGGTTGTCCCCTGTTTCTTTGGGCGAATCTCAGCGCGGCCCATCTTGCCCTGGCGGCCCGCATGATCGGCCGCCGGCTGCGGGCCCCGGCGGCCGCCGCGAAGCCGGCGCCTCCCTCGGTTGGCAGCACGGCCGCGCCGGGCGCTCCGGCAGCCGCGCCTTCGAAGGGCACGTCCAGCGTGGTGCCCTTCAAGCCGGCCGCGCCTGCCGCTCCCCAGTCCGACCTGGCCGCGCGGCGCGCGCTCGACGGCTAGCGGGTCAGCCTGCCGGCAGGCAGTCTCCTCGATGGTTCGGGACATTGGGCGTCGGCGGCTCTCGGCGCCACCGGGACAACCAGACCCAGGAGCCGTCGCGCCGGCATCGCCGCCGCTCTCGCTGACTCCCCCGGCCTCCGCCCCCTAGCCGAGGGCACCCGCCGCGGCCCGGGTGGCCAGCGACGACGGATCGGAAAGAAAGCTCCTTGACAGAGCGGCGCTATGCAAATGATAATGAATTGCATTCGCATTCGTCGGATGCGCTCTCGAGTGCCGGCTAGCCGGTGCGGCGGACTCTGCTGACCGCCGCGGCCCTATCGGGCGGTGACCTGGCCTCACCCTTTCTTCTTTCCGTTGGACCTCGAGCCCCGGGCTAACCCCCGGGGCTCCTTTTTTCGGCTTCTCGGCGCGCCCCGCCATGGCCATGGCCCCGCCCAGGTCTGGCCATGCCGCTCGCGCCTACTCCCTGCCGACTTTCAGAAAGCGCCGTTAGTCATTGATTGGACAGGGAGTATCCCATGAAGAGATTTGCCCTTCTCGGCCTGCCGCTGCTCGCTCTGCTGTTCGCGCTCGGGCTCTCGCCGCGGGCCGAGTCCCGCGCCTCGATCCTCGCCCTGCCCCACGGCCCGCAGCCGGTCAAGGTCAGCGTCGGCTTCAACACCCAGACCGCCCTGACCGATCTCAGCCCGGAGGCCCTGGCCGCCGCCCAGAAATCGGGCCGGGAATACGTCTACCGGATGGGCGCCGAGGAATGCGCGCTGCTGAAAGCGACCATCGCCGAGACCTGCCGGCTGACCAGCCTCAACATCAACACCCAGATCCAGCAGCAGAACCGGCCGCAGCCGCTGCTCTACATCAACGGCAACGCCACCTTCACGATCAGCCTGAAGGGCGACGCCCCCGCCGCCCAGTAGGGCCCGACGGGGCCATCAGACCTCGGCCAGCCGGTAGCCGTTCTCCAGCGCTACGGGGCGCACCGCCGGCAGCGCCATGACCGCCCCGACGCAGCGCGCCAGGGCCGGTGTCCGCTCGACGAGGCCGACCTCGGCCGGATGCCAGCTCGCCAGCATCGCGAGGTAGAGGTCGGCGGCCGTGCAGCGCGCGCCGGCGAGGAAGGGGCCGCCGCTCTCCTCGAGCCGCCGCGCCATCAGGGCCCAGTGTTCCTCCTGCATCTCCAGGGCGCGGGCCTTGATGCCCTCGGCGACCGCCGAGTCCGCCGGGTCCCCAGGGTCCCCAGGGTTGGGGGCGGCGAAGCGCTGCGGGAAGTAGACGCGCTTGTAGGTCGCCTGGATGACGCTGGAGAGGAACTGCATGTCCTGCAGGAAGGCCGCGCGCTCGGGCGCCGTCGGGGCCGGCGCCAGGTCGAGCCCGTGGCGGTCGCAGAGGTAGAGCATGATGGCCGCGGTCTCGGCCAGGGTGCCGCCCTCCGGCAGCGCGAGGGCGGGCACGAAGCCCGTCGGGTTGATGGCCAGGTAGGCGGGCTCCCGGTTCTGCCCCGTCTTGACGTCGATCAGCCGCTTCTCGTAGGGCAGACCGGCCAGGGCCAGGAGCAGCTCCGGCGCCAGCGAGGCGGTCCGCGGGCACCAGTAGAGGGTGTACATCAGGCGAGCGCGATCGGCCGGGCCTTCGCCAGGCGGTCGAACTCGATCATGGTCTCGAGCAGCGCCGGCAGGTCCTGCAGGCGGACCATGTTGGGCCCGTCGGAGGGCGCGTTGTCGGGGTCCTGGTGGGTCTCCATGAAGACCGCGGCGACGCCGACCGCCAGGGCCGCGCGGGCCAGGACCGGCACGAACTCGCGCTGGCCGCCGGAGCTGCCGCCCTTGCCGCCCGGCTGCTGCACGGAATGGGTGGCGTCGAAGATCACCGGGCAGCCGGTCGCCGCCAGGATCGGCAGGGCCCGCATGTCCGAGACGAGCGTGTTGTAGCCGAAGGAGGCGCCGCGCTCGCAGACCAGGACCCGCCGGTTGCCGGCCTGGTGCAGCTTGTCGACCACGTTGGCCATGTCCCAGGGCGCCAGGAACTGGCCCTTCTTGACGTTGACCGCCCGGCCCGTCTCGGCGGCGGCGACCAGCAGGTCGGTCTGCCGGCAGAGGTAGGCCGGGATCTGCAGCACGTCGACCGCCTCGGCCACGGGCTTGCACTGGGCCGGCTCGTGGACGTCGGTCAGCACCGGGCAGCCGACGGTCTCGCGCACCTCGGCGAGGATCGGCAGGCTGGTCTCCAGGCCGAGGCCGCGCGGCGCGCCCAGGCTGGTCCGGTTGGCCTTGTCGAAGGAGGTCTTGTAGATCAGCCCGAGGCCGAGCTTGCCGGTCAGCTCGCTCAGGGCCTGGCTCATCTCCAGCGCATGGGCCCGGCTCTCCAGCGCGCAGGGCCCGGCAATCAGCGCGAAGGGCGCGTCGTTGCCGAGCGTCAGCTCGCCGATGGTGACGTGGCTGTTGTCGGTCATAGGCTGCGTATCCATGGCGCGCGCATGAGACCAGCCGCGGTCGCGCGCCGCAAGAACTCTAGAGCGTTTTCCGATCGGACGGCGCCGGCCCGCTCCCCCTCCCGGCCACCCCATAGGATACTGCCGTGGGTGGCCGGGAGGGGGAGCGGGCCGGCGCCGTGATTCCGCGTGAACGGAAAACGCTCTAGCCCAGCAAGGTCAGGACGTTGCCGTCGGGGTCCTTGAAGTGGGCGAGCTTGCCGCCCCAGGGCTGCTCCTCCGGCGGCGCCTCGAAGGCCACGCCCTTGGCCGAGAGGTCCCGGTAGGTCGCCTCGATATCCATCACCTGCAGCGAGATGCCGACCAGCCGGCCGACCAGCGCCTCGCCCTCGGCGTCGCCCGGCTCGACCCGCTCGATGCCGAGGCAGGGCGCGCCGACCGAGTACTCGGCCCAGCCGATCTCATCGTTCCGGAAGCGCGCCTCGAGGCCGAGGGTCTCGCCGTAGAAGGCGCAGGCCTCGGGCCAGCTCCGCACGAAGATCCGCACCGCATAGAGCTCCATGGCGCCCTCCCTTCAGGCTGCAACGCTCCGCCAGGTCCCGTCGCACTCATCGCAGCCCGAGCCCCTGGGATGCAAGAACAGGTAGGGCTCGCGCTCGAGCCGGGCAACCACCGTATCGACCAGATCGCGCGAGCGCATCAAGAGCGACGGTGCGTGGCCGACCGGGCCCTCGCGCTGCAGGCCGCGCTGCCGCAGCCAGTCGCCGGCCAGCCGGAAGCGCTGGCAGCAGTGGTCGTTCTCCGCGTAGTCGATACGCCGCGGCCGGCCGTTGCGCAGCACCGTTATGTGCTTGGGCGCCCGATAGGGCACGCCGGCCAGCAGCTCGGCGAGATGGATCGTCGAGTTGGCATCGTGATCGACGCCGAGCAGCAGGACCTTGCCGTCGCATTCCAGCACGCGGCCGACCGGGCTCTCCGGCCGCATCGGCGGCAGCGGCAGGCCGTCGGCGAGGATCCGCTCGGCCAGCGGCCCGCGCGCAGCGAAGGCGAAGGCATGATCGCTGCGCCGCACGCCGGGCAGCCGCCAAAATGTCTCGGGGACAATACCGAGATCCGGGCTGGCCGGATCGGTCGCGGGATCGAAGGGCCGGTCGTCGTCGCCGCTCCAGGAGGGCATGACCAGGGTGCCGATGGGGCCGACGGCCCGGCTCAGGGCCTCGATCAGGCCGGCCGGCCCGCCCTCGATGGGGCGCGCGGCGCGAAAGGAGCTGTGAACGAGCAGGACGTCGCCGAGCTCAACGCCGAGCGCACGAAGCTGGTCCCGGACCTGTTCGGTCGAAAGCTCGGCAAGCGCGTCGTCCATGACGGCGATTTAGAAGCACGGCGAGGAGAATGGGAATACCCTCCCACCCCGCTCCTTCCCCGTGGTGGAGAAGGGCTAGGGAGGGGGGTGATCTCACCAGGCGGCGGGGACTCCGAACCGCTAGCTCAACAACTCGTCCTCGAAGGGAAACACGCCGACCAGCTCGCAGCCGGTCTCGGTGATGCGGACCATCTCCTCGAGCTTGACGCCCTCGTGGCCGCCGCGCTCGCCGATGTAGCTCTCGACGCAGATGGTCATGTTCTCTTCGAAGTGGCCGTCATAGCCGTGGTCGTCGAACATCCGGCGCGGCACGAGCTGCGGCCATTCGTTGCACATGCCGATGCCGTGGACGATGCAACCGCACTCGAAGTGCTCGAACTTCGCGGGGATGCGCCAGGACGTCTCGGCCAGCTCGCGGAACGACAGGCCGGCCTTGAGCAGATCCTTGTTGGTCATGACCTGGTCGTAGGCGACCGAGTAGAGCTCCTTCTGGGTCGCCGTCGGCGTGCCGGGCTTGCAGAGCCAGGTGCGGGACATGTCGGTGCTGTAGCCGTAGGGGCCGATCATGTCGGTATCGATGCCGAGCAGCTCGCCGGCCTCGATCCGCTTGTCGCTGGCCTCGCTGTACCAGGGGTTGGTGCGCGGGCCGGAGACGACCATGCGGCTCTCGGTGTAGTCGCCGTCGAGCGCCACGTTGACGCCGACCAGGATCGCCCAGATCTCGTTCTCGGTGACGCCCGGCCTCGTGGCGTCGCGCATCAGGCGCAGCGCCGTCTGGCAGACATGGGCCGAGCGCTTCTGGGCCTTCAGCTCCTCCGGCGTCTTGATGCGGCGCGCCTGCTCGATGACGCCCTGGCCGAAGGAGACCTGGATCTGATGGGCCTCGAGGGCGGCGCGCGGATCGCCGTCGAGCCGGTCGACGGCAATGCGGTTGTTGTGGCAGCGCTCCTTGATGGCGTCGGCCAGCTCCGCGGCCCAGGCCGCCATGACATCCTCGCGGCGCGCGCCGGCGATGTGATTCAGCCACATCTTGGCCGGCCGCGATTCCGCCACCGTCGGCAAATGCTCGGACATGTGCTCGCAGTGCACGAAGTCGAAGACCACCGTCCGGCCCTCGGCCGGCACCAGGCAATAGCGCGAGGAGTTGCGCATGGCCCAGACCTGCATGTTGCGGCAGCCGGTGGCATAGCGGACGTTGACCGGGTCGTAGAGCAGCAGGCCGCCGAGGTCCCGGGCCTGCACCTCGGCCTGCACGCGGGCCAGGCGGTCGAGCGCCATGCGGTCCTCGTCGACGGCGGGCAGCCGGGCCATCTCCGACCGGACCCGCTCCAGGTCGTAGTCGTCGAGCTTGAAGGCGCCGCTGTCGATCGCGGCCGGGCGGTTGTCGGGATGCTGCATCGGTTCGTTCAGCGACATGAAGGCCTCTCCCTCATCTACTCCCGCAGGCCGTCGTGGCTCTGCGCGCTGCGCCGGTAGTGCAGCTCGGTCGCGCGGCCGTAGCCGTCGATCGAGCGCTCGACCGTGTTGACGTAGTTCGGCACGCGAATCCAGGCGGGCGCGGCGATGAAGCGCGTGGTGGCGCCCTCGACGGCGGTCACCCGGTGCAAGGAGTAGCGGCCGAGGAAGATCTGCAGGTCGCCGGCGCGCAGGTCGAGCTGGCGGACCAGGCCGCGCTCGCCGTCGAGCACCCGCCGGACGCCGTCGTAGTTCTCGTCCTCGGGGCTGCGCAGGTTCGGCACGTATTCGAAGAGGCCGCCGCCCTCGGCGCCTTGCAGGGCGATGGTGATGGTGAACTCGTTGCCGTCGAAGTGCCAGGGGAAGACCTCGCCGGTCCGCTGCACGCTGATCGGCATGCAGGCGACCGGGTCGGCCGAGGGGTAGATCGGCGCGATCTCCAGGCAGGCCGAGAGGAAGGCGGTCACCGCCTCGGACTCGTAGAGCCGGACGATGTCGCTGTCGGCCGGGATCAGGTCCGCGCAGATGAAGCCCTGGCTGCGGGTCTGGAAGTGCCGCGCCGGGTGCTCGGCCGGCAGGCTCGGGTCGTCCGGCGTGATGTAGACGTTGTGCCGGGTGGTGTTGCGGAAGGCCTGGGGCGCCAGTGCCTCGGCCATGGCCGCCGAGCGCGCCACCGCCGCTTCGGTCAGGAAGCCCTCGAGGTGGCAGCAACCGTCGTCGTGCAGCGCCTCGCGGCAGCGCGCGATCAGCGCCCGGCCGCCGACGCCGTCGAGGTCGTGCAAGGGGTAGCGGTCGAGGTCGATGGACTGGCCGAGGCTCCAGTCGGCTGCGGACAAAGGCTGGCTGTTTGCCATCGTTGCCTCCGTGACTCGCTTGCGCTGGAACGAAGACTAGGGCGCTTCCGATTCGCCATGCAATATTCAACGAAACACTGCTTAAGTGGTTGTAATATAGTCAATTGGCATTCATTCTGTTTGGTATACTTAACAGCTTAACGGACGTGCTCTGTCCATGGCCGAGGATCGGACCCAGATCGAGGATCTCGCCACCCGCCTGCGCCTGGCGCGCGGCCGCTACGGCCTGTCGCAGCGCAAGCTCGCCAAGCAGAGCGGCGTCTCCAACGCGACCATCTCGCTGATCGAGAAGGGCCGCTACAACCCGACGGTCGGCACGCTGTTCAAGCTGGTCTCGGCGCTGCCGATGTCGATCACCGAGTTCTGGGGCTTCGAGCTCGGCGAGCCGGAGCAGGTCTTCTTCAGCTTCGAGGAGCTGACCCGGATCAAGCACAACAAGGTGACCTACTGGATCGTCGGCGACAGCGCGCCGGGCGGGACCATGGCCTTCCAATACGAGCGCTACGAGCCCGGCATGGACGGCCGCGAGGTGCAGACCGAGGAAGAGGCCGAGGTCGCCGGCATCGTCATCGAGGGTGCCCTGGAGGTGACGGTCGGCGAGCAGAGCCGGATCCTGCGCGCCGGCGACGCCTACCGCTTCAGCACCCGCATCCCGCACCGCTTCCGCCTGGTCGGCAAGCAGCCCGCGACCTCAGTCTCCTGCACCATCCCGCCGGTCTTCTGAGGCCGCGTCGAGCGTCGCCTCGATCCAATCGGCGACGGCTTGGATGCGCGGCAATTCGGCCAGCTCGCTGTGCACGAGTAGCCAGAGCTCGCGAGTCATCGCCGCCTCGGCCGCAAGGCGCCTCAAGCGCGCGTCGCGGTCCGCGACCAGGCGCGGCAGCATGGAGCGGCCTTGGCCCGCCGCGACGGCCTCCAGGGCCGCCTCGACGTCGTTGACCCGCAGGGCCGAGGCCCGGCCGTCGCCGCGCTTGATGGCCACCGCCATCCAACGGGCCTGCGGTAGCTGCGCCATGCTCTCGTCGTAGGTGATCCAGGCCTGCGCCGCGCTCTTCGCCGCGGCCGCGGCATAGGCGGCGTAGGGCAGCACGGCGAGCCGGCGGGCCTTGACCTGCAGGCCGCCGACGCGCGGCCGGGCGAGCCGCAGCGCCATGTCGGTCTCGCGGCGGGTCAGGCTGAGGTCGCGCGGCTCGGCGATGAGCTCGAGGCGGAGATTGCCGTGGCGCGCGAAGAGCCGGCCCGCCGCCGGGGCCAAGAGGCGGTTGACCAGGAAGGACACGGCGGTCAGCCGGACCACGCCGGCGGCGCCCACCTCGCCTCTTGAAGCGCCGTCGTCGAGATCCGCGATATCCCGTTCCAAACGCTCGGCTATCGCGGCCAGCGCCACGCCCTCGTCGGTGAGGCTCAGGCGCCCGTCCGGCAGGCGCTGGTACAGCCGCCGGCCGGCCGCCTTCTGGGCCGCGGCGAGCCGGCGCGAGACCGTGGTGGCGTCGACCGAGAGGCTGCGGGCGGCTTCCGCCAAGCGCTCCTGGCGCTTGATGGCCAGGAGGAAGCGGAGATCGTTCCAATTCGGGATCTGCATTCTTGCAGTTTGGCTTGCGTTTCTTCGACTGTGAAGCGCGGGAACGCAGGCGCATGGTGATCCGTCGATGATGGCTTGGCAGGAGACTGAGGATGCTCTTTGCGGTTCTGTTCGAGGACAACCCGGCCCTGGGCGAGGCCGTGCGGCGCGAGCACATGCCGGCCCATCTGGCGTTCCTGGAGAGTCACGCCGAGGCGGTTCGCGCGGCGGGCCCGCTTATGGATACGGACGGTCAGCCGGCCGGCGGCTTGTGGCTGGTCGAGGCGCCCACGGCCGCCGATGCCGAGGCGCTGGTCAAGGCCGATCCATTCTGGCCGACCGGCTTGCGGAAGGGCTATCGCATCCTGGCGTGGCGGCAGGTCTTCGCGGACGGCCGGCGATTGGTCTGAGCCGCACTTCGAGAACCTTCAAGGTTGTCATGCTCGGGCTTGACCCGCCGACGGGCTTCGGCCCGCAGGCGGGTCAAGCCCGAGGGTGATAGACCTTTGCAGGGGTCGGTGAGCAGGAAGCTATCGTTCAGGCCTTGGAGAAACTGAACGCCGACGACCTGGCGGCCGCTCTAACCTCGCCGATCACGATTGGACCTCGGCCGTCTTCTGGCCGATGCGGAAGATGATGAACTCGGCCGGCTTCACCGGGGCGACGCCGATCTCGCAGATGAGGCGGCCGTTGTCGATGTCGTTCTGGGTCATGGTCGTGCGGTCGCAGCGCACGAAGTAGGCCTGGTCGGGCGTCGTGCCCATGAGCGCGCCGTTTCGCCAGGCCGTGTTGAGGAAGCCGGAGACCGAGGACCTGACCCGCTCCCAGGTGAAGTCGTCGTTCGCCTCGAAGACGACCCACTGGGTGCCGAGCCGGATCGAGTGCTCGAGGTAGATGAACAGGCGCCGGACGCTGATGTAGCGCCAGTCGGGGCTACTGGAGGTGGTCCGGGCGCCCCAGACCCGCAGGCCCCTGCCCTCGGCCCGGAAGTCCCGCAGGACGTTGATGTTCCGCGGGTTCAAGACCTCCTGCTGGGCCGCGGTGATCGTCGGCTGGAACGGGCCCCCGCCCTGGACGTCCTGCAGGATCGGGCCGAGCAGGGTCTCGTTGGCCGGCGCCTTGTGGACGCCCCGGTCCATGTCCGTCCGGGCATAGACGCCGGCCAGGTGGCCGCTCGGCGGCAGGGTGAGCAGCTCCGCGGTCTCCGGGTCCTGAACTCTGAACCAGGGAACGTAGACCGCGACGTAGGACGAGTCCGTCGGCGGGTTCAGCTTGCCGAGCGGGCCCGGGTCCTGCGGAAACTGGGCGATGGCAAAGCAGCGTCCCACGGCCTCGCAGTGTTCCTTCATGGCCACTGTGAGCGGCTTGAAGAGACTCTCCAAGCCTTGGTCCGGGATGCAGAGGATGGCGACCTCGTCGATCTTGGCGAGACCTTTCAGTCCGGTCCACTCGGCCGGATCGCCGCTGTCGCTGCCCTGGTACGCAGCCGGGTCCGGGATCCTCGGCGCGACCGGCTTGGCGATGCCCAGGGCGCGGTAGGCCGTCGCCGCCTTGGGGATGGCGCCGAAGAGCGGCGGGCCGGTCTCGGAGATCCGGATCAGCTTGGAGGCCGCGTTGACGACCTTGGCGACGTGGTTCGGCGCATGCGGGTCGAGCGAGAGGTTGTCGAAGGTCTCCCGCATCGTCGGCTCGCGGAAGCCGGGCGATGTGCCGCTGTCCGGCAGGTCCGGGTCGGGCAGGTCTTCGAGGCCCTCGCTCGGCGCATCGGGATCGCCTCTGTAGTAGACGACCGACATGCGAAAGAGGTCCGCTTGCTCTTTGGTCTTGGGGTCCCTCAGCGAGCCCTCGTCGAACTTGACCAGGACGTTGGCGCCGGCGTTGCCGGGCCCTATGGCGTCGATCACCAGCTTGCGGTCCTTGCCGCTTGCGACCTCGAGACGGGCGAGCTTCAGGGCGGAGTCGGCGTCAAGCACGCGGGCGATGTAGGCCCGCTGGCCGCCGTTCTGGAAGAAGCCCTGCACGGCATGCGGCAGGTAGCCGAGCTTGTCGATCTCGTCGCCGCGCGGCAGCCCGCCGAAGCGCTGTTGGAACTCGAGCCAGCTCATCACCAGGGTCGGCTGCAGCGGCCCACGCTCGCAGCGACCGACGAAGCCGGCCGTGCCGGTCGAGACGCCCTGGATCGGCACGGGCCCGCTCGGCACTTCCTCGATGTAGATGCCGGGGGAGAGATACTCGGGCATGGCGGCGGCTTCCTTGGCTATCGAAGCGGATCGTTCAGCGATAGCCCAAAGCGCGGCGCGGCGCGATCCATGCCGAGCGCTCTGTGGCCGCCTTGGGCTCGGGTCCGGTCACAGCCCGGAGACGTCCCGGCGGGCCCGCGAGGGCGGCAGACCGAAGACCCGCTTGAAGGCGTGGGAGAAGGCCGCGGTGTCGGCGAAGCCGACGGCGGCGGCGATCTCGGCGACAGCGAGGCGGCTGTAGCGCAGCAGGGTGCGCGCCCGCTCCAGGCGCAGCCGGGTGTAGTAGGCCGCGGGCGACTGGCCGACATGGGCGCGGAACAGGCGTCGGGCCGTGGTCTCCTCGACGTTGGCCCGGCGGCAGACCTCGGCGATCGGCAGCGGGCTCTCCAGGTGGGTCTGCATGGTCGCCACCAGCCGCGCCAGGCGCCGGTCCATGTCGGAGAGGCCGCCCGGCAAGCCGGCCTGGGCCGCCACCACGTCGCTGTCGGGCCGCTGGAACAGCATGGCATGGGCGACCTGGGTGGCCAGCTCGCGGCTCTGGCTGCGCTCGATGAAGGCCAGCAGCATCTCGGCCGTGGCCACGCCGCCGGCGCTCGACAGGCGCCGGCCCTCGAAGGCGAAGCGCCGGTCGAGCAGGATCGCCTCGCCGATCTCCTCGCGGAAGGCGGCGGCGACCTCGTGGTGCACGGCGATGCGCTCGCCCTGCAGCAGGCCGGCGCGGGCCAGGACCAGGGCGCTGGTGTCGACGCAGCCGATGATGCCGCCCTGCCGGTCCTGCCGGCGCAGCCAGGACAGCAGGCGCGGCGTGCAGGCCGCCTCCGGCTCGTAGGCGGTGAAGACGATGGTCACCGGCGAGTGCGCGATGTCGGCCAGGCGCGCCGCGGGCGTGATGGTCGGCCCGCTCGACGAGGGCACCGGATCGCCCGCCTCGCCGGCGACGATCCAGTCGTAGACCGGCAGCGGGCTCTGCCGGTTGGCGATGCGCAGGCCGTCCATCCAGACGCTGAGCTCCAGGTAGGAGAACAGCGGGGCGACGACCAGGGTCACGGGCAGCGGGGCCGGCATGGCCGCAGCCTGCCACGCTTTGCCACTTCCGAACAACGAATTGCTCGGTCCGGACAAGCCAGGGGGCGAAAAGGGCCCTAGCGTCGGCCAAGCTCGCACCCCAGGAGGACCCCATGGCCGTCATCGCCGCCCCCCAGACCCTCTCCGGCGCCTGCAGCCCCGCCGAATGGCGGACCCGCTGCGACCAGGCCGCCCTCTACCGCCTGCTCGACCGCTACGGCATGTCCGACCTGGCCAACCAGGTGGTCGGCGCCCGGGTCGCGGACAGCCCGCAGAACTTCCTGCTGCACCAGTACGGCATGTTCTACGAGGAGATCACCGCCTCCTCCCTGATCAAGACCGACGAGCGTGGGCAGGCGCTCGACCCGGCCATGCCGCAGCCGGTCGACGGCGCCCGGAACCTGGCGCGCTGGATCTTCGGCAGCCGCCCGGAGATCAGCTTCTTCATCCACGGCCATTGCGAGGACGTGATGGCGGTCAGCGCCACCAAGCCGGGCCTGCAGGCCCTGTCCCAGGCGGCGGTCTACCTGTTGCACCTGGTGACCTACATCGACTACGAGTTCTTCGAGGACGAGGAGTACGGCGAGACGTTCCAGAAGACGATCGCCGACAAGGACGTCATCATCACCCGCAACCACGGCTACTACGTGCTCGGCCGCTCGGCGCCGGAGGCCTTCTTTCGCACCTACTTCCTGCGCCAGGCCTGCAACGTGCAGATCAAGGTGCTGTCGATGGGCTCGGAGCCCAACGTCATCGACCCGCAGCGCGTCGCCCGCTTCCAGGACCAGATGTACAGCTCGGAGCACTACAACTACGACGGCAGCACCGAATGGGCCGCCCTGCTCCGCAAGCTCGACCGCGAGCAGCCGGACTACAAGAGCTGACCGCACGGAAAGTCGGAGAATGGCGCAGGTCCAAGCCACTCGCTCATTGTCATTGCCGGACTTGATCCGGCAATCCATCGAGGTCCGAGAGCGCGGGACGATGGACCCTCGGGCCGTCGCCCGCCGAAGGGCTATGGCCCGCAGGCGGGTCAAGCCCGAGGGTGACCATCTAGGAATGGGTGGCCGGGCATGAGCAGTTCCCGAAGCGCTGCGATTCCTGCGCAGCCTCATAGGGACCTGCCGCCGACACCGGACTTCGACAGCTATCCGGTGTCGGCGGCGATCGTCGAGGCGGTGGCGGAGGACGATGGCCGCCTGCTGCGCCTGGTCTGGTCGGACGGTCGCCGAAGCCGCTTCCATGCCATCTGGCTGCGCGACAACGCTAGCGACGAAGAGAACCTGAACCTCGAGACCCGCGAGCAGCGCGGCGACGTGACCGACCTGCCGGCCGACGTGCGCATCGCGGCCGTCACCATCGACGAGGCCGGCGCCCTGGAGATCGCCTGGAGCGTCGGCGCGGCGCGCAGCCGCTTCCATCCGGGCTGGCTGCGCCACCACGACTACAGCAACGGCCGCGCCGAGGACGTCGCCGAGATCGCCCGCGAGCCCTGGGACGCGGCCACCCTGCCGGAGCCGCCGAGCTTCGACGGCGCGGCGATCCTGGACGACGACGAGACCCTCGAGGCCTGGCTCCTGGCCGTCTGCCGCCAGGGCATCGCCCGGCTGCGCGGCCTGCCCGCCGAGCCCGGCATGGTCGCGCGCGTCGCCGAGCGCATCGGCCCGCTGCGCAGCACCAACTTCGGCCGCATCTTCGACGTCCGGGTGCAGCGCGGGCCGGGCTCGAACGCCTACTCGACCCTGGCCCTGACGCCGCACAGCGACCTGCCGACCCGCGAATACCAGCCGGGCCTGCAGTTCCTGCACTGCCTGCGCAACGCCAGCCTCGGCGGCCGCGCCCTGATGGTCGACGGCCTCAGCCTGGCCGAGGCCATCCGCCGCCGCGACCCGCGGGCCTATGCGACCCTGACCAGCACCGCCTGGCCCTGCAACAACCGCGCGGTCGACAGCGACTATCGCTGGCGCGGCCCGGTGATCCGCCTCGATGCCGAGGGCCGGGTCGACGAGCTGCGCGTGGTGCCCTTCTTGCGGGCGCCGCTCGACCTGCCCTTCGACCGGGTCGAGGAGGCCTACCGGGCTCTGCGCCTGTTCTACGAGACCGTCGCCGAGCCGGCGCTACAGATGCGCTTCGACTACCGGCCGGGCGACCTGGTGCTGTTCGACAACCGCCGCACCCTGCACGGCCGCGAGGCCTACGAGGCGGCGGCCGGCAGCGGCGAGCGCTGGCTGCAGGGCTGCTACGGCGAGCGCGAGGAGCTGCTGTCGCGTCTCAGGATCTTGGCCCGGCAGAAGCGAGCCAGGGCGACTGGGAGCTAGCCCTGCTCCCGCCGCGGCACCTTGACCACGGCCTCGCCCTCCAGGACCACCGTCTCGCCGACCTTGCACTGGCAGTGCAGCTTGGCGCGCAGCCGCTCGTCGACCAGCTCGACCACCTCGACCATGGCATCGACCGTGTCGCCGATCCGCACCGGCGCCAGGAACTTCAGGGTCTGGGAGATGTAGATCGCGCCCGAGCCCGGCAGGCGGGTGCCGATCACCGCGGAGATCAGGCCGGCCGTGTAGAGGCCGTGGGCGATCCGGTTCTTGAAGGGCGTCTTGGCGGCGAAGTGCTCCGAGAGGTGGATCGGGTTGCGGTCGCCGGTGATCTCGGCGAAGCCGACCACGTCGGAGGACTTGACCTCCTTGGAATAGACCTCGGTCATGCCGACGCTGAGGTCTTCGAAATAGAGGGTCTCCAGGGGCAGAAAGCTCATGGGCGCGTCTCGCGGCCTCCTTACGGCTTCGACTTGGGAGAATTCAGTCCGGCAAACCCGCCCGGCACAAGAGGTCAATATAGCGGTCCAAGGTCTCGTAGCTATTGACGAGGGTCAACTTCGGGACCAGCCCGAGCGTAAAGTCCGGCTTCAATCTCAGCAACGTCTGTTCGAGGGCTCGTCGGCGATGATTGCGTCGTCTTGGCTGGCGGCGGCCGGCGTCGCTCCGGGGCCGGACTTGGCCGTTCGGCAGCGATTGCCGCCTCGGCATTCACCTAGGCTGATGGTCGGCCAGCACCAAAGCTCGATGAGCGTGACTCATCGAGCTTTGGCAAGTGCGACCGCGCGCCCGCAGCGAAGCGAGGATAAGCCCGCGTGGCGTCTGAACGCCATAGAGCCTGCGAAGAGTTCGACTCATCGCAGGCTGGTACAACAGCCGTTCACAGAGCTTCAAAAGCGTGCTCTAACTATCGGCACTGCCAAAAGACAAGAAGGCACCCGGTGCCGCTAAACGTAACGTCGCAGGGGAGGTTTGAGGCATGAGCAAGGCATTCGACATCGTCGCCAGCCGATTGAAGAACATGCTGACCCGGATTTCGGCCGAGGACGCCGACTTCGAAGACCTCTGCGCCAAGCACGCGGGCCTGACCAGCGACATCCGCAAGCTGAACCCGCGCGAAGACCCCGAGCACGCCCAGCGCGACGAGGCCCTGCGCAAGCGCCGCGCCGCCCTCGAGCAGGAGATGTTCGCCATCATGCAGGCGAACACCCGGGTCTGATATCCCTGCTGCCGCCCTCTCCGGGCGGCGGCTTCCTAGGTCAGGTGCAAGACGACCGCGCCTTCGGAGACCGACGGCGCCGGGGCGCCGATGTCGCCGGCGTTCTCTTGAATCCACTCCCGGGCCACCCGTGAGCTTTCGTCCGTGCCGGCCTTGTCCTGGCAGACCGTCACGGTTGCCCCGCCGTCGCCGGTGCGGATCAGCGTGTAGGAAACGAAGCCGGCGATGCCGCGGATGATGCTCTCGACCTCGTTCTTGCGTTCCTCGAGCAGCTCGAAGAGCGGCGACGCGCCGGCGCCCGAATAGCTTCTGACGACCGCATGCATGGTCATTCTCCCTGTTCAAAGAGATGTTCGCCGCGGCGATGCTTCGGCACCGTTCTTACGGCAAGCTATGACCCTATAGACCGGTCGGAATTGCGGCAATCATCCCCAAGGCAGCGGTGACTCGCCTATGCCGCCAGACCGATCCGCCCTTGCAGGCCGCTGAAGAACTGCGTGCGGCGACCTTCGCCCCTCGTCAGGGTGAGGATGAGCTTTTTCACTCGTTTCATCTCATGCTGAGCCTCCTCATCCCGAGCTTGTCGAGGGACGAAGGATGACCGCGGGCAAGTGCACAGGACTGCTTCAGCAGCCTGCCGCGCTACATCAGACGCGACTGCTGGACCGCGGCCTCGATGAAGGAGGTGAAGAGCGGGTGCGGCGCGAAGGGCTTGGACTTCAGCTCCGGGTGGAACTGCACGCCGATGAACCAGGGATGCTCCGGGAACTCGACCATCTCCGGCAGCTCGCCGTCGGGCGACAGGCCGCAGAAGCGCATGCCAGCGCGCTCCAGGACCTCGCGGTAGTTGATGTTGACCTCGTAGCGATGCCGGTGGCGCTCGCTGATCCGGTCCGAGCCGTAGACCTCGTGCGTCCGGCTGCCCGGCTGGACGTCGCAGGCGTAGGCGCCGAGCCGCATGGTGCCGCCCTTCTCGCTGTCGACGTTGCGCCGCTCGACGGCGTTGCCATGCATCCACTCGGTGAGCAGGCCGACCACCGGGTCCTCGCAGGGGCCGAACTCGGTCGAGCCGGCCTTGGGCAGCGCCGCCAGGTTCCGCGCCGCCTCGATCACCGCCATCTGCATGCCGAAGCAAATGCCGAAGTAGGGCACCTGGCGCTCGCGGGCGAACTTGGCGGCGGCGATCTTGCCCTCGGCGCCGCGCTCGCCGAAGCCGCCGGGCACCAGGATGCCGTGCACGTTCTCGAGCTGCTGGATCGTGCCGTTCTGCTCGAAGATCTCGGAGTCCAACCAGTTGACCTTGACCCGGACGTTGTTGGCGACGCCGCCGTGGGACAGCGCCTCGGCCAGCGATTTGTAAGAGTCGAGCAGGCTCGTGTACTTGCCGACCACGCCGATGGTCACCTCGCCGTCGGGACGCCGGATGCGCTCGACGACCTCGTCCCAGATCGACAGGTCGGGCGGCGGCGCCTCGATGCCGAAGTGCCGGCAGATCGCGCCGTCCAGGCCTTCTTCGTGATAGGCGCGCGGCACCGCGTAGATCGTGTCGACGTCCAGGGCCTGGATCGCCGCGCCTTTGCGGACGTTGCAGAAGAGCGCGATCTTCTGCAGGGCGCTGGCCGGGATCTCACGGTCGCTGCGGCAGACCACGATGTCGGGCTGGATGCCGAGGCTCTGCAGCTCCTTGACCGAGTGCTGCGTCGGCTTGGTCTTGAGCTCGCGGGCCGAGGCGATGTAGGGCACCAAGGTCAGGTGGATGAAGAGGCTGCGCTCGCTGCCGAGCTCGTTGCCGACCTGGCGGATCGCCTCGAGGAACGGCAGGCCCTCGATGTCGCCGACCGTGCCGCCGATCTCGCAGACCACGAAGTCTTCGTCGCCGATGTCGCTCTGGATGAAGGCCTTGATGGCGTCGGTGACGTGCGGGATGACCTGCACGGTGGCGCCGAGATAGTCGCCGCGCCGCTCGCGGGCGATCACGTCGGTGTAGATCTGCCCGGTCGTGACGTTGTCGCTCCGGCGCGAGGCCACGCCGGTGTAGCGCTCGTAGTGCCCCAGGTCGAGATCGGTCTCGGCGCCGTCGTCCGTGACGTAGACCTCGCCGTGCTGATAGGGGCTCATGGTGCCCGGATCGACGTTGAGGTAGGGGTCGAGCTTGCGCAGCCGGACCTTGAAGCCGCGCGCCTGCAAGAGCGCCCCGATTGCCGCGGAGGTGAGACCTTTACCCAGTGAGGAGACCACGCCGCCGGTGATGAAGATGAACCGCGTCATGGACGCTCACTATCGGTGCAACGGGCGGCCTCGGCAAGGCCGCCGTTCGCGGCCGAACGGGCCGGCGACAGGCGCGCCAAGGCCTTGAATCGCCGTCAGCCTTTCATGAAGGAAATGTGACCGGACGCGCCCGCCGGAGGCCGCCGAGGGCGCCGCGGAAAAGGCCCTGTTGCGAGGATGCGAGGGAAGCTCTGGAGTCGCGCCGGCTGCTCCCGGCGCGCCGGCTCACTGGACCGGCACCACCGGCTCGGAGGGCCCTTCGGGCTCCAGCGGCGCGCTCTGCGGCGCCGTGGGCAGCTCGTCGATGATCGAGCTGCGCTGGCTCGCGCCCGGGGTGATGATGGTCAGCAGCAGGCTGGTGGTCATGAAGCAGGCCGCCAGGATCGCCGTGGTCCGGGTCAGCAGGTTCGCCGTGCCCCGGCCGGTCAGGAAGCCGCCCATGCCGCCGCCGCTGGTGCCGCCGCCGCCGATGCCCAGGCCGCCGCCCTCGCTGCGCTGCAGCAGGACCACGCCGACCAGGGCGATGGCGATCATCAGATGGATGACGAGCAGAACTTCTACCATGGGCTCTCGAGGTCCGGGGGGCTCACGATGTCCGGGGCTCGGGCGACCAGCGCCTCGAGCGCTATGTAGCCCTTCGCCTCCGGCTTTGCCAGGGCTTTGTCGGGGCTTCGTCGGGGCGGGCTGCCGTCAGGGCGAGGCCCGGCAGATGGCCCGGAATTCCTCGGCCTTGAGGCTGGCGCCGCCGACCAGCGCGCCGTCGACGTCGGCCAGCGCCAGCAGGCCGGCGGCATTGTCGGGCTTGACCGAGCCGCCGTAGAGCAGGCGGATCCGCGCGGCCGCCTCCGGGCCGAACAGCACGCCCAGGCGCGCCCGGATATGGCCGTGGGCCTCGGCGACGTCCTCGGGGGTCGCGACCTTGCCGGTGCCGATCGCCCAGACCGGCTCGTAGGCCAGGACCAGGGCGTCGCCGCGCTCCGGTACCGAGCCCGCCACCTGGCGCTCGATCACCGCCAGCGCCTCGCCGGCCGCCCGCTCGGCCTCGGTCTCGCCGAGGCAGACGATGGGCGTCAGGCCGGCGGCCTGGGCCGCCTGCGCCTTGGCCCGGACCGTGGCGTCGCTCTCGCCGTGGCCCTGCCGGCGCTCGGAATGGCCGACGATGACGAAGCGGCAGCCGAGGTCGGCCAGCAGCGGCGCGGCGGTGTCGCCGGTGAAGGCGCCGCTCGCCTCGGCATGGCAGTCCTGGCCGCCGAGTGCCACCGGGCCGGCCCCGAGCGCCTCGCCGACCGGCACCAGAAGCGGCGCCGGCGGGCAGACGACGATGTCGCAATCCGGCGCCGCCGCGCCGCCCGCATGGCCCGCGACGGCCGCGGCCAGGGCGATCGCGTCGTCGCGCAGGCCGTTCATTTTCCAGTTAGCCGCGATCAACGTTCGCCGCATGGCGGGCTCCCCCTGCTACCAATTGGGCCGGTGGTAGCACGGCCCGTCGGGCGGTACGAGATCCCGCGGCCCGTCTTGGTGGAGGAAGATGCCTTGTCCCGATTGACGACCGTCACCGCTGCACTGGTCGGTCTGCTCGCCCTGTCGTTGCCGGCGATCGCCGCCGAAGAAGTCGACGAGGAGGCCCTGGCCTTGGCCCGCCAGGCCTTGGCGCCGGACCGGGCCGCGCGCGAGTTCGCCCTGACGGCCATCGCCCGGCGCGGCAAGCCCGACATGGCGGCGGCGCTGATCCAGCTCCTGCGCTTCATCGCCGAGGACAAGGCCGTCCAGCAAACCCTTGAGCACATTACCAAGGCCAGCCCGGGGGAGGACTGGCACGACTGGATGCTGTGGCAGCAGGCCCATCCCGAGATCGTGCCCTTCGCCGGCTTCGACGCCTTCAAGGCCGACGCCCTGGCGATCGTCGACGAGAGCTTCCGGCTGTTCCTGCAGCCCGGCGTCGCACACGAGATTCGCCTGGAGGAGGTCACCTGGGGCGGCGTGGTCAAGGACGGCATCCCGGCCCTGGTCAACCCGGCCCTGATCGCGCCGCTCCAGGCCACCTACCTGACGCCGGAGGAGCCGGTCTTCGGCGTCGAGATCAACGGCGACGCCCGGGCCTACCCGCTGCGGATCATGGACTGGCACGAGATGTTCAACGACGTCATCGGCGGCGTGCCGGTGGCGCTGGCCTACTGCACGCTCTGCGGCTCGGGGATCCTCTACGAGACCGACGTCGAGGGCCAGCCCGAGCCCTTCGTCTTCGGCTCCTCCGGCTTCCTCTACCGCTCCAACAAGCTGATGTACGACCAGATCACCCACTCGCTCTGGAACCAGTTCAGCGGCCGGCCGGTGGTCGGGCCGCTGACCGGCTCGGGCATCGAGCTGAAGGTCCGGCCGGTCGCCATCACCACCTGGCAGGACTGGGTCAAGCGGCACCCCGACACGCGGGTGCTGTCGCTGGAGACCGGCTACGCCGCGACTATCGGCCGGGGCGGCCCTACGGCAGCTATTTCGAGAGCCCGGACCTGATGTTCCCGGCCCTGCTGGCCGACGACCGCCTGCAGGCCAAGGACTACGTCTTCGCCCTGCGCGACGGCGCCCACGACAAGGCCTGGCCGCTGACCGACTTCGAGGGCGGCGGGGTGCTCAACGACCAAGTCGGCGATCTCGAGCTGGTCCTGGTCGGCGACGCGGCGACCCGCAGCGTCCGGGCCTACCGCCGCGACGGCCGGCGCTTCGAGGCGGTCCCCGGCGCGCCCCTGACGCTGGTCGCCGACGGCCAGAGCTGGCAGGTCACCGAGGAAGCCCTGGTCGGGCCGGAGGGTGCCGCGCTGGCGCGCCTGCCGGGCCACATCGCCTATTGGTTCGCCTGGGCCGGCTTCAACGCGCAGTGACCGAAATCCTCTAGAGTCCTTGCGGAAATGGCGGTTGCCGGCCCTCGGGCCGGTTCCTAAGATGCCGCCCCCGATGCCCCGCGCCGCTCGGCGCCGGCCGCGGGAGTCCAGCGCAGAACGCCGGAAAGCCGAGGCCCAGGAGGACAGCGCGGCCGATGTTGACGAACGTCCGAAAGTCCATCGCGAAGGTCCTGATCTTCATTCTCTTCGGCCTGCTGATCCTGAGCTTCGCGGTCTGGGGCATCGGCGACATCTTCCGCGGGCCGGGCCAGGCGACCAGCGTCGCCGAGGTCGGCTCGATCACCATCGAGCAGCAGGAATTCTCGCGCGACCTGCGCCAGGAGCTGACCCGGCTGCAGACCAGCTTCGGCGGCCGCCTCTCCATGGAGCAGGCCCAGGCGCTCGGGCTGGTCGACCAGGTGCTGCAGCAGATGGTCAGCCGCGCGCTCTTCGACCAGCAGGCGATCGACCTCGGCATGGCGGTCACCGAGGAGCAGATCAAGGACACCATCCGCAACGAGCGCGCCTTCCAGAACCAGTTCGGCGAGTTCGACCCGCGGCGCTTCGACAACGTCCTGCGCAGCCTAAACCTCTCGGAGGCCGGCTACATCCGCATGATCAGCCGCGAGATCTCGCGCCAGCAGATCGCCGCGGCGTTGGGCGCCGTGGCGCTGCCGCCGGAGCTGCTGGCCGAGCGCATCTTCACCTACAGCGAGGAGCGGCGCAGCGCCGAGACGATCCTGATCGAGAGCGCCAGCTTCCACGACCTCGGCGAGCCGAGCGAGGCCGACCTGCAGGCCCTGCACGAGGAGTTCGCCGCCCAGTTCATGACCCCGGAGACCCGCAGCCTGACCCTGATCCACCTGCGGGCGGAAGACCTGGCGAAGGAGATCGCGATCTCCGACGAGGCGCTGCGCGCCGAGTTCGACACGCGGCGCGACGACTACCGCGTCGCCGAGCTGCGCGACATCGAGCAGATGCTGTTCGACAGCCGCGAGGAGGCCGAGGCGGCCCGCAGCCGGATCGAGCAGGGCGAGGCCTTCGACGCCGTGGCCCGCGAGCTGACCGGCAGCGGCCCGATCGGCCTCGGCCAGCTCTCCCGGGAGTCGCTGGCGCTGCAGGCCCAGGCCCTGGCGGACGCCGCCTTCGCGCTGCTCGAGGAGGGCGTGACCCAGCCGGCCGAGAGCGACTTCGGCTGGCACCTGCTGCGGGTCACCGCCATCACGCCGGGCCAGGAGCCGGTCTTCGAGGCGCTGAAGGACGAGATCCGGGCCGGCCTGGCCCGCGAGCAGGCGGTCGATGGCCTGGTCTCGATCGCCAACGAGCTCGACGACATCCTGGCGGGCGGCGAGAGCTTGGAGACGGCGGCCGCCCAGCTCGACCTCTCCCTGGTCAAGGTCGGCGCCATCGACGGCCGGGGCCAGGACGCCCAGGGCCAGGCGATCGACGGCCTGCCGCCGCTCGACGAGTTCCTGCCGGTGCTCGCCGAGACCGCCGTCGGCGAGGAGAGCCTGCTGACCGAGACCCGCGAGGGCGACTACTTCGTCCTGCGCGTCGACGGCGTGGTGCCGGCCGAGCCCCGCACCCTCGAGGCCGTGCGCGACGACGTCGCCCAGCTCTGGCGGGCGCGCAGCCGCGAGCGCCTGGCCGAGGAGAAGGCCGAGGCCCTGGCCGCGCGCGCCAAGGAGGGCATCGCCCTGACCAAGCTGGCCGAGGAGGAAGGCCTGTCCCTGGTCACCCGCGGGCCGCTCAATCGTTTCGGCCAGGGCGAGGACGCCGCCGGCGCCTCGAGCGACCTGCTCAGCACGCTCTTCGAGCTCGACGAGGGCGCGGTCGACGTGGCCAGCGAGCAGACCGGCTTCCTGGTCGTCAAGCTGACCGGGATCGATCGCCCGGCGCCGAGCGATCGCCCGGACTCGCTCTCGACGATCGAGGAGCGCCTGGCCGCCGAGCTCAACGACGACCTGATCTCCGGCTTCTCCCTGGCGCTGCGTCAGACCTACGACGTCACCGTCAACGGCGCCCTGATCCAGGAAGTCGTGACGCGCTACTAGCGCGCCCGGTGCCGCCAGCATGCTGTCCCTGCCCGACTTCGAGAGCTTCGCGCGCGCCTACCGGGAGGGCCGCGCCCAGGTGGTCTCGACCAAGCTGGTCGCCGACCTGGAGACGCCGGTCTCCGCCTTCCTCAAGCTGGCCGACGGCCGGCCCTACAGCTTCCTCTTCGAGTCCGTGGAAGGCGGCGCGACCATCGGCCGCTACTCCTTCATCGGCCTCAAGCCCGACCTGATCTGGCGCTGCCGCGGCGAGCGCGCGGAGATCAACCGGCAGGCGCGCAGCGACCCGGCGGCCTTCGAGCCGGAGCCCGGCAGCGCGCTGGAGAGCCTGCGCCGCCTCGTCGCGGACTCGGCCATCGCGCTGCCGCCCGAGCTGCCGCCGATGGCGGCCTGCCTGGTCGGCTACATGGGCTACGACATGGTCAAGCTCATGGAGCGCATCGAGGACGACAATCCCGACGTGCTCGGCGTGCCCGACGGCCTGTTCCTGCGGCCGACCATCATCGCGGTCTTCGACCGGGTCGAGGACCAGGTCACCGCCGTCACGCCCGTCTGGCCGCAGGAAGGCGTCAGCGCCGAGGCGGCCTACGAGCGGGCGCGCGAGCGCCTGGCCGACATCGTCGCCGACTTCGAGCGCTCCCTGCCCTACCGGCGCGAGCGGATCGAGGCCGGGGCGACCCTGCCCGATCCCGCCTCCAACATGAGCCGCGAGGCCTTCCACGCGATGGTCGAGCGGGGCAAGGAGTACATCTTCGCCGGCGACATCTTCCAGGTCGTGCTCTCGCAGCGCTTCGCCCTGCCCTTCAATCTGCCGCCCTTCGCGCTCTACCGGGCGCTGCGCCGGCTCAATCCCTCGCCCTTCCTGTTCTACCTGGACTTCGGCGAGTTCTCGGTCGTCGGCTCGAGCCCGGAGATCCTGGTCCGGCTGCGCGACGACAAGGTGACCATCCGGCCGATCGCCGGCACCCGGCCGCGCGGCGCCACGGCGGCCGAGGACCTGGCGCTGGCCGAGGACCTGCTGTCGGACCCCAAGGAGCTGGCCGAGCACCTGATGCTGCTCGATCTGGGCCGCAACGACGTCGGCCGGGTCTCGCAGGTCGGCAGCGTGAGCGTCACCCAGCGCAACGCGATCGAGTACTACAGCCACGTCATGCACATCGTCTCCAACGTCGAGGGCAAGATCGATCCGCGCTACGACGCCATGGACTCGCTGATCGCCGGCTTCCCGGCCGGCACGGTCTCCGGCGCGCCCAAGGTCCGGGCCATGGAGATCATCACCGAGCTGGAGCCCGAGCGCCGCGGCATCTACTCGGGCGCGGTCGGCTACTTCGGCGCCGACGGCGCCATGGACACCTGCATCGCCCTGCGCACCGCCCTGGTGAAGGACGGCACGATCTACGTCCAGGCCGGCGGCGGCATCGTCGCCGACAGCGACCCAGAAGCCGAGTTCCAGGAAAGCTGCAACAAGGCCCGGGCGCTGATCAGGGCCGCGCAGGAGGCCGTGGATTTCGCCGCCGGGCGGCGGTGAGACGCGCGGTCAGTTCGGATAGGCCTTCGTGGCCGAGCTGCCGTCCTCGGCGGTCTCGCCTTTGAGCCAGTCCCGGGCCTTCACCGCCAGGTCCGCGGACATGCGCTCGAAGGGGTCGTTCGACATCAGCTCCACCGCGATGGCGAGCAGGCCGCCCGGCGCGTAGCCCGCGGTGGTGACCATGTTGTAGTAGGCGGCCAGGCCCTTGCCGTTGACGCGGTCCTTGAGCTCGAAGTTGATCTCCATGACGTGGCTGCCGCCGAGAATCAGCGCCTGCCCGCCGGACACGATATGGACGTTCTTGATGTCGACGACCGCCACGGCCGGGTCCGGCCCTTCGAAGGCCGGCATCATCGCCTTCTCGAACTGCTGCTTCATGACCGCGACGGCGCGTTCCTTGACGTAGGCCTTGGCCTCGGGGCTGTTGACCAGGGCGCTGTAGTCGCAGTCGTTGTCGCTCTTCTTCCGCGACGCGCCGGGCCCGGCGCCGACTTCGCGGCTGCCTGAGGTCCGCTCCGGCGGGCTGCAGCCTTGGGAGCGCGCGTACTCCCGCTCGGCCTCGCCCCACCAGAGGCGCGTGTCGGGCCGGATGTTCACCTCGACGACCTCGACGCCCAGGTCCCGGATCTGCTCCGCGGTCAGCGGGTTGGCCGGCCCCGTGGCGCAGGCGCCGAGCGCCAGGCACGCGAGCCCGGCGGCGAGCACGGACAGGAAGGGTCGAGACGAGCGGCCGACCCGGCTCGGTCGGACGTCGGGCGTGAAGCGGGCTTGCGCGGTCATGATGTCCCCTTGACGGCTTGGCGGCGGCACGGGGCCACCCCGGCGCCACGCGAAGGCAAACGCATGGGACCAGATAGGCGAGGAATAGGCCGGTCAACAAGCCGAAAATACAACGTTGGATCCTATGGCCGAAGCCCGCCGCTCTTCGGGCCTTGGCAGCCGGGCCAAGGACATGGGCGCCGACATCGAGCCCTCGCCGGCCGAGGCCGTTCGCCGCGATCGCCGGCTGAAACACGCCGAGCGGTGATTCCCGGATCGACTTGGTGTAGGGGTCGCGGAGGCATTGCAGTCGCGGCCTTCCGCCAGGGATGGCGGGGCCGGCACAGAGCACAGGAACGGCGGCCATGAACCGATCCCCGGCGCGGGCGCGGAACGTCCTGCTGATCGTCTTCGACTACATGGGCTACGCGGACATCGAGCCCTTCGGCCGGTGCGAGATCCGCACGCCGCACATTCGCCGGCTGGCCGAGAGCGGCCGGCGCTACAGCGACTGCTACGGCGCCGCGCCGATCTGCGGGCCGAGCCGGGCGGCCATGCTGACCGGGCTCTACCCGCGCCGGCTCGGGATCGAGCGCAACGTCGAGCCGGACGAGCCGGGCCTGCCGACTTCGGAGAAGACCCTGGCGCGCTTCCTGAAGGACGCCGGCTGGCAGACCGCGCTCTACGGCAAGTGGCACCTGGGCCATGCCGAGGCGGAGAGCCCCAACGCCCACGGCTTCGACGACTTCCTCGGTTTCCACGACTGGAACGTCGACTACTACTCGCACAAGACCAGGGGCGGCGCGCCGGGGCTCTATCGCAATCTCGACCAGGTCGAGCGGACGGGCTACGCGACCGACCTCTTCACCGACGAAGCGGTCCGCTTCATCGAGGACAAGGGCGACGCGCCCTTCTTCCTCTATGTCGCCTACAACGCCATGCTGCCGCCCTACAGCCCACCCGGCCTGGAGGGCCGGCCCGAGGGCTTCGACCGCTGGGTCAACGGCGCGCGGGCCGACTACGTCGCCGCCGTCGAGCATCTCGACGCGTCGGTCGGCCGGCTCATGGCGGCGCTCGAGAAGCGAGGCATCGCCGAGGATACCCTGGTGATCCTGACCTACGACCACGGCGGCGGCGAGATGGCCACCAAGGGGCCCTTCTTCCACGGCTTCGGCACGCTCTGGGAGGGCGGCATCCGCGTGCCGCTGGTCCTGCACTGGCCCGCCGCGGTGCCGGCCGGCGGCCTCTCCGCCGAGCCGGCGATCCTGATGGACGTCACCGCCACGGCCCTGGCGGCTGCCGGCGTCTCGCCGGACCGGCCCTTGGACGGCGTCGACCTGCTGGCGTCCGAGGCCGCCGAGGCGCCGGAGCGCAGCCTGTTCTGGCGCATCGACCTGCCGGCCGAGAGCGAGACCTGGCTGGGCCGCAAGCAGCGCGCCGTGCGCCGCGGCCGCTGGAAGTACCTCTGGGACGGCGGCGCGGAATTCCTCTGCGACCTCGACCAGGACCCGGGCGAGCGCGTCGACCTCGGCTACCGCGAGCCGGAGATCCTGGCCGCGCTGCGGGCCGCGGCCAGCGGGGATTGGTGAGCGGGGATTGGTGAGCGGCGGGGCGGCTTCCGAAGGCCTTGCCGAGGCCCTTCACGATCGATTGATGTCATCCTTTGACCGATGATTCCCCGAGCGACTTCGTGTAGGGGTCAAAGGGATTTCGTGGTCGCGGCCTTCCGCCGGCGTGGGGAGGCCGTTCTTGCGTATTGAGAAACAGTCGGAGGAATCGAGGGCAAATGTCTGACCGGACGGTTTTCTATGGCGTCTTGGCCCTGGCCGCATCGGCGTTGGCCGGGCCCGCTCTGGCGGCCGAGACCTACTACACGGACCAGGGCCACACCGAGGTGATCTTCGGCTGGAACCATGCCGGCGTCTCGTTGCAGCACGGCGAGTTCACCGTCTCCGAGGGCGTCCTGACCATCGATCCGGACGACGTCGAAAGCGCCAAGCTCGAGGTGACGATCCAGGCCGCCAGCGTGGCGACCGGCGTCGAGGCCCTCGACAAGCACCTCAAGAGCTCGGACTTCCTCAACGTCGAGGCCCACCCGGAGATCACCTTCGTCAGCACTGCGGTGAAGCGCACCGGCGACATGACCGCCGAGGTGACCGGCGACCTGACGCTGCACGGGGTCACCAAGCCGGCCACCCTGGAGGTCACGCTGATCCACCGCGGCGCCCATCCGGTCGCCCAGTTCATCGACTACTACAAGGGCAACTGGCTCGGCTTCAGGGCCACCACCGAGATCGATCACCAGGCCTTCGGCGTCGGCAGCTTCTCGACCGGCCCGATCTCCATCGAGATCAACACCGAGATGAAGGACCGGCCCTAGCGCCGCAATACCCGAACGCCGACGGGCCGGCGCCCCGTCTGGGGGCCCGGCCCGTTTCTCGGGCGATCGGATGGCGAAAGGCGCGGCGCGGGGGGCGAACGCCGAGCCCCTATCGCCTGGCCTTACTCGCCGGCCTCCAGGTAGAGGTACCCGAGGCCCGCGGCGACGCCGAGGCCCTTGTTGTGGGAGACCGCCGGCTTCAGGCCGATGCTGTCGTCGCTGCCGCCGACCAGCAGGGCCGCGCCGCCGCCGACACCGGCCGTGACGCCGGCCTTGGCGCCCGCGTAGTGGCCGGCGAGCTGATGGGTGCCGGGCTGGAAGTGGCTGGCGACGACGGTGAAGATGACAGTCTCGTCGTGCTCGATGTGCAGGTCGATGCCGAGGCCGATGCCGGTCTCGCCCTTGTAGCGCTCGATGCTGCCGTCGCTCTCCTTGAACTCGCACTGGATGTCGGCCGTCGAGTGCACCAGCAGGTTGATGCGGCTGCCGGGCACGGTCTTGCAGGTCAGGACGCCGACCTCGGCGCCGGATTCGTCGCCCGCCGAGGCAGGCGCGGCGGCCAGGCCGAGGGCCAGGGCAAAGGCGGCACCCGACAAGGCGGCGCCGATGCGATTGACGTGGACGGACATGAGCTTGCTCCTTTCGATGGCTGCTGCGGTCCCGTGTGGGAGCGGCCAAGCCTGTCCGCCCCCCGTTTCGCGTGTCCTGACAATGGGCAGGGAGCGTCCAGGGGAAAAGTGAGTAACGGTGACAAACCCGTTGGCTTTCAAGCCGTTCGGGCCGGTTCATGCCGGGTTCATGCGGCTTGCCTTAGGCTCCCGGGATGACCGTTCGGACGGAGAAGGAAGGGAATTGCGCCATGTCCATCAACCGCACAGGCCGGCCGGCCCGGAGCCTGACCGCGCTCCTGCTCGGGGCCTTCGTCGTCGCCTTCGGGGCCGCATCCTTCTCCGCGGAAAGCACCGCCAAGAAGGGCGATCACCCGAAGTTCGAGGCGGCCAAGGTCGATTTCGCCAAGGCCCTGGCGGAGGCCATCCGGAAGGGCAAAGAGGCGAAGCGAAAGGCCGAGGGCGGCGAGGTCCGGGGCAAGGTCGATCAGACGCTCGGCGGCCTGCAGCAACTCCAGGGCGATCTCGGCCGCCTGGGCGATGAGCCGCGAGAGGCCGACGTCGGCGAGCTCTGCGACGAGACCAGCGCCCTCGCCGCCGGCCTCGAAGAGATGATCGAGAAGAACGGCGGCGACGCCGCGCCCGTCATCCTCGGCCTCGTCGCCATTCTCGCCGGAGCCAGCCGCAGCTGCGACAGGATGGAGGGGGAGATCCCCTTCTAGACCGGACCGGGATTAGGCCGTTGTCGCCATGAGATACGAAGAGAACGGGGGATAGAAATGCAGACCATACTCCGTCGAATGGCATGGCTGGGGCCCGTGCTGTCGCTCGCTCTCCTGCACGCGCAGCAGCCGGCCGCGGCCGACCTGCTGTCCAAGCTGAAGCAGTACGTCGCCGAGGTGCAGGCCGAGATCGAAGACGCTTGCAAAGAGATCGACGAACTCGCCGGCCGGATCGAGGACGTGGCGGTCAACGTCGAAGGCGCCAAGAAGATGGCGGCGACCTTCGCGCCTGACATCGAGGCCGCGGAAAAGACGACGGCCGAAGCCAATGAGGCCTTCGACAGAGTCAGCAAAGCGTTCGACGCCGCAGAGGGCGTGTCCTTCGAGCTCATCGATGAGTTCATTAGGCTGAAGCGCGAGAAGGCCAAGGCCAACAAGGCCAGCGATGCGCTGTCTGCCGAGCGGGATCGCTTTCTCGCTTTTCAGTCTGGCGAGGAGCGGAGGGTAAAGAAGCTCGAAAAAGACTTGGCGCTGCTCGAGTCTAGAAAGGACGAGCTGAAATCCGACCTCCAGTTTTTGCAGGAGGAATTGGAGCAATCAGGCGAGGAGACCGACGGCGGTGTTGTCAGATCCTTCGACAAGAGGCTGTCGTCGATCGATCGCAGCACGAGCCAACTGGCGCCCGCGTTGCAGCCAATCCACGACGGCGTTGCCGAGGCGGCGGTTTCGCTCGACGAGCTATTCGCGATTGCTGGAGGGCTGGAGTCCGACGTGGTGAAAAACGCCCGTCAGTTCGAACGGCTGCTTCGTGAGATCGACGAGCTCAGGCGAGGGGTCGCCGCCCACGGAGGCGGTCGCGCCGACTAGCGCTTCTTCCGATCGGACGGCACCGGCCCGCGTGAGCGGATAACGCTCTAAACCGCGCGCGCCGGCCTCAGGCGTGGCCGGCGCCGTTGGCCCGGGCGGCGATGCGCTCGATGGCCTTGATCCAGGTGTCGTCCTCGCCCTGGACGGCTTCGAAGCCTTCTATGGTGACGTCGTCGCTGCGCGGCGCGCAGATCAGGTTGGCGTCGGGATTGAGGCCGTCGAAGACGTTCTCCGAGTTGGCGAAGTGGTTCTCCGCCTGGAAGTGCATGGCGATGTGCCACCAGGCGTCGTAGCCCAAGTCGTCGATCGCCTCGAGCAGCGCCGGGGTCTGCTCCGGCTCGTTGGCGGAGATGAAGAGCATCGGCTTGCAGCGCCCGATGAAGGCATGGCCGCCGGCCAGGACCTCGGCCTCCATGCCGCCGACGTCGATCTTGACCAGCGCGCAGCGCGTGAACTGCAGGCTGTCGAGGGTCATGACCTCGGTCTCCTCGCCCTCCTCGTGGCCGTCGGCCTTGAGGCCGGCCCAGTTCAGGGGCTGGCCGGGATCGAACAGCGGCACCATGATGCGGCCCGGCGCGCTGCCGGCCGCGGCGTTGACGCTGACCACGTTGATCAGGCCGTTGAGCGCGACGTTGCCGCAGAGCGCCTGGTAGACCAGCCGCTGCGGCTCGATGGCCAGGACACCGCCCTTCTGGCCGACCTTGCGGGCCAGGGGCACGGTATGGGTGCCGATGTTGGCGCCGACGTCGACCACGATGTCGCCGGGCTCGACGATCTGCAGCAGGCTCTCGATCTCGCCTTCGCACCATTCGCCGTAGCGCTCGAGCGAGCGGCCGACGAAGAGATCGTTCTTGTTGTAGATGAAGGCGCCGTGCTTGGCATGGACGACGCGCATGGCTTCGGATTCGAACAGCGGCTCCGTGGTGCTCACGGCTCTCCGTCTCCCCTATTTCCGCCGAGTCTCGACCGGTCAAGCTGCGCCGTTAACCTTAAGACTTCGTGAAGGCAAATAGCCCCGGTTGCAGAAAGGTCACTGGTCAGCCGGCGACTCCTGGCCTTAACTGGCCGGCTCAGGAGGTGATCTTGGCCGCGCGATTGCTGGATCTGGCGCCCCGGCGCCTCGCTGCCCTCGCCGGGCTCTGGCTGGTCTTGGCCGCATTGGTCGGGCTCGGCCTGCTGGCGCTCGGCCCGGTGCCGGGCCCGGTGCCCGCCCCTGCCCCCGTGGCCCTGCCCAGCCTGCCGCTGGAAAGCGGCTTCCCGAAATGGACCAAGGTCATGGCGCGGACCTGGGCGCTGTCCGAGGGCCAGGACGAGCTCTGCCGCGACCGCTTGGGCCGCGACTGCAGCCTGGCCGCCTGGCAGCGCTTCCTCGACGGCCTGCGCGACCGGCCCCTCCTGGAGCGGATCACCGCGGTCAACGACTTCGTCAACCGCGTGCGCTACCGCGAAGACGGCGACAACTGGGGCGTCGGGGACTACTGGGCGGCGCCCGGCGAGTTCTTCGCCAGCGGCGGCGACTGCGAGGACTACGCCATCGCCAAGTACTACTCGCTGCGCGCGCTCGGCTTTCCGCCCGAGCGGCTGAAGATCGTCGTGCTCTACGACGACGCCCGCGAGCTGCCCCACGCCGTACTGACGGTGACCTGGAACGGCGCCGAGCTGATCCTCGACAACTTCGGCCCGGCGCTGACCCGCTGGACCGACGCGCCGCACTACAAGCCGATCTACGCGGTCAACGAGACCGCCTACGAGCTGCTCGGCCTGCCGCCCGCCAAGGCCAGGCGCCCCGCCGCGCCGCCTTCTTGAGCCGCGCCCTCATGAGCCACGCCCTGATCGAGGCCTTCGGCCGCCTCGCGCTCTACAACCGGGAAGCCAACCGCCGGCTCTACGCCGCCTGCGCCACGCTCTCCGACGCCGAGCGCAAGCAGCGCCGGCCGGCCTTCTTCGGCTCGATCCACGCCACCCTGAATCACATCCTGCTCGGCGACCGCATCTGGCTGACGCGCTTCGAGGGACAGGAGGTGCCCTCGAGCGGTCTCGACGCGATCCTCTACGAGGCCTTCGACGAGCTCGCCGAAGCCCGCAAACAGGAAGACGCCCGCCTCCTCGCCTTCGTCGAGGGCCTGACCGACGAGCATCTGGCCGGCTCGATCCGCTACCGGAACAACGCCGGCGCGCTCTGCGACGACCCGGTCGACCTGCTGATCCAGCACCTCTTCAACCACCAGACCCACCACCGCGGCCAGGTCCACGACATGCTGAGCCAAACCGACGTCCCGCCCCCCTCCCTCGACATGCACCGGCTTCTG
>JANQLT010000183.1 GCA_028280455.1 Kiloniellales bacterium
CCTTGATCAATGGCGGGAAGCGCTCGAACGGCTGGTGCGCCGACAGCATGTCGTTATAGGCGGTGACGATGGCGACGTTAGGCCGGGTCCCGCCCGACAGCGCCTGCTTGTCGTCGCGGCCGCCGGCCGCGAAGCCGTGCGCCAGGTTGCCGCAGGACAGCGCCACTCGCCGCGGGCCGCGGGCCGCGGCGGCGCGGATGTGATCGAGATAGCGCGTCCGGGTCTCCCGGCTGCGCGCGGCGATGCGTTCGGTAACGTCGTGGATGCGTGGATTGAGGGTCATGGATCGAGTCCCCGCTCGCTAACCAGTCCGACCATGCAACCGGCGGCCGCGCCGTCAGACGACCTCGTCGTGCCAACTCCGTCCGTCACGCTCGATCAGGGCGATGGCCGCCGTCGGCCCCCAGCCGCCGGCGCGGTAGGGCTTCGGCTCCTGGTTCTTCGCATGCCAGCCGTCGAGGATCGGCTCGACCCAGCCCCAGGCCGCCTCGACCTCGTCCCGGCGCATGAACAGCGTCGGGTTGCCGCGCACCACGTCCATCAGCAGCCGCTCGTAGGCGTCGGGATAGCGCACCTTGAAGGCTTCCGCGAAGCTCAGGTTCAAGGGGCCCGCCCTGAGCCGCATGCCGCCCGGTCCCGGGTCCTTGGTCATCAGCGTCAGCTTCACGCCCTCGTCCGGCTGCAGGCGCACGACCAGGCTGTTGGCCTGGATCTCGCCGGTATCGCTCGGGAAGATCGAATGCGGGATCTCGCGGAACTGGATGACGATCTCGGACTTGCGCGCCGGCAGCCGCTTGCCCGTCCGCAGATAGAACGGCGTGCCGGCCCAGCGCCAGTTCTCGACCTCGGCCTTCAGCACGACGAAGGTCTCGGTGTCGCTCGCCTCGGCGCCGATCTCCTGGAGATAGCCGGGCGCGATGGCGCCGTCGACGGCGCCGTCGCGGTACTGGCCGCGCACGGTCTTCGCCGCCACGTCGTCCGCGACGATCGGCTTTAGCGCCCGCAGCACCTTCAGCTTCTCGTCGCGCACCGCGTCGGCGTCGAACTCGGTCGGCGGCTCCATCGCCACCAGGCAGAGCAGTTGCAGGATATGGTTCTGCACCATGTCCCGCAGGGCGCCGGCCTTGTCGTAATAGGCGGCGCGGCCCTCGGCGCCGATGCTCTCGGCCACGGTGATCTGCACATGGTCGATGGCGGCGTGGCTCCACAGCGGCTCGAACAGCGAGTTGGCGAAGCGCAGCGCCATCAGGTTCTGCACCGTCTCCTTGCCGAGATAATGGTCGATGCGGAAGATCTGCTGCTCGGCGAACACCGCGCCGACCGCGTCGTTGATCGCGCGCGCCGATTCCAGGTCGTGGCCGATCGGCTTCTCCAGCACGATGCGGCTGTTGGGGCCGGCCAGCCCGGCGGCGGCGAGGTGGCGGCTGATCGGCCCGAACAGGTCGGGCGCGGTGGCCAGATAGAACACGCGGACACGATCGCCGTCGGCGAGCTTGGCGGTCAGCAGGTCCCAGCCGTCGCCGCCGGCCGCGTCGAGGGCCACATAGTCGAGGCGGCCCAGGAAGCGTCGCAGGCAGTCGGCGTCGATGTCCTCGGCCGGCACGTAGTCGCGCAGTGCCTTGGTGACCGTCTCGAGATAGGCGTCGCGGGCCATGTCCCGGCGCGACACGGCGATGAACCGGCTTTCCGGCGGCATCTGTTCGTCGCGGTCGCGGTAGTAGAGTGCCGGCAGCAGCTTGCGCAGCGTCAGATCGCCGGTGCCGCCGAAGACGACCAGGTCGAAGACCCCAACGGGAATGATTTGCGCGGTCACGGGGCAAACTCCAATACGACCGCCATCGGGCCGATGGCCGGCGAGGCCGTCATCATCAAACGGTCTCTTACATCCAACCGAGCATCGTCGGCAACCACGACGCCAACGGCCGGCCGAATCCAGCCGTCAGTTCATGAACACGCCGCCGTTCACGTGCAGCGTCTGGCCGGTGACATAGCCGGCGGCCTCGCTCAACAGGAACAATGTCGGCCCGACCACGTCGTCGGCCCCGGCGATCCGGCCCAGCGGAATGGTCTTCGCATAGGCGGCGATATCCAGATTCGCGGGCCGGTCCTCGTCCGACCGTCCGGTGCCGCCGCGCAGGAAGGCCGTGTCGACGGCGCCCGGCGCCACGGCGTTGACGCGGATCTCCGGCGCCCATTCCAGGGCCAGCGTCCGGGTCATGGCGATCACGCCGGCCTTGGCCGCGCCATAGGCGCCATAGCCCGGCGCCGGCTTGGCGCCCAGGCCCGAAGCCATGTTCACCAGCGCCGGGCACCGTCCGCGCCGCAGGCCCGGGCGGGCGGCGCGCGCCACCAGATAGGCCGCCTTCAGATTGCCGGCGATGACGGTATCCCAGTCCGCCTCGCCGATGCCGTCCAGCGGCGCCGTGTCGGCGGTGAAGCCGCAGAGGTTGATCAGCCCGTCAAGCCCGTCCCAGCGCCGCGTCAGCCTGGTGAAGGCGCCGTCGACCTGTTCCGCGTCGGTCGCGTCCAGCGGGATCGCCATGGACACCCGTTCCGGCGGATGCCGGTTCAGCGAGGCGGGCAGGTCCGCCACCGCCACGTCGGCGCCGTCGGCCAGCAGCGCCGCCACCACGGCGCGGCCGATGCCGCCGCAGCCGCCGATCACGGCGATCCGTCGCCCGGCCAGCGACGCGCCGTCCCGCCAGGACGTCATGCCGGTACCGGCTCCCGGCCGAAGCGCGCCAGGATGGTCTCGGCCAGGCAGAGATTGGACGACAGGATCGGGATCGCCGATCGCGGCTGCGCCTCCGCGATGGCCGCCAGGGTCGGCAGGCCGGTGCCGGTCAGCAGCACGGCGTCGGCCGCCGACAGGTCGGCCTCGGCCAGCGCCCGGCGGGCGCTGTCGCCGCCGAGGCCATAGATCGCGGCCGTGTCCTCGCCGCCGATCTCGACCCGGGTTAGGCCGACGATCTCGAAGCCGGCATCGGTCCAATAGGCGACCGAGGCGTCCGTCAGCCAGTCGGGATAGGGCGAAACCAGCGCCAGCCGCCTGGCGCCGCGACGGCCGAGCGCGGCCGTGATCGCCGCCGTCGCGGTGACGATCGGATAGCCGATCTCGCTGCCGACCTGGCTGGCGATCTGGTTCTCCCACGCGGCGCCGACCAGATAGGACGAGCCGGTGCAGGCGAACGCGAAGCCGTCCAGCCGCGAGCCGCCATAGGCCGACAGGTAGGTCGGCAGGTCCTCGATATATTCGATCAGGCGCTGCCGGGCGTCGGCCGAGCGGCTGACCAGGCGCGTCACGTAGTAGTCGACGTCGGCCGGCAGCAGCCGGCGGAACTCCGGTTCGACGGTCGGATTGGCCTGCGGCGTGCCGACGCCGATGCGGATCTGTCCTTGCCGACTCTCGGTCATGGAATCGCCGCCGTCCTCGGCACGTCGGCCCGCGCCGCGTGGTGTTTCGCCGGGTCCGTTTCGGTCATCAGGTGTCGGTTGCCGTCGGCCCGCCGTGGGATCCGGCGCTCGGCGATGGGCTTTCGGCGATCCCGTCGCCCTCGGGCGCGGGCCTGGCATGGGCGGCGAGGCGGGCCTGCTCCTCGACCCAGCCGTGGATATATTCGGCGACATGGGCGTCGCCCGACTCGGTCAGGTCGCCGGTCGGACCGGTCCAGCAGATCGCGCCGTCATGCAGCATGGCGACATGGTCCGAGATCACCCGCGCGCTGTCGATATCGTTGGTGATCGAGATCACCGTCGTGTTCAGCTCGCGCACGATCTCGGCGATCAGGTCGCTGATGCCGTTGCTGAGGATCGGGTCCAGGCCGGCGGTCGGCTCGTCCAGCAGCAGGATCTCCGGCTCGCCGGCGATCGCGCGGGCCAGCGCCACCCGCTTCTGCATGCCACCCGACAGCTCGGCCGGCATCAGGTCGGCGACGTCGGCGCCCATATGCACCAGCGCCAGCCGCCGGATGGCGATGTCGCGGGCTTCCTGGCGGCTGACCTGCTTGGTCTGCAGCAGCCGGAAGGCGATGTTCTCCCAGACCTTCAGGCTGTCGAACAGCGCCGAGCGCTGGAACAGCATGCCGATCTTCTCGAGCTGGCCGTTCGCGACCCGCCGCGTCCGGGCGCTGTTGGTTTCGTCGCCGTCGATCACCACGCTGCCGGCGTCGGGCCGCACCAGGCCGATGATGCATTTCAGCAGCACGGTCTTGCCGCTGCCCGACGCGCCCAGCAGCACCCAGGCCTCGCCCGCGCCGATCTCAAGGTCGACGCCGGTCAGCACCGGCTCGCGGCCGAAGGCCTTGCAGAGATCGCGAACCTGGATTTTCGGATGTGGGGCGCTCATGCGTGGTAACGCGGTGCGGCGGACGACATGGTCCCGATGCGTCCCCCATTTGCGCCCGCCTTGTCAACCGGGAATCGGTCCCTCGGCGGTACCGCGTGCGATGGGCGCACCCAGGCCGCGATAGCGGCCCGCCGGTCGTCCGGCGCGCCCGCGCAGGCGCGGATCGTCAGGTGCGGCGCTGTGAGCGACTCAAATCTATCCGATATCGCCGACGACGCGCACGCGCGTGCGCAGCGAGTTGCCGGGCAGGTAGGACAATGGCAGGTCCTCGACCTCGACCACCTTCAGCGTCGACGCATCGGCGCCGAAGGCGACGGCGCGTTCCTCGGCAAGCTGCCGGGCCTGATCGATCGCTGCCTCGCGGCTCAGGTCGCGGAAGATCTGGTCGACCTCGCCGCTGACCTGGGCGATGGCGGCGCCGACGGCGTTGGCGACCTCGCGGTGTGGTACCTGGATCACCTCCGAGACGCCGTCGAGCCGGTCCGGCACCAGGAAGCAGCCACCGCCGACGGCGATCAGCGGCACGTCGCCGGCTTCCGTCTTCATGCGGTCGACGCCGTCCTCGATCATGCGGTGCATGCGCGCGAAGGCCGCCGTCAGCAGGCCGTCGTCGAGATGCGCGACCCGTGACCGGTCGCCCAGGTCGATCAGGCCGCGGGCGACGGCGAGGTCGGTGCAGGTCAGTTCGCTGCCGCCGAACACCAGCGCCCGCGAGGTGATCTGATAGCCCGTGCTGGCCGGCCCGATGGTCGGTGGATCGCCGTCGACCAGCGTGCCGCCGCCCAGGCCCAGCGACAAGAGGTCCGGCATGCGGAACAGCGTGCGCACGCCGCCGATCTCGACGACGTTGTTGGCCTCGCGCGGGAAGCCGTGGCGCAGGAAGCCGATGTCGGTCGTGGTGCCGCCGACATCGACCACGACGGCGTCGTCGAGCCGCGACAGGAAGGCGGCGCCGCGCATGCTGTTGGTCGGACCCGAGGCGAAGCTGTAGACCGGAAAGGCCTCGGCCTGTTCCGCCAGCATCACCGTGCCGTCGTTCTGGGTCAGGTACAGCGGCGCGTCGATGCCGCTGTCGGCGAGCGCGCTCACGAACGCCCGCGTGGTCTTGCGCGCCAGCTCGCCGAGGCAGGCGTTCAGCAGCGCCACGTTCTCGCGCTCCAGCAGGCCGATACGGCCCAGGTCGTGCGACCGCGTGATGTCGATCCCCGGACAGACGTCGCCCAGGATGTCGGCCGCCGCGTCCTCGCATTCGCCGGTCAGCGGCGAGAACAGGGCCGAGATCGCCACCGAGCGCACGCCGCTGTCGCGGATGCGCATGGCCGTCTCGCGCATGGTGTCGCGGTCGAACGGCACGATCGGCCGGCCGTCATATTCATGCCCGCCCGGCAGCATGTAGATGTCGTGCGGCAGCGCCGCGGCCAGGTCTTCCGGCCAGTCGCAGAAGGGCGGCAGCGAGGCCGAGGCCGGCAGGCCGATGCGGATCGCCGCCACCGGCATCAGGTCGCGGCGCTGCACCACGGCGTTGGTGAAATGCGTCGTGCCGATCATCACCGCGTCGATGCTGGCGGGATCGACCGCCGACCGGGCGACGATCTGCCGCAGCGCCTCGGCCACGCCCGATGTCACGTCCTCGGTGGTCGGCGTCTTGATCGAGGCGGCGATGGCCGCGCCGTCGACCAGCACGGCGTCCGTGTTGGTGCCGCCGACGTCGATGCCGATACGTTTCATCGCGCCGCCCGCCGGCCGTCGAACACCGAGACGAAGTCGATGTCGTAGTTGAAGGCGCGCGGGCCGACATGCGCCAGCCCCTTGGGCGTCAGCAGGATCGGCGGCGCCGGCAGCGCGATCACCGTCACCCGCTGGCCGTAGCGCAACGACTCGGTGCCGATGGCCTCGCCCGAGACGCTGTCCAGCACGCAGATCAGGTCGGGGCTGGTGATCACGGCCTCGCCGTTCCGCCGGCCGACGATGAACTCGTTCTGGAAATCGAGGTCGAAGCCGTTGCCGGCGTCGCCGTCCAGGCCTTCCAGTCTGGCCCGACCGCGTAGAAATCCCTCGGTCGTGCGCCGCTCGATGTCCTGCACCTTGCCGGCGAACAAACGCAGGCCGTCCTCCGATCGCAGAATCGCGTCGATGGGATCGCGGTGCTCGCGCCGGGCCGCCAGCACCGCCCGGCCCAGATTTATGGCCTTGGTGACGGTATGGAGGATGCCGTGGTCCTTGACCTCGCGGCCGCTGCGCGGCGCCTTGCAGGTGGCCGCGATCGAGCCCAGCTCGGTGCAGACCTTGCGGCTGATCCGCTCCATCCATTTCCAGCTCGCCGCCCGCGTGACGATCACCTCGTTGTCGCGGATGTCGGCCTGGGTCAGCGGGAACATCTGCAGGTCGGCGATGGCGAAGCTGGTCATCTGCGCCTCCGGGAAGGCGCGGCCCATGGCGTCGGCGTCGATCACCGGCATGCCCATCACGGCCGAGACCAGGAACGGCTGGATGGCGTTGCCGCCACCGATCTCGACCGACATCACGGCGCGGAACTTCCGGCCCAGATAGTCTTCCATCATGCGCACGGGCTTGGCCGCGAACTCCGGGTCCGACAGCCGCTCCTGGCCGACCAGCGGCGCGCCCTGGTTCGAGACCACGGCCACCAGGTCGTCGTCGTCGAGCGCCGCCGGGTCCATGAGCGAGACGGTGGTGCCGGCTTCGTAGAGCCGCTTGATGTTCAAATAGCCGAGATAGGGGCTGCCGCCGCCGCCGGTGCCCAGGATCCAGGCGCCGATGGCCAGCGGCTCCAGTTCATCGGCGGTCACGTCTCGCATCATCGCTTGCGTCGTCCCGAACGGCGGCCGGTTGTCGTTGCCCGAACCCTAGGCGATCGCCGAGACCCACGAAATAGGGGCAGGCACGTAGCCGTGGCCGCGCCCGATATCGCCTGCAGCATTGATATAGAGGCAAAACCTTATCCTGAGGGCGCCCGCCAGGGCGTGTCTCGAAGGATGCGCCATCGGATGCCGCCGCTCCGCCTTGCCGCCCGCGCGGGATTTCGCGTACCCTTTTCGTTTCGGACCCGCCGCCGGTGTCGGGGCGGCGGGCGGCACCCGTGGAACAGCGTATGCACAGCGACGTCCTGACCGATCCGGGCCCGCGCGCCCGCGTCACCGATCTGCCCAAGCGGATCGCCTTCCTGACGGTCGGCCAGAGCCCGCGCGACGACCTGGTGCCGCCGATCCTGAGCCATGTCGAGCACCCGGTCGAGGCGCTGCAATACGGCGCGCTGGACGGCCTCGACCGCCGCGCCATCACCGCCATGACGCCGGGACCGGACGACCACAGCCTGGTCACGCGGCTTGCCGACGGTGGCGACGTGGTCGTCGCCAAGGCCCGCATCAACGAGCGGCTGCACCGGATCTGCGCCGAGCTGGGCGCCCAGGACATCGACCTGATCGTGTTCCTGTCGACCGGCCTGCTGGAGCCGTTCTACAGCCTGACCATGATGATCAGCGCCCAGCGCGCCGTCGACAGCGTGATCGACGCCCATGTGATGGCCGGCCAGCGGGTCGGCGTCGTCGTGCCGCTCGCCTGCCAGGTCGAGGAGGTGATCCTGCCGACGGCGCCCGGCGCGCTGGTCCGGGCGACGCACGCGCTGCACGGCGACGCCGATGCGCTCAAGGCCGCGGCCCTGCGGCTCGGGCCGTGCGATCTCGTGGTCATGCACTCGCTCAGCTATTCGGAAGCCGACCGCGCGCTGGTCGCCGGGGCCGCCGGCACGCCGGCCGTGCTCGCCCGCCGCGTCGTCGCCGGCGCCATCCGGCTGCTGCTCGACCGTGGCGGCGTCTCGAACGCGGCCGACGCCGATCTCGCCCGCCGCGTCGCCCAGCTCACCCGCCGCCAGCGCGAGGTGATGATGCTGGTGGTCGAGGGCCTGTCGCACAAGGAGATCGGCCGCCAGCTCGGCATCAGCCCGCGCACGGTCGAGATCCACCGCGCCTGCGTCATGGAAAAGATGGGCGTGACCACGCTTCCGGCGCTGATCCGCGCCGTCCTCCGCCTCGAACACTGCGATCTATAGCGGCCATGCGCGCGGTTGCCCTGGATGCCCGGATCAAGTCCGGGCATGACGAATTGGGTATCAAATCCAGTCATCTTTCGTCATTGCCGGGCTTGACCCGGCAATCCAGCCACCGGCCGAGAATTGCCGTCCTGATCGCGGCCCTGCTACTAACGTTCCTGCCCAACGCGGCCAGCGCCGAAAGCGACGCGGTCGCGAAACTGGTCGACCAGGTAAACCGCGTCCGCATCGCCCATGGCCTGACGCCGTTGACGCCGGAGGCGCGGCTCACCGCCGCCGCCAGGGCCCATGCCGACGCCATGGCCTCGGGCGACTGTTTCGCCCATGTCTGCGACGGCGGCCCGACGCTGGTCGAGCGCATCGTTCGCGCCGGCTATCCCTACCGCACCGTGGCCGAGAACCTGGCCGCCGGCATGGCTCGGGCCGAGGCCGTGGTCGAGGCCTGGATGGCCAGCCCCGGCCACCGTCGCAACCTGCTGCGCCCCGACATCGAGGAGGCGGGCGTCGGCTATGCGCTGCGCCCGAACGACGATGGCCAACACCGCTACCGCCACTACTGGACCATGACCTTCGGCGCCCGGCTGTAGAAAGGACCGATGCCATGACCGACATGCCCCAACCGGCCACCGGCGGCTGTCTCTGCGGCGCCATCCGCTTCGAGGCCGCCGGCGCGCCGCTCTGGATCGCCCATTGCCACTGCCATAGCTGCCGCCGCAACACCGGCGCGCCGGTCACCACCTTCGTCGGCTTCCCCGCCGACGGCTTCGCCTACGTCGCCGGCCGGCCGAAGGCCTTCAACTCCTCCCCCGGCGTCCGCCGCAACTTCTGTGCCGACTGCGGCACGCCGCTTACCTACGAGGCCGACCGTGCCGCCGGCGAGGTCCACGTCTATATCAGCGCCCTCGACGACCCCGACGCCTTCCCGCCGCAGTTCCACGTCTTCACCGCCGAGGGTATCGACTGGCTGCGGCTCGACGACGATCTGCCCCGCCACCCCGCGACCTCGCGCTGAGGGATCGTTTGTAAGGACCCCCGCATCAGGCCTTGATCGCGGCCCACCGGCTAGGGGGTCGCCCGTATTTCCTGGCTGGCGGCGCCGGCCTACCCTGGCCCGAACGTGGATTGGGGCCGATGCCGGGAAACGGAACAAAGCGCGTCGCGTTCGTGACGGTGGGGCAGTCGCCGCGGGAGGACATCCTGACGGAGATGTTGCCGTTGCTCGGCCCCGGCGTCGAGGCGATCGAGATCGGCGCGCTCGACGGCATGCGCCGTGACGAGATCGCCCAGCTCGCGCCCGTCGGCGACGAGCGGCGGCTCTGCACGCGGCTGCGCGACGGCACCGAGGTCGTCACCACCAAGGCCTGGACCCGCGACCACCTGCAACGGATCATGGACAATCTGGACGCCGACGGCGTCGACCTGATCGTCCTGCTCTGCACCGGCTATTTCGAGGGGCTGGGATCGCGGACCCTGATGGTCGAGGCCCAGCGCGTCGTCGATCACATGGTTTCGGCGCTGGCCGAGGGCGACCGGCGCGTCGGCGTCATGGTGCCGCTCGCGGCGCAGACCCGGGAATTCGCGAAAAAGGGCGTCGGGCCGACGCCGTCGCGGGTGACGCATGCCTCGCCCTATGCCGAGAACCGACTGGCCGAAGCCGCGGTCGAGCTCGCCGACAGCGATTTCATCGTCATGCACTGCATGGGCTATTCCGAGGCCATGCGGCGGGAGGTCGCCGAGGCGTCCGGCCGCCCGGTGCTGCTGGCGCGCCGCATCGTCGCCGACGCCGTGGCGCAGCTTCTCTAGGCGGGGACGGGTATCGCGCGCCCGCCGCGTCGTCACGGCCGGGCATGACGGGAACGAACAGACGTCAGGGGTGGAAACGCGCATTGGTTCGAATGAACGACAACAGGGAGACGGGATAATGAGATTACGCAACTGGTCGAGGCTGCTGGGGCTGGGGCTGCTGCTCGGCGCCGTCGCGGCGACGACGACGGCGTCCGGGCCGTCGCAGGCCTTCGAGCGCGTCGGCGACAAGAAGATCCTGGTCTTCGCCGGCCGCCAGCCGGTGCCGCTGCTGGACCCCAGCGTGAAATACGACTGGTCCACGCGGATGATGCAGCAGTCGCTCTACGACGGCCTGGTGAAGTATGTCGGCGATCCGCCGGAGATCGTGCCCTGGCTCGCAGAGCGCTGGGAGACCAGCGACGACGGCAAGACCTGGACTTTCCATCTCGCCAAGAACGCCAAGTTCCACAACGGCGATCCGGTGACGGCCGAGGCCGTGCGCTTCTCGTTCGAGCGCACGCTGAAGCTCAACAAGGGTCCGGCCTGGATGCTCACCGACTTCCTGGCGCCGGACGGCGTCAAGGCGGTCGACGACCACACCGTGCAGTTCACGCTCAAGGCCGCCTACGCGCCGTTCCTGTCCTTCCTGCCCTGGTGGTACGTGATGAATCCGGCCGAGGTCATGGCCAACGAGGTCGACGGCGACATGGGCCAGAAATGGCTCACCGACAACGCCGCCGGCTCCGGGCCGTTCAAGATCAAGCGCTGGGAACAGGGCGTGCTCTACGAGATCGAGGCGGTCGAGGACTACTGGAAGGGCTGGCCCAGCGAGGACCATGTCGATGGCGTGATCTACAAGCTGGTGCGCGAGTCGGCCTCCCAGCGCGCGGCGCTGATCCGCGGCGAGGCCGACATCGTCGAGGGCCTGTCGAACGAGGACTTCGACGTCGTCGCCAAGATGCCGGGCATCGTCGTGCCGAATTTTCCCGGCATGACCACGTTCGCCTTCAAGATGAACGTGCAGCGGGCGCCGACGGACGACATCAATCTGCGCAAGGCGCTGGCCTATGCCTTCGACTACGAGTCGCTGTTGAAGATCTACAACGGCAATGCCGTGCTGCAGACCAGCCCGTTTCCGAACGCCACCCAGGGGCATGTCGAGGTGCCCGGCTTCTACCGCCAGGACCTGGCCAAGGCGAAGGAATATCTCGCCAAGTCGAAATATCCGAACGGCGGCATCGAACTGGAGTTCGTCTATGTCGAAGGCTTCGAGCCGCAGCGTCAGATGGGCCTGGTGCTGATCGACAACATGAAGGCGCTCAATATCGGCATCAAGATGGTGCCGCTGACCTGGCCGAACATGAAGGCGCGGGGTTCCAAGGTCGAGACCTCGCCCAACCTGCTGGCGATCTTCGCGACGCCGGTCAGCACGGACCCCGATGCCGTCGCCTACCAGTATCACAAGGCATCCTGGGGCAAGTATTACGGCACGCATTTCTACAACAACGAGGAGGTCTGGGACCTGATCGACAAGGCCCGGGCGCTGACCGCCTGGGAGGAGCGGGCGCCGATCTATGCCGATATCCAGAAGCGGATCGCCGCCGACGTGCCGGAGATCTTCGGCATGCTGGCGAACCGGCGCTGGGCCTACCGCGACCACGTCAAGGGCTTCACCTTCAGCCCGGTACGCTTCACCGGCGAAGTCGATCTCTATACGCTGGCGATCGGGAAGTAGCCGGCGGAGCAACCCGGGCGGATATGCAATACCCGGCCCTTGCCCTTTCGTCATTGCCGGGCTTGACCCGGCAATCCAGTGCCGGCGCGCTGGACGCCCGATGCCCTGGATGCCCGGATCAAGTCCGGGCATGACGGGCCGGGACGGGTAACATAACCTTGCCGATACTTCGGAAGCCGGGCGGTCATACCGCCCGGCGGCCAGACGACGCGCCATGAAGTACTTCATCGCCAAACGTATCCTGCTGCTGGGCGTCATGCTGATCGGCCTGCTGATGATCACGTTCGCCATCAGCCATGTCGCGCCCGGCGATCCGGCGGCGCTGGCCGCCGGGCCCGACGCCACGCCGGCGATGATCGAGACCATTCGCCAGGAATACGGCCTCGACAAGCCGCTGCCCGAGCAGTTCTGGATTTACCTGAAGGGCTTCTTCACCGGCGATCTCGGCCGTTCCCTGCGTACGAGCCGTGACGTGCTCGACGACCTGATCCGCTATTTCCCGGCGACGTTCGAGCTGGTCATGTTCTCGATCCTGGTCGCGGTGGTCTTCGGCATCCCGCTCGGCATGTTGTCGGCGGTCTACAAGGACACCTGGGTCGATCACCTCTCGCGCTTCGTCTCGGTCTCGGGCGTGGCCATCCCGATGTTCTGGCTCGGCCTGATGCTGCAGCTCTTTATCGCGTTGGAGCTCGGCTGGCTGCCGCTCGGCGGCCGCCTCGACCTGATGAGCGCGCCGCCCGAGCCGATCACGCATCTGCTGCTGGTCGACGCCCTGCTGCGCGGGCAATGGGGCATCTTCACGGATGCCTTCGCCCACATCCTGCTGCCGGCCGTCGCGCTCTGCTTCCCGGCGCTCGCCTCCATCATCCGCGTCAACCGCGCGGAAATGCTGGAGACCCTGAACCAGGACTACATCGTCAACGCCCGCGCGCACGGCATCGGCAGCACCCGGATCGTCGCGGTCTACGCGCTGAAGAACGCCATGATCCCGACGCTCGCCATGATCGGCCTGCGTTACGGCTGGATGCTGGGCGGCACCATCCTGGTGGAATCCGTGTTCGACTGGCCCGGCATCGGGCTTTACGCCGTGCAGTCGGCGGTGTCGTCCGCCTTCCAGCCGATCATGGGCGTGACGCTGCTGATCGGCATCAACTTCATGATTGCCAACCTGCTGGTCGATCTCTGCTACGGCTGGCTCGATCCCCGCATCCGGCAGGAGGGCTAGGCGGTGGCGGAGAAGTCGATCGCCGCGCCGGATATCGGCGCCGGCTGGCGCGAACGGCACCAGAGCTCGATCCGCCAGATCAGGCTTTACGCCTACACCTTCTCCAAGAGCTTCTCCTCCATGCTGGGCCTCGGCCTGGTGCTGCTGTTCCTGGTCATCGCCGCCGCCGGGCCCTGGATCGTGCCCTTTCCGGAAGACGCCGCCGGCTCGGTCAATCTCGACAACAAGCTGCAGGCGCCCAGCGCCGTGCACTGGTTCGGCACCGACGAGGTCGGTAACGACATCTATACCCGCGTCATTCTCGGCGCCCGCGTGTCGCTGCAGATCGGCCTGGTGATCACGCTGGTCGCCGCCGGCATCGGCGTGCCGCTCGGCATCATCTCCGGTTACATGGGCGGGCCGGTGCGCGAGGTGATCATGCGCATCACCGATATCTTCCTGTCGGTGCCCGCATTGGTCCTGGCGATCGCCATCGTCACCGTGCTCGGGCCAGGCATCCTGAACGCCATCATCGCGCTGTCGCTGGTCTGGTGGCCGGGCTACGTGCGCCTCGTCGACAGCAAGGCGCTGTCGATCCGCGGCGAGCTCTATGTCGAGTCCGCGCGCGCCGTCGGCGCCAGCCGCACGCGCATTCTCTTCCTGCACATCCTGCCGAACTGCGTTTCGCCGATCATCGTCAAGGCCAGCATGGACATGGGCATGGCGATCCTGGCCGCCGCCAGCCTCGGCTTCATCGGCCTCGGCGCCCAGCCGCCCTATCCCGAATGGGGCGCCATGATCAGCACCGGCCGCAACTACCTGCCGACCTGGTGGTGGTATTCGGCCTTCCCGGGCCTGTTCATCTATTTCACCGTGCTCGGCTTCAACCTGCTGGGTGACGGCCTGCGCGACATCCTCGACCCGAAATCGCGCGGCTGAGCGATGACCGATCCGCTGCTCGACATCCGCGACTTCCGCCTGCATTTCGATACCTTCGACGGCGAGCACAAGGCCCTCGACGGGATCAATATCCAGGTCGCCCGCGGCGAGACCGTCGGCATCGTCGGCGAGACCGGCTGCGGCAAGTCGATCACCGCCAAGAGCGTACTGCGCCTGCTGCCGTCGCCGCCGGCCCGCGTCGTCTCCGGCGAGATCCGCTTTCAGGGCCGCGATCTCCTGACCCTGCCCGAGGCCGAGATCCGCCGCATCCGCGGCATCGACATCGCCATGATCTTTCAGGACCCGATGACCTATCTCAATCCGGTCTTCACCGTCGGTCAGCAGCTCGTCGACGTGATCCTGAGCCACCAGGCGGCGGGGCCGTCGGCAGACCGCCTCAACCGCCGCGCCGCCCGCGACAAGGCTGTGGCGCTCTTGGAAAGCGTGCGCATCCCGCACGCCGACGTGCAGATCGATTCCTATCCGCACCAGCTCTCGGGCGGCATGCGCCAGCGCGTGCTGATCGCCATGGCGCTCTCGGGCTCGCCGTCACTGCTGATCGCCGACGAGCCGACCACCGCCCTCGACGTCACCATCCAGGCCCAGATCCTGCAGCTCATCGCCGATCTCGTCGACGAGTTCCATCTCGCCGTGCTGATGATCTCGCACGACCTCGGCGTCGTCGCCAGGCTCTGCCGCCGCGTCGTCGTCATGTATGCCGGCAACGTCGTCGAGGACGCGCCGACGGCCGAGATCTTCGAGCATCCGAAGCACCCCTATACCCAGCGCCTGCTGCAGGCGATCCCGCACCTGCACGCCGACGTGCAGCACCTCTCGGGCATCACCGGCAGCATCCCGAACCTGCTCGACCCGCCGCCGGGTTGCCGCTTCCATCCGCGCTGCGGCCAGGCCATGCCGGTCTGCGCCCGGATGAAGCCCGTCTTCGGCGACGTCGCGCCCGGTCACGGCGCCGCCTGCCACCTCTACGGCGAGGGCGCCTGATGCTGCTCGAGGTCCAGGACCTGAAGAAGCATTTCACCGTCAAGCGCGGCCTGTTCGACCGTGGCCACCTGCGCGCCGTCGACGGCGTCGACCTGGCGCTGGCGCCGGGCGAAGCCTGCGGTCTCGTCGGCGAGTCCGGCTCCGGCAAGTCGACCGTGGCGCGCCTCGTCCTGCGCCTGCTGACGCCCACGGCCGGCCGCATCCTGTTCGACGGCGACGACATCGGCGGCCTCGAGGAGCGCGACCTCGCGGGCCTGCGCGAGCGCATGCAGATGGTCTTTCAGGACCCGCATTCGGCGCTGAACCCGCGCATGACCGTGTTCCGCTCGATCGCCGAGCCGCTGGTCATCCACCGCCGCCTCGGCGGCCTCGAGCTGCGCCGTCAGGTCGAGGAGCTCTTGGAGATCGTCGGCCTCAGCCGTCAGTTCATGTACCGCTTCCCGCACGAGCTCTCCGGCGGCCAGAAGCAGCGCGTCTGCATTGCCCGCGCCGTGGCGTTGCGGCCGAAACTTCTGGTGCTGGACGAGCCCACCTCGGCCCTCGACGTCTCGGTGCAGGCGCAGATCCTGGAATTCCTCACGGACCTGCGCGAACGCCTCGGCCTCACGTATCTCTTCATCTCCCACAACCTCGCCGTCATCCGCTATGTCTGCGACCGGGTCGCGGTGATGTATCTCGGCCGCATCGTCGAGGAGGGCGACACGGCAACGGTTTTCGAACAGCCGAAGCATCCCTACACGCAGGCGCTGCTGTCCTCCGTGCCGCTGCCCCAGGCCGAGCAGCCCGACGACGCCATCATCCTGGAAGGCGACATCCCCAGCCCCATCGACGTGCCGCCGGGCTGTCCCTTCCACACCCGCTGCCCGCAAAAGATCGGCCCGATCTGCGAAACCGCCCGCCCGACGCTCGCCCCGGACGCCACCGGCCGCAAAATCGCCTGCCACCTCTACCAAGAGGGCACGCGCCCCCGTTAGCCCGCGACCCGATATCGCCTGTTCGTAGGTGTCGGCGATCGTAAAACAACAGGCACAGTCCTCCGCAAATTCGTAATCGGAGCAAAAGTCCGGGCGGTTTGTCATTGTCCCCGGACCACGGTCATGTCGGCCCGCGCGGCCTTGAAGAAAGCGCCCAAGACCCGCCCCCGATTGTCATGCCGGCGGCGGCCGGCATCCATGGGACTGGCCGCCCGTCGAACGGCAATGTCTTCTGGGTCCCGGCACCGGCGACGGTCTCCCGCCACGGTCATAGCAGCGAAGCCTACTCCGGCGCAGGCCGGGTGCCGCTATGCATGGGCACCCGACCGCCGGCGCGGCGCCTGCCGGCGAAGCCCATGGATGCCGGCCTCCGCCGGCATGACGACCGGGTGATTGCTTCGCACGGTAGATCAATAGGGACAGTCCGTAATGGATGAGGGAATCCCAAGGAACCCGAAAACGCCCGGGCTTTTGCTCCAGTTACGCAAATTCCATCCAACACGTTGATTTTAAACAGAGTTAATAGAGACAGTCCCTATTAAGTTCAGTCCCTATTAAGTGTAAGACGCAACGTCAGACAGCCCGTTCGCCGACAGAGGCGACGGTTGGTGGTGCATTGACAAACCAGGTTTCACCGCCAAGTCGCCAAGACACCAAGGTCACGCCGAACGTCCGATGACCGCGACACCTGATCTTGGTGTCTTCGCGTCTTTGTGGTGAAACCTCGAGCGCCGCAGGCTCGGAAAACGAATAGGGACAAAACCAGTGGGACGGTCCCTGTTCGTTCGTCCTCCCCCGATCCGTCGTCCGTCACGCGACATGCTGCAGCATCGACCGGAACCGCCGCGCGAACATGGCGTCCGCCGTCGGCAGGGCCATGGCGATGTCGATGGTCACGCCGTTCGGGTCCATTACCGCGAAATGCCGCTGGCCCCAGGACGTATCACCCATCTCGACGCAGATCTCGATGCCCTTTGCCTTCAGTTCGGCATAGGCCGCATCGACGTCCGCGACCTCCAGGCCGATGAACATGCCGCCGCGATACTCCGTCGCGAACGCCAGCGGCAGGGTCGGGAGCCCCCGCCGCAAGAAGCCGATCTGGATCGACGGCGCGCCCGGCCAGGCCACCTGCAGGTATTCGTCGCCGGCATGTACCGTCTCGAAGCCCAGCAGGGTGTAGAAAAGCTGGGTTTCCGTCAGGTCCGGGGTGGCGATGATCGGGTATTGCGTCTTCACGTTCATGGCCGTGCGACCTCCATGTCCGGGCAATTCGTGTTCACGATATGGTCTGGTCATACAGCCCCGCTGCTGCCAGCATGCTGTCAGCAGTCCGGCGCTAGAGTCACGAAGTCACGGGGACGCCGGCAGAAGGGGGAAGCGATGCGCCGCGCCGACCGGCTGTTCCGGCTGATCCAGTACCTGCGGGGCCGCCGCCGGGCGACCACGGCGCGTGACATCGCCGAGGCGCTGGAGGTCTCGGTGCGCACGATCTACCGGGACATCGCCGACCTTGCCGCCTCGGGCGTGCCGATCGACGGCGAGGCCGGCGTCGGCTACGTGCTGCGCGGCGGCTTCGACCTGCCGCCGCTGATGTTCGACGAGCAGGAGATCGAGGCGCTGCTGCTCGGCGCGCGGATCGTCCAGAGCTGGACGGACACCAGCCTGGCCGAGGCGGCGGCCGACGTGGTCGCCAAGGTCGAGGCGGTGATCCCCGAGCGCCTGCGCCGGCACATGGCCGAGACCGCCCTGCTGGCGCCGGAGAACCACTGGCAGGAGCCGATCGAGATCGACCTGCTGGCGCTGCGCGAGGCGCTGCGCTCCAAGCGCAAGCTGCACCTCCACTACCGCGACGGCGAGGGCCGCGAGACGCGACGCCAGGTGCGGCCGCTCGGCTTGGCCTTCTACGGCCCGGTCTGGATCCTCGCCGCCTGGTGCGAATTGCGCGACGGCTTCCGCGCCTTCCGGCTCGACCGCATGGCTGAGCTCGACATCCTGGAGGACCGCTTCCGCGACGAGCCCGGCAAGACCCTGCACGACTACTTGAAACAAAACCTGCAGTGACGATCCTGGTCGCTTCCTTCCATCCGACGCCGCCACCCGAGTCCCGATGACACTTCCAATCATTCCCAACGCAGCGGCCCGCCGCTTGTTCCTGTCGTCGCAGGGGCTCTGCCGCGCGCCGAACCGCAAGCTCGACGCGGCCGGCCTGCTCGAGCTGATCGAGTCGATCGGCTTCGTCCAGCTCGACTCGATCCAGACGGTGGAGCGCGCCCACCACATGATCCTCTTCGCGCGCAACCAGACCTACCGGCACAAGCTGCTCACGCGCCTGCACGAGCGCGAGGCCGCGCTGTTCGAGAACTGGACGCACGACGCGTCGATCATCCCCTCGCGCTTCTATCCCTACTGGCAAAAGCGCTTCGCGCGCGAGCGTCGGCGCCTCAGGGAGAGCTGGCAGAAGACGCGCCGCGGCGACCATCGCGAGATCCTGCAGGCCGTGCTGGAGCGGGTGCGCGACGAGGGCCCGCTGATGGCCCGCGACTTCGAGGACGAGAGCGGCCGCAAGAAGGCCGGCGACGGCTGGTGGGACTGGCATCCGGCAAAGACCGCGCTGGAGTACCACTGGCGCACCGGCACCCTGGCCGTGGCGCGCCGCGAGGGCTTCCAGAAGGTCTACGACCTCAGCGAAAGGGTGATCCCGGCCCGCCACCGCGAAGACGCGCCCAGCGCCGCCGAGGCGCTCGACTGGGCCTGCCGCGGCGCCTTGCAGCGCTTGGGCTTTGCCAGCTCGGGCGAGATCGCCGGCTTCTGGGGTCTGGTCACGGCGGCCGAGGCGGCCGCCTGGTGCGCCGAGCGGCTCGGCAAGGGCGAGCTGCTCGAGGTCCGCGTCGAGCAGCAGGCCGGGACCAAGCCGCGCGCCACCTACACGACCCCGGCGCTGCTCGAGCGCCTCGACGAGCCGCCCGAGCCGCCGGGCCGCCTGCGCACGCTCAGCCCCTTCGACCCGGTGCTGCGCGACCGGGCGCGCTGCGAGCGCTTGTTCGGCTTCGACTATCGCATCGAGGTCTTCGTGCCCGAGGCGAAGCGCCGCTACGGCTACTACGTCTTCCCGCTGCTCGAAGGCGATCGCTTCGTCGGCCGCATCGACATGAAGCACGAGCGCGCCAGCGGCCGGCTCGCCGTCAAGGGCCTCTGGCTCGAGCCCAAGGTCCGCTGGTCCAAGGGCCGCGCCGCCGCGCTGGAGTCCGAGCTGGAGCGCGTCCGCCGCTTCACCGGCGCCGAGCGGATCGTCTACGCCGACGGCTATCGGCGCTAGCCGGCCCGCCGCCCCATCATCGCCAGCCAGCGGCCCGGGGTCACGCCGTAGGTCTGCTTGAACTGGCGGGTCATGTGGCTCTGGTCGGCGAAGCCGCAAGACGCCGCCGCCTCGGCCAGCGTCTGGCCCTCGGTCATCAGGGCGCGGGCGCGCTCAAGGCGTCGCTGGCCGTGGTAGCGATGCGGGCTGGTGCCGAGGCAGGCGCGGAAGTGCCGGGCCAGGGCATAGCGGCCGAGGCCGCTGGCGGCTTCCAGCGCCGCCGAGCCGACCGGACGATCGGCATGCGCATCGAGGAAATCCCGGGCGCGGGCGACGGCCATGCGGTGGCGCGGATCGCCGCGGCGTTTCGTCCAGGAGCGGTCAGCGGCGGCTAGCAGTGCGGCCAGGTCGCCCAGGGCCTGGTCGCGCTGCAGCGGCTCGAGCGGCCGCTCGAGGTCAGCGAGAAGTGTCGAGAGCAGGGCGACCAGGCGGCGGTCGCTCGAGACCGGATCGGCCAGGAAGGGCAGGCCGCCGCGCTCATCCAGAGCGGCGTGGATCAGCGCCGGCTCGACGTAGAGGGAGCGGTAGCGGAAGCCCTGGGGCGTGCCGGCGCGGCCGTCGTGCGTCTCGTCCGGGTGCAGCACGTAGGCCTGGCCGGCCAGGCAGCGCCGCGTCGTGCCGCGGTAGCCGAAGACCTGCTCGCCGGCCAAGGTGAGGCCGATGGCGTAGCTGTCGTGGCGGTGCGGATCGAAGCCGTGGCCCGCGAAGCGCGCCTCGATGCGCTCGAGGCCGGGCTGGGCGGGCGCCATCGTGATCCGGTCGCCCCCGGTCCGATCGTCCGGCCCGGGGCCGCACGATCGTTCAATACGGCGGCGGGGTCCCTGTCCCATGATCGCGGACATGGCGAAGCATAGCAGCCCGACGCGCCGTGGATAACGTCCTCGCCTTCGCGCTCGCCGCCCTGGCGCTGACCGGCAGCCCGGGGCCGGCGACCCTCGGCCTGGCGGCGGCCGGCGCGGCCTTCGGCGGCGCCCGGGGCCTCGGATTCATGGCCGGGATCTGTAGCGGCATGGTCGTGGTCATGGCGGTGACCGCCAGCGGCGTCACCGGCGCGATTCTCGCCGTGCCGGGTGCCGCGCCACTGTTCGGCCTGGCCGGCGCGGCCTACATCGCCTACCTGGCTTACCGGATCGCCAGCGCGCCGCCGCTCGGCGCGGCGGCCGCCGAGCGCGCGGCGCCGTCCTACCTCGGCGGCATCTTCTTGGCCCTGGTCAACCCCAAGGCCTATGCGGCCATGGCGGCGCTCTTCTCCGGCTTCGTGCTGGTCCCGGAGCGGCTGCTGCTGGACGCCACGGTCAAGCTGCTCGGCCTGCTGGCGATGATCGTCTGCGTCAACCTGGCCTGGCTGTTCGCCGGCGCGGCCCTGACCCGCTTCCTGCACGACCCGCGCCTGAGCCGGGCCATCAACATCGCCTTCGCGGTCCTGCTCGTCGTTTCCGTGCTGCTCACCGTGACCAGCCTGGAGCTCTAGGGAGCCGGGTTCGCGGGCTCAGCCGATCCGCGCCGGGCCGCCATTGATCGCTGTCAAAGCAGGGGCCAAGCAGGCTGATAAATTCCGTCCGGCCGGTCCCCAGGTCGCGCTTGCAAGAATGGCGGCGCCGAACGATGTGGAGGACCTGGAGAGCGACCATCGTTGCGGAATAGGACGGGATCTTCCTTGGTGAAGCAGAGTCTCGACGTGTCGGGCGACGCGACGCAGCGGCAGCCCGACGGGAACGCCATGCCGTCGCAAACGCCGATCGGCGCGGCCGACTGGCACAGCCGGCCCCAGGACGACATTCTGGCGCTGCTCGAGGCCTCGAGCGACGGCCTGCCCCAGGCGGTCGCGGAAAGGCGCCTGGCGGAAGCGGGACCGAACCGCCTGACGCCGGCGCGCGCGCGGGGACCCCTCGTCCGCTTGGCGGCGCAGTTCCACAACGTGCTGATCTACGTGCTCCTGGTGGCGGCCGGCATCACGGCCGCGCTCGGTCACTGGATCGACAGCAGTGTCATCGCAGCCGTGGTCGTCGTGAACGCGGTCATCGGCTTCCTGCAGGAAGGCCGCGCGGAGCGGGCACTCGACGCCATCCGGTCGCTCCTGTCGCAAGTCGCGACGGTCTTCCGGGACGGCCGGCGGGTCACCGTGCCGGCCGAAGAGCTGGTGCCGGGCGACATCGTGGTCATCCAGTCCGGGGACAAGGTCCCGGCGGACCTGAGACTGCTCCGGGCCCGGACTCTGCGCATCCAGGAGGCGATCCTCAGCGGCGAGTCGGTGCCGGTGGACAAGTCCGTCGAGCCCGTCGGCGCGGCGGCGGCCGTCGGCGACCGGACTTGCATGGCCTTCTCCGGGACCCTGGTCACCTACGGCCAGGGCACGGGCGTCGTCGTGGCCACGGGCGACAAGAGCGAGATCGGCCAGGTCAGCGCCTTGCTCGCCAAGGTCGAGACGCTCACCACGCCACTGCTTCGCCAGATGACCACCTTCGGTCACTGGCTGACGATCGTGATCCTGCTGCTCGCGGCGGTGACCTTCGCCGTCGGTATCCTGCTCCACGGCTTCGCCGCCTCCGATATGTTCCTGGCAGCGGTCGGTCTCGCCGTCGCGGCGATTCCGGAAGGCCTGCCGGCGATCATGACCATAAGCCTGGCCATCGGCGTCGAGCGCATGGCGCGGCGCAACGCCATCATCCGGCGCTTGCCGGCCGTGGAGACCCTGGGCTCCGTCAGCGTGATCTGCTCGGACAAGACGGGCACGCTGACCCGCAACGAGATGACGGTGCGCAGCGTCGCCACGAGCCGTCAGCTTCTGGAGGTCTCCGGCGAAGGCTATCGGCCGGAAGGCGAGTTCCTGCACGCGGGTATCCCGGTGTCGCTCGACCATCACCCCCGGCTGCAGGCGCTCATGCTGGGCGCGATTCTCTGCAGCGACGCGGACCTGCAGGCTGCGGGCGACGACTGGGACATCAGCGGCGACCCCATGGAGGCGGCGCTGCTCGTCGCGGGAATGAAGATGGCGCTCGACCCGGTCGCGGAGCGCAAGGGCTGGCCGCGGACCGACGAGATCCCCTTCGAGTCGGAGCATCGCTTCATGGCGACGCTGCACCACGATCACGAGGGCGACGGCGTCATCTACGTCAAAGGCGCGCCGGAGCGCATTCTCGACATGTGCCACCACCAGCGCGGCCCCAAGACGGATGTGCCGATCGACCGGCCCTATTGGTCGGCGCGCATGGAAGAGATGGCGGCACGCGGCGAGCGCGTCCTCGCGCTGGCGGTCAGGGACGCGCCGATAGACAAGCAAGCCCTGACCTTCGCCGACGTCGAGGACGACCTCACGCTGCTCGGCTTGTTCGGCCTTGCCGATCCGCCGCGCGCCGAGGCCATCGACGCCGTGGCCCGCTGCCACGAGGCCGGCATCCGGGTCAAGATGATCACCGGCGACCACGCCGGCACCGCGCGGGCGATCGCCGGCCAGCTCGGCTTGCGCAACAGCGGATCGTCGCTGACCGGCCCCGAGCTCGACGGCTTGACGCCGGACGAGCTGGTCACGCAGGTCCTGGACGTCGACGTCTTCGCGCGCACCAGCCCGGAGCACAAGCTCAAGCTGGTTCAAGCGCTGCAAGAGCGCGGCCAGACCGTGGCGATGACCGGCGACGGCGTCAACGACGCGCCGGCGCTGAAGCGCGCCGACGTCGGGGTCGCCATGGGCAAGAAGGGCTCGGAGGCGGCCAAGGAAGCCGCGGAGATGGTCCTGGCCGACGACAATTTCGCCTCCATCACCCACGCCGTGGAGGAAGGCCGCACCGTCTACGACAATCTCAAGAAGGCCATTCTCTTCATTCTGCCGACCAACGGGGGCCAGGCCTTCACGATCATCGCCGCCATCGCCTTCGGCCATCTCTTGCCGATCACGGCGGTCCAGATCCTCTGGGTCAACATGGTCACCGCGGTGACCCTGGCGCTCGCCCTCGCCTTCGAGCCGCCCGAGGCGGAGACGATGAAGCGCACGCCGCGGCGGCCGGACGAGCCGCTGCTGTCGGGCTTCCTGGTCTGGCGGATCGCCTTCATCTCGAGCGTGCTGCTGCTCGGCGTCTTCGGCATCTTCCTCTGGCTTCAGGCGCAGGGCGCCGACGTCGAGACCGCGCGCACGGCGGCGGTCAACACCCTCGTGCTCTTCGAGGTCTTCTATCTCTTCAACGTGCGCAAGCTGCGCGCCTCGCCCTTCTCCGACCTGTTCAGCCGCGAAGCCGGAATCGCCTGGGCGGCGGCCGGCACGGTGATCTTCTTCCAGCTCCTCTTCACCTACGCGCCCTTCATGCAGTGGCTGTTCTCCACCCGGCCGGTGGAGCTGTCGGTCTGGGCCGCCAGCATCGGCGTGGCGGCGACGATCTTCCTCCTCGTCGAGGCCGAGAAGGCCCTGCTCCGCCGGCTGGCAAAGCCGGCCTGAGCTTTCGCCCCTCGGGCTTCCGGCCTCGTCGAGAAACCGGCGCTCCCCCCTGCCGGCGCGGGTTCTCGGGACAAAGGACCGGCGCCGCCTGCGGGACCGCTTGTGTCCGGACCCGGCCGGGGATAAGGAGGCCGGGGAGGGGAAGCGCTTGGCCGAGAAGTCCGCATCGTCGCCGCCTTGGGCGGTCGCCAGCATCATCGCCTCGATGGGGCTGGTGGCGGTCGGCAACGGCCTGCTCTTCGCCTTCGTGCCGGTCAAGCTGGCGGCGGAGGGCTTCGCGCCCTGGGTCGCCGGCGCGGTCATCACGGGCCTGGCGGTCGGCAGTCTCGGCGGCTGCCTGCTCACCGGCCCCCTGGTCCGCCGGGTCGGCCACGCCCGGGTCTTCGCGACCTTCGCCGCGGCGGTCAATCTCTCGGTCCTGCTGATCGCGCTGGAGACCGACCCGGCGCTCTGGATCCTGTCGCGCGCCGTCTACGGCTTCGCCGTGGCCGGGCTGTTCATCGTCAGCCAGAGCTGGCTCAACGATGCCTGCGAGAACCAGTGGCGCGGCCGGGTCATCGCGACCTTCTACATGACCTACGTCCTGGCCATCGGCGTCGGCTCCTACATCCTCAAGTTCGTCGATGTCGACAGCCAGGAGGCGCCGCTGATCAGCATCTTCTTCGCCACCCTGGCGATCTTCCCGGTCGGCCTGACGCGCCTGCGCACGCCGCCGCCGCCCGAGGCGGTCTCCGTCGCCGTGCGATCCGTCTGGCGGATCTCGCCGGCCGGCCTGGTCGGCTTGCTGGCGGTCGGTGGCCTGACCATGCTGGTCCAGGGCTTCGCGCCGATCTACGCCGCCGCCGTCGGCTACAGCCAGGGCGACATCGCCCTGCTGCTGTTCCTCATGCAGTTCGGCATGATCGCCGTGCAGCTTCCCCTGGGCGCGCTATCGGACCGGATCGACCGGCGCATCGTGCTGATCCTGGCGTCGCTGCTCGTCGTCGCCGGCGCGGCCACGGCGACGCAGATGGGCGGGGCGGCCCTGGCCTGGCTGATCCTGGTCTTCGCGGTCTGGAGCGGCGCGACGGAATCGATCTACGCCATCGCCAACGCCCACGCCAACGACCGCGCCGACCCGCAGTACTACGTCTCGCTCTCGAGCACGCTGCTGGTCGCCTGGTCGGTCTCCGGCATCGTCTTGCCGGCCCTGGCGACCGCCCTGACCGACACGCTGGGCCCGCGCGCCTTCATGGTCGTGGCCATGGTGGTGGCGGCGGCCTATGCCGCCTTCGTCGCCTGGCGCATGGTCCGGCGCGAGCCGGCGCCCGAAGACGACCAGGAGCCCTACCAGGCGATCAGCGCCCAAGTGCCCCACACCGCCGAGCTGGCGCCGCAGACCGAAGAGGAGCAACCCTAGCATCTGCCGTGCGGAAGTGATCTATCTCCGAACTGCTCTACGACTGGAAAGCCGCCGCTATAGTGCGCACAAGATCGCTGAACTATTGGGCCAATTCAATTTCGGGCAGGGGAGTCGGCGTTCCGATCTTGCCCAATTGCAGATAGAGAGCTTTTGCATTGGCTATCCGTTCTCGGGTCGCTTTAGCTGGTTTCCGCAACGCTGTCTCTTCCCACGGATCAACCAGGCCTTCTGCTGCGAGGAAAGCAGCGGTTGCAGCGAGCTCCAATGCAATCGGGTCTGCACGAACTGCACTTGCGGCAAGTTGCTTTCGTCGATCAGACATTTGATGATCTGATTCACCATCAGCAGTATAGATCGAGTACATCCCTCCCCACGAGGCGATATGCTCTTGTTCTACAAGGTCTCCCAGTAGATCCGCATGCCTAATCGCGGTGGCAAGCTCCTCGCTGTAGGGCCCATAGTTGCGATACTCGAAGGAAAATCCATCGCCTAAACCCGTGATTTCCAAGAGATAGGCGATTTTTTGCAAACGAGTGCGACCTACCACTTCACCGCCTGCATCTCTAACGATGTCGGCAGCCCTATGCCCAGCACGCCTTACCTCACGAGGGCGCCGCATTTCTCACCTCCTTCATCAACGTCTCGTCGATAAACTGACGAGCTTTGTTGTCGTTTTCTCGCAAGTACACTCTGTAAAGCTTGAACGGTTGGATTGCTGCCACCACCTCGGAGCGTTTGCCTAAGTCAACCAACTCTCCGGTCGGCGTCTTGATTCTAATCTGGTTGAGCGGGCCCTTGGACTCTTGAACTTGCTTGTAGGGCTCGCGAACAGCCTCATCGGGGAGGATCCGCGGTATGTCGGCACCATTGCAAGACAGCCAGTCGTCAACCTTTTCCTTAACAACAGCACAGACCCGATCAACTGCTTTCATAGAGATCGCCGAGTCGTCAAGATTGAGCTCGCGACTGACACGTTGACGGATGTCGATGCACTTGTAGAGCTTCCGTTCGCGAAGCCGAAGGGCAAAGTCTCTAATCGCTGAGTCTTTTGCGTCTGCCAGGAGAGTGAGGGCACCAGCGATAACGGTGTCATCTAGGGGCAAGATTGAATCAATATGGCTGGGCTTCTTTGCAAACCTCGCCAGGGGATGTCTGCCCGGCAGACCAGTACTCGTCAAAGAACCGTCTTGGATAAGTGAAAAAATTCTAACAAGGAGCTCTATAAAGATCTTTTCTGCTCCACGTGTGGTTTTGTGTAAGTAGACAGTTGGATAGAGTTGAAACAGACTAAGTACAAATGCTTCGGCGGCATAGACTGCCTTTGGGCCAAGTACGAAAGTCTCCAGTTCGCCAATTGGTGCTTCATCAACTCCAGAAGAAACTTTGCCAATTTCAATATTCGAAATAAGCCACTCGAAATCTATGCCGCCTAATTGTGTGCCGGTCATGAGTCTGTCGCGACGAATATAGTCAAGTCTATCTGCATCGAACTGGCTAGAAACAACCGCACTATAAATATTTCCAGGCCCTGAAGCCCTGATAATATTCGCCACATCGTTAGCAAACCCGCTGCCCAAAATGTTCAATGATTCGGCTACCTCTCCATCCCGAATCAAGGCATCGCTCACCATTTCATGGTTGGCCATTCCTAAACCAAGACGTCGACCCACCTCCTCAAATGCGTGGCTAAAGGGCCCGTGACCAATGTCATGCACAAGAGCGGCCGCCAAAGCCTCGCGTGCGCGCGATTCCTCATATTTTTCTGTACCCAATCCCACTTGAATAATCTGCATGAGCTGACGGGCTGTATGAAAGACACCGATCGAGTGTGCAAATCGCGAATGAGTCGCGCCCGGATAGACAAAGTCTGAAAACCCGAGCTGCTTGATGCGGCGAAGACGTTGAAATGGTCGCGTTTCGATCACTTTCCACATGGTGTTCTCAAACTCCCGGGCCTGGAACACGATGAGGTTGTGAATGGGGTCGCGGATACGTTGCGTCGTGAACACATTATGTTCCTTTTTTGTTCTCATGTCAATGAATGCAACACTCGCGTGTAGATGCTTGTCAATTGGCTAGCTCTGAACGTCAAGCCGCCTTGTCACTATCGTCAGTCAGAGGCCGAGTCGTAGCCCCGCTTCAATGCTAGGCATCCCCACTAACATGCTGCCTTGAGATCTGACTCAAAGCTCACGCATTCAGCTCCTCGCGGCCCTTGTAGAGATCCAGGGCCTTGGGGTTGGCTAGGGCCTCGATGTTCTTGACGCCGCGGCCGTGCACCACGTCGCGCACCGCCAGCTCGACGATCTTGCCGCTCTTGGTGCGCGGGATGTCGGCGACCTGCAGCACCCGGGCGGGCACGTGGCGCGGCGTGCAGCCGGCGCGGACCTGCGCCTTGATGCGCTTGATCAGCTCCTCGTCCAGGGTCTTGCCGTCGCGCAGCTTGACGAAGAGCACGACGCGCACGTCGCCCTCCCAGTCCTGACCGATGACGATCGACTCCTCGACCTCGGGGAGCTGCTCGACCTGGCGGTAGATCTCGGCCGTGCCGATGCGCACGCCGCCGGGATTGAGGGTCGCGTCCGAGCGGCCGTAGATGACGATGCCGTCGTGCTCGGTCAGCGCGACGAAATCGCCGTGGCACCAGACGCCGGGAAAGCGCTCGAAGTAGGCGGCGCGGTAGCGCGCGCCGTCGGGATCGTTCCAGAAGCCGAGCGGCATCGAGGGGAAGGGCTTGGTGCAGACCAACTCGCCCTTCTCGCCGCGCAGGCTCTTGCCGTCCTCGTCGAAGACCTCGACGGCCATGCCGAGGAAGCAGGCCTGGATCTCGCCGCGCCAGACCGGCGCGATCGGGTTGCCGCCGACGAAGCAGCCGATGATGTCGGTGCCGCCGGCGATGGAGGAGAGGCAGAGGTCCTCCTTGATGTGCGCATAGACGTAGTCGAAGCTCTCGGCGACCAGCGGCGAGCCCGTGGAGGTCATGGTCCTCACCGTGCCGAGGTCGTGGCTCGACTTGGGGTCGAGCCCGGCCTTGTTCAGCGCGTCGATGTACTTGGCGGAGGTGCCGAAGAGGGTCATGCGCTCGGCGTCGGCGTAGTCGAACAGGATGTTGCCGCTGGGATAGAAGGGCGAGCCGTCGTAGAGCAGCAGCGTCGCCTCGCAGGCCAGGGCCGTGACCAGCCAGTTCCACATCATCCAGCCGCAGGTGGTGAAGTAGAAGACCCGGTCGCCCGGTTTCACGTCGCAATGCAGCAGGTGCTCGCTGAGGTGCTTGAGCAGGGTGCCGCCGGCGCCGTGGACGATGCACTTCGGCTTACCGGTCGTGCCCGAGGAGTACATGATGTAGAGCGGGCTGTTGAAGGGCATCGGCACGAAGTCGATGGCGCCGCCCGGCTGGGCGGCGAGCAGCGCGTCGTAGAGCACGGCCTTGTCCAGCCCCGAGACGTCGGGTGCCTCGGCGACGTAGGGCACCACGACGATCCGCCGCAGCGACGGCAGTTGGCGGCTGAACTCGCCGACCCGGCCGAGCGAGTCGTGGGCCTTGCCGTTGTAGTGGTAGCCGTCCGGGCAGAGCAGCACCTTGGGCTCGATCTGGCCGAAGCGGTCGAGCACGCCCTGCACGCCGAAGTCCGGCGAGCAGGAGGACCAGATGGCGCCGAGCGAGGCCGTCGCCAGCATGCCGATCACCGCCTCCGGCATGTTGGGCATGAAGCCGGCCACCCGGTCGCCGGGCTCGACGCCTTCGGCCTTCAGCGCCTGAGCGAGGCGCGCGACCTGGTCCTGCAGCGCGTCCCACGTGAGGCGCCGCTTCACCACGCCCTCGCCCCAGAACAGGATGGCGTCGCCGCCGCCGCGGCCGCGCAGCAGGTTCTCGGCGAAATTGAGCCTGGCATCGGGGAAGTAGCGGGCGCCGGGCATCTTGTCGCCGTCCTGCAGGACCCGCTCGCCGCGCGTCTCGGCGACCACGCCGCAGTAGTCCCAGAGGGCGGTCCAGAAGCGTTCCGGCTCGGCGATCGAGAAGGCGTGGAGGGCGCCGTAGTCCGGCAGCTCGAGGCCGAGGTCGGCGCGCAGCCGCGCCATGAAGGCGGTCAGATTGGCCGCGGCCACCCGCTCGTCCGAGGGTTCCCAGAGTGCCGAGCCGGTCGATGTCATGGACGCTCTCCCCCGTCGTTGCGCGGCCGGGCGCCGCCTGCCGTCGTTTCCGGCAGACTATGGACTCGCCCTGAGCGCATCAACGGACAGTCGTCGTCAAGGGACAGTCGGCGGGCCGGCCGTCCCCCGGGGCCGAGATATCAGGGTCTTTACCTAGCCTTAAGAGGAGACAACAATTATACCCTTAGACATAATTCGAGCGGTTAGGCCGTGCCCATTGAAGTAAGTGCCATCGAGGGCGAGAGCGGCGCCTCGCTGCGCGCCATTGCCGACACGATCGTCGATGGCGTGTTGCTGATCGATAGCGCCGGTAAGGTCCTCCTGTTCAACAGCGCGTGCGAGAAGCTGTTCGGCTGCAAGGCGGTCGAGGTCATTGATCGCGATGCCGAGAGCCTGATCGTCGAGGCGCAGCGACCCCGCTTCCGGGAGCTGATCGCCCTGCAACGCGAAGGCAAGGCGCCCGAGGCGGGCGACTCGGACTGGCTGCTGGCGGGCCAGCGGCAGGACGGCAGCCAGTTTCCGATGGAGTATTCGGTCGGCGAGTTCCAACTCGGCGAGCAGGCGGTCCTGGTCGTCGTCGTCCGCGACATCACCGACCGGGCGCGTATGGAGCAGGAGCTGCGCGACAGCGAGGCTCAGCACCGCGCGATCATCGAATCGGCCGTCGACGGCGTGGTGATCATCGATGCCCTGGGCTCGATCCGCCTGTTCAATCCGGCCTGCGAGACCATGTTCGGCTTCTCCGCCCAGGAGGTCCTGGGCAAGAACGTCAAGATCCTCATGCCCTCGCCCGACTACGACCAGCATGACGGCTATCTGCGCCACTACCGCGACACCGGCGAACGGCGGATCATCGGCAGTGGCCGCACGGTCGTCGGTCGCCGCAGGGACGGCGCGACCTTTCCCTTGGAGCTTTCGATCTGCGAGACCGAGCAAGGCGGCACCAAGGTTTTCGTCGGCTTCGTGCGCGACATGAGCGAGCGCAAGGCATACGAGGAAGCGCTGCAGCGCCAGGTCGAGGATCTCGAGATGGCGCGCGCGAGCCTGGAAGACCAGGGCATGGAGATGGTGCTCCTGGCCGAGGAGCTGGCCGCGGCCAAGGAGCAGGCCGACGCCGCCAACGCCGCCAAGTCGAGCTTTCTCGCCGCCATGAGCCACGAGATCCGCACGCCGATGACCGGCATCATCGGCATGACGCGCCTGTTGCTCGACGACAAGCTGACCGAGGATCAGCGCGACCAGGCCCAGACGGTGATGGATTGCGCCACGACCCTGCTCAGCCTGCTCAACGACATACTCGATCTCTCGAAGATCGAGGCCGGGCACTTCGAGCTCGATCGCCAGCCCTTCGACCTGAAAACGCTGCTGGAGAGCACGCAAAGGCTCTGGGCCGGCCGAATGGACGAGAAGGGCCTCGAGTTCCGCGTGATCAGCGAAGGCGATATCCCGCAGCGTCTGGTCGGCGATGCGCCGCGCTTGCGCCAGGTCCTCTTCAACCTGATCTCCAATGCGATCAAGTTCACCGACAGCGGCTATATCGAAGTCACGCTGTCGCACGACGAGCCGGACGACGGCACGGTCGCCCTGCATGTCGCCGTGCGCGACACCGGCCTCGGCATCGACGCGGCCGTGCAGGAGCGGCTGTTCGAGAAGTTCGTGCAGGCCGATCGCACGATCACCGGCACCTACGGCGGCACCGGCCTGGGCCTGGCGATCTGCCGAAACATCGTCGAGATGATGGACGGCACGATCGGCCTCGAGAGCAAGCTGGGCGAGGGCTCGACCTTTACCTTCACGGTTCACCTCGCGCGCCTATCGAAGTCCGCCATGATCGTCGAGGCCGCGGAGGACGAGACTGCCGAGGGCGAAGACGAAGCGGGAGCCGCGGTTGACGCCCGGATCCTCCTGGCCGAAGACAACCTGGTGAACCAGAGCCTGATCCGCTCCTTGCTGCAACGGCTCGGCTACGAGATCGAGATCGCCAACAACGGCAAGGAGGCCGTCGAGGCGCTGCGCGGCGGCGCGTTCGATCTGGTCCTGATGGACTCCCAGATGCCGGAGATGGACGGCGTGACGGCCACCAAGGAGGTCCGCAAGCTCGAGGGCCCCGCCGGCAGCGTGCCGATCATCGCCTTGACCGCCAATGCCATGGTCGGCGACCGCGAGCGCTATCTCGAGGCCGGCATGAACGACTACGTCCCCAAGCCGATCGAGCCGGAGCTGCTCGACGCCGCGATCCGCCGCTGCCTCAGGGCGAAGGCCGCCTAACGCGGAAGCCCGGGTTTCTCAGCCGCGGGTTGCACCCTCCCGCGGGGCGCAGGGCTGCCTTGCGCCGGGTCGCCTAGCTGGGGCTCTGGCGGCGCTCTATCCTGACTTCCCATAATGCCGAGTTCCAGCCAGGACGCCGCGCGCCCGGGAGGGCTGTCCGCGCCCATACAGGGCGCGCTCTACATGGTGGCGGCGGCGGCCGGCTTCTCGGTCATGAACGCCGTGATCCGGGTCCTGGCCGAGAGCCTGGAGCCGCTGCAGATCGCCTTCTTCCGCAACTTCTTCGCGCTCCTGGTCATGCTGCCCTGGCTGCTGCACCAGGGCCGGCCGGCGCTTAGGACCGAGCGCTTCGGCCTGCATGTCTGGCGCTCCCTTTGCAGCCTGGCGGCCATGACCCTCTGGTTCTACTCGGTGACGCTCCTGCCGCTGGCGGAGGCGGTGGCGCTCAACTTCACCGTGCCGCTCTTCGTCACGCTGGGCGCGGCCCTGATCCTCGGCGAGGTGGTGCGCGCCCGGCGCTGGAGCGCCACCTTGATCGGCTTCCTCGGCGTGCTGGTCATCGTCCGGCCGGGCTTCGCCGAGGTCGACTGGATCACCTCGCTGCCGATCCTGGCCGCCATGGTCATGGCGGTCGCCTCGCTGATCGTGAAGAGCCTGTCCGACACCGACGACGCCAACGCCATCGTCTTCTACATGAACCTGTTGCTGACGCCGCTGTCGCTGGTTCCGGCGCTCTTCGTCTGGCGCTGGCCGGACTGGTCGCTGCTGCCCTGGCTGCTGGCGCTCGGCATCCTCGCCGCGCTGTCCCACATCTGGCTGACCCGCTCCTACGCCAAGGCCGATGCCTCGGCCGTCATGCCCTTCGACTACGCGCGCCTGCCCTTCGTCGCCGCGATCGGCTTCTTCGCCTTCGGCGAGTCGCCCGACGTCTGGACCTGGGTCGGCGGCGGCATCATTGCCGGGGCGACGATCTACATCGCCCGCCGCGAAGCGCAGGTCGCCCGCGAACGCGCGCTGCGCGGCGCGGCGGCCCACGCGGCGCGCGGCCGATGAGCGCCGAGCCGCGCCTCGCCGAGCCAAGCGCCGGCCGAGGCGGCGGCCTGCGGGCGCGCTGGCTGGCGCTGTCGCCGAACTTGCGCGGCGCGGTCTGGATGGTCGGCGCGGCCCTCGGCTTCACGGTCAACGGCGCGCTGGTCAAGGCGCTCGGCGCGATGGGTCTGCCGACCATGCAGATCGCCTTCGCGCGCGCCTTCTTCACGCTGCTGGTCGTGCTGCCCTTCCTCTGGCATGCCGGTCTCGGCGCCTTGGCGACCACGGCGCCGGGCCTGCACCTGATCCGCGCGCTGGCCGGTGCCGGCGCCATGGTTTGCGGCTTCTACGCCTTCGTGCTGCTGCCGCTGGCCGACGTCACCGCCCTGACCTTCACCACGCCGCTCTTCACTATCGTGCTCGCCGTGCTGCTGCTCGGCGAGCGCGTGCGCTGGCGGCGTTGGACGGCGACGGCCATCGGCTTCCTCGGCGTGCTGATCATGGTCCGCCCGGGCGCCGGCAGCCTGGAGCCGGGCGCGCTCCTGGCGATCGCCATGGCCTTCGGCATCGCCGTCGCCACGGTCATGGTCAAGCGGCTGCCGGCGGGCGAGAGCCACGCCGCGATGCTGTTCTGGTTCTGCGTCGCCTCGCTCTTGATGACCGCCGTTCCCGCCGCGCTGGTCTGGCAGGCGCCGAGCCCGACGGAGTGGCTGCTGATGGTGTCGATCGGCGCGCTCGGCGGCGGCGCGCAGGCGCTGATCATCCGCGCCTTCAGCACCGGCGAGGCGACCTTCGTCGCGCCCTTCGACTATTCGAAGCTGCTGCTCGCGGTGGCGATCGGTCTCGTCTTCTTCAGCGAGCTGCCGGACCTCTGGAGCCTGCTCGGCGCGGCGGTCATTCTCGGCTCGAACCTCTACATCGCCCGCCGCGACGCGGCCCTAGAGCGGATCGGGACTAGGCGGAAGCACAGCGTGCTTCCACCTAGTCGCGTGAATCCGCTCTAGATTTGCATGTTGGATAAGACCCCGCTGAGTGGACTCGCGCTGCGAATCCATCTCAGCGGGGTCTTATCTGGGTCACAGGCGGCCGGCCGGCGAGGCGACGTCCTGACGGTATGGCCGCTCAGGCGACCGGCTCGTCCTGGCCGACCTCCTCGCGCTTCAGGGCGACGCGCGCCTGCTCGTGATGCCGCTCCTTGACATGGGGCATGACCGTGCGCAGGGCCGCGGCCAGGACCGCCGCGTCGTCGGTGAAGCCGAGCAGGGCGATGACGTCGGGCAGCATGTCGGCCGGCACGATGAAGTAGGCTAGGGCGCCCATCAAGATCGCCTTGACCTGCAGCGGCGTGTCGGGGTCCCGCGCGCAGTAGTAGGCCGCCAGCGCGTCCTCGGCGAAGGGGATGCGCCCGAACGTGCGGCGCAGCTTGTCCCAGAAGTCGCTTTCGACCTGCGTCCGGTCGCGCTCGTAGCGCGCCTCGTCGAAGGGCCGGTCGGGATCCAGCGGCAACTTCGGCGGCAGATCGGGCGGCAAATCGGGCGGGCGGGCCATCGAATCAACATGGGGCCTGTCGGGCGCTGTCGCAATCGCGGGGGCTCTGTGATAGTGGCTCCGGCACGGTCAAGGACGGAGCGTCATGCTCGACGGCACCAGCCCTTTACTGCGTGATTTCTGGTATTTAGCCCTGCCGGGCGCGGCCCTGCGGCCGGGCCGGATCGGCCACAAGCGGCTGCTCGGCGAGCCCCTGGTGATCGGCCGGACGATGCAGGGCGAGGTCTTCGCCCTGCGCGACGTCTGCCCGCACCGCGGCGTGCCCTTGCACCACGGCCGCTTCGACGGGCGCGAGCTGGCCTGCGCCTACCACGGCTGGCGCTTCGGGCCGGACGGCCGCTGCCGGGCGATCCCTTCGCTGACCGACGAGCGGGACTTCGACGTCGGCGCCGTCAAGGTCCGCGCCTATCCCTGCCGCGAGCTGCAAGGCAACATCTGGGTCTACATCGGCGCCGCCGAGCGCGATCCTAAGTCCCTGCCGCCGCCGCCCGCCGTGCCGGGCTTCGAGGCGGCCGTGCCCCAGTTCAGCCTGTCGCGGCACTTTCCCTGCCACGCGGACCATGCGGCCTACGGCTTGATGGATCCGACCCACGCCGCCTTCGTGCACACCTCCTGGTGGTGGAAGAAGCAGGCCCGGCGCTTGCGCCGCAAGGAGAAGCACTTCGAGCCGGCGCCGCTGGGCTGGCGCATGAAGCGTCACCGGCTGCCGCCGGAGAGCCGGATCTACCGCCTGCTCGGCGACGAGGTCACCACGGAGATCGCCTACAGCCTGCCGGGCCTCCGGGTCGAGCAGATCGAAGGCAACAGGCACAGCGCCGTGTCGCTGACCGCGATCACCCCGATCGACGAGCAGGCGACCGAGGTGCATCAGGTCTTCTACTGGACCGCCGGCTGGCTGGCGCCCCTGCGGCCCCTGCTGAAGCGTTTCGCCGGTACCTTCCTCGAGCAGGACCTGGAGATGGTGCGCAAGCAGCAGGAGGGCCTGGCGGACGGCGCCAAGCTGCTGCTGATCGAGGATGCCGATACCCAGGCCCAGTGGTTCGCCCGGCTCAAGCAGGAGTGGCTGCGCGCCGCCGAGGCCGGCTGCGACTTCGAGAACCCGCTGCCCGCCAAGACCCTGCGCTGGCACTCCTGAGCCTCGCCGCGGGGCCGGCCGGGGCCCCACAGGGGCCCACGGGGCCGGGCAGCGCTGGCCCTGGCTTGGCCCCCGGGCCTCTGCTATAGAGCGCCCCGCTTTTCGGCACTGCAGCATTTCGAGGGTTGAAGATGGACATTCAAGGACACGCCGCGATCGTCACCGGCGGCGGCTCGGGCCTCGGCGCCGAGACCGCGCGGCATCTCGCCGCGGCCGGTGCCAAGGTCACCCTGCTCGACGTCAATGCCGAGGGGGTCGAGGCGGTGAGCCGCGAGATCGGCGGCCTCGGCCTGGTCTGCGACGTCGGCAGCGCCAGCGAGGGCGAGGCGGCGGTCGGCAAGGCGCGCGACGCCCACGGGCCGGCGCGCGTGCTGGTCAACTGCGCCGGCATCGCGCCGGCCAAGCGGATCGTCGGCCGCGACGGGCCGATGCCGCTGGACGCCTTCGAGCAGGTCATCAAGGTGAACCTGATCGGCTCCTTCAACATGATGCGGCTGGCCGCGGCCGACATGTCGGCCGCCGATCCGCTCGAGGACGACGAGCGCGGCGTGATCATCTCGACCTCTTCCATCGCCGCCGTCGAGGGCCAGCTCGGCCAGGCCGCCTACGCCGCCTCCAAGGCCGGCATCCGCGGCATGATGCTGCCGGCGGCCCGCGAGTTCTCGAAGGCCGGCATCCGGGTGCTGACCATCGCGCCGGGCCTGATCGCCACGCCCCTGCTGCTCAACATGCCGCAGGAGATCCAGGACAATCTGGCCGCGCAGATTCCCTTCCCGCACCGCTTCGGCAAGCCCGAGGAGTTCGGCAAGCTGGTCATGGACATCGTCGGCAACCCACTGCTCAACGCCGACACCATCCGCCTCGACGGTGGGATGCGGATGCGCTAGCGCGATGGCCGTCGGCGCCGGTGCTTGGCCGGGCTCGGGCCGCGCGTTAGGCTTTCACCGAGGAATGGACGTCTAGAGGATGGCACACGTACACAACGTGGAGCGCTACGGCACGCCGCCGACTCTCGCCGAGATGGAGGCCGTGGCGCGCGAGGCTTACGCCGGGGTTCCCAAGGAGCTGCGCCGCTTCGTGCGCGACGTGGTGATTCGCGTCGAGGACTTCCCCGACGACGAGACTCTCGAGGAGCTGGAGTGCGAGTCGCCCTTCGACCTGCTCGGGCTCTACCGCGGGGTCGACCTGGCCAGCAAGAGCGTGCTCGACACGCCCCAGGACGTCGACATGATCCACCTCTACCGCCGGCCGATCCTCGACTATTGGTGCGAGTCCGGCGAAGACCTGACCCACCTGGTGCGCCACGTCCTGATCCACGAGATCGGCCACCACTTCGGCCTCTCCGACGACGACATGGAGCGCATCGAGGAGTCGGCTTGAGGGAAAACAGAATCTTGCACGGATGAACACGGATATCGCACGGATTCACACGGATAACAAAAAAATCTATTTTTTCAATTAGTTATCCGTGTTCATCCGTGTGTTATCCGTGTCCATCCGTGTAGACCTTCTGTTTTCAGATCAGCGCACGAACACGATCCCTTAGCTCCGGCAGAAGCTCGGCCTCGAACCAGGGGTTCTTTTTCAGCCAGGCGGTGTTGCGCCAGCTCGGGTGCGGTAGCGGCAGGTAGGTCGGCAGGTGCTCGCGCCAGGCGCGCACGGTCTCTGTGAGCGACTTGCCGCGGGCGCGGCCGAGGTAGAAGCCCTGGGCGTAGAGGCCGACCAGCAGGGTCAGCTCGACCTGCTTCAGCTTGGGACGGATCCGCGGCTGCCAGAGCGGCGCGCATTCCGGCCGCGGCGGCTTGTCGCCGCCGCGCGCGTCGCGGCCCGGATAGCAGAAGCCCATCGGCACCAGGGCGATGCGCTTGGCGTCGTAGAAGGTCGGCCGGTCGACGCCGAGCCAGTCGCGCAGCCGGTCGCCGCTCGGGTCGTTGAAGGGCAGGCCGGTCTCGTGGACCTTGGTGCCCGGCGCCTGGCTGACGATCAGCAGGCGGGCGCTCGGCGCGGCCTGCAGCACGGGGCGCGGCCCGAGCGGCAGCTCCGCTTCGCAGAGCCGGCAGGCCCGCACCTCGGCCAGCAGGCTTTTGAGCGCGGCGCTCACGCGACGGCGGCGAGCAGGCGCTCGACGTAAGCCGGCACGACCTCGCTCGCGGGCCCGTAGTGGCGCTCGGCGAAGAGGCTGTGGCCTTCCGAGGGCTCGAGGTTGAGCTCGACCGTGTGGGCGCGGCCGCCGAGCCGGGCCTCCTGGACGAAGCCCGCCGCCGGATAGACCGCGCCCGAGGTGCCGATCGAGACGAAGAGATCGCAGTCGGCGAGGGTCCGGTAGATGCGCTCCATCTCGAAGGGCATCTCGCCGAACCAGACCACGTTGACCCGCATCAGGCCGACCGTGTCGCAGGCCGCGCAGGCGCTTTCCAGGCTCATGTCGTCGGGCCAGGGCGCCGTCTCGCCGCAGGCCAGGCAGAGCGAGCGGAGGATCTCGCCGTGCATGTGGATCAGCGCGCGCGAGCCGGCGCGCTCGTGCAGGTCGTCGATGTTCTGGGTGACCAGCAGGACCTGACCGGGCCAGGCCTGCTCGAGATGGGCCAGGGCGCGATGCGCCGCGTTGGGCTGCACCGCGGCATCGAGCAAGCCGCGCCGCCGGGCGTTATAGAAGGCGTGAACCTTCGCCGGGTTGCGCGCGAAAGCCTCCGGCGTCGCCACCTCCTCGATGCTGACCTGGGCCCAGATGCCGTCCGCGTCGCGGAAGGTCTCCAGGCCCGACTCCTTGGAGATGCCGGCGCCGGTCAGGATCACGATGCTGCCGCCCGGCGGCGGCAAGGGTCCGTCCTTTTGGAACATGTCGGGGCCTATTCTAGGCGGCCCGGCTGCCGGCCGGCGAGCCTAGAGCTGGCCCACCGCCAGCGGGCGCTCCAGCGGGTAGTCGGCTTCCGGGGTGTAGATCGAGCCGTCGCGGTGCAGGACGCTGGAGAACAGCGTGAAGCGATCGAACTGGACCGGCCCGATGCGCAGCCGGGCGTTCTGCGACAGATAGGCCTGCATCTTGTCCGCCGGCACGCGGCCGTTGTTGCGGCTGAAGCGGGCCAGGGTGACGTGGGGCGTGAACTTGCGCGACTCCGGCGCCAGGCCGGCGCGCACCACCGCCTTCTCGACCTTCGCCTGCAGGCGCAGCAAGGGCTCGTTCGGCGACGCCACGCCGACCCAGAGGGCGCGCAGGTTGCGGCCGTCGCCGAAGGTGTCGAGGCGGTCGAAGCTCGCCTCGAAGGCCGGCATGGCGATCTCGGCCAGGCAGGAGTCGATGTCGCGGGCGACGCCGCCGTCGACCTCGCCGATGAAGCGGAGCGTCAGATGCAGGTTGTCTTCCGGCACCCAGCGCGCGCCGGGCAGACCGTCCTCGAAGGCGCCGAGCTGCTCGCGCACCGGCTCCGGCAATGACAGCGCCACGAAGAGTCGCATCGCCCGCTTGCTCCCCTTCTTTCATCCATCCCCGGCCGGCCCCTGGCCTGCGCCGTCTTCAGGGGCAGGGATAGGTGTGAACCTTGTGTATCTCCTCGATGCCGTCGAGGACCTCCTGGCCGAGAGCGACCTCGGCCGCCTGCAGGTTTGTCTCGAGCTGCGCCATGGTCGTCGCGCCGATGATCGCGGCGGTCATGAAGGGCCGCGAGAGCACGTAGGCGAGCGCCATCTGCGCGGGATCGAGGCCGTGCTGCTCGGCCAGCGCGACGTAGGCCGCGATGGCCGCCTCGGCCCGCGGTCCCTGGTAGCGCGTGTTCTGCGGAAACAGCGTCAGCCTGGCGCCGGCCGGCTTGTGGCCGTTGAGGTACTTGCCGGTCAGGGTGCCGGCGCCGAGGGGCGCGTAGGCCAGCAGGCCGCAGTCCTCGCGGATCGCGATCTCCGCCAGCCGCGCCTCGAAGGAGCGGTTGAGGAAGCTGTAGGGATTCTGGATCGAGGCCATGCGCGGGCCCCGGCCGCTCTCGGCCAGACCCAGGAAGCGCATGACGCCCCAGGGCGTCTCGTTGGAGACGCCGACCGCCCTGACCTTGCCGGCCCGCACCAGGTCGTCGAGCACCGCCAGGGTCTCCTCCAGGGGCACGCTGTCGCGCTCTTCGCCGGGGCTGTAGCCGAGATCGCCGAAGGCGCGGATCGGCCGGTCCGGCCAGTGGAGCTGGTAGAGGTCGATGTAGTCGCTCTGCAGGCGCTTGAGGGAGGCTTCGACGGCGGCCTCGATGTTGGCCCGGTCGAGCCGCGTCTCGCCGCCGCGGATGTAGGTGGAGCTGGTGGGGCCGACGACCTTGGTCGCCAGGATCACCTTGTTGCGGCTGCCGCGGCTGGCGAACCAGGTGCCGATGATCTCCTCGGTGCGGCCGTAGGTCTCGGCGCGCGCCGGCACCGCGTACATCTCGGCCGTGTCGAAGAAGTTGACCCCGCGATCCAGCGCGGCGTCCATCTGGGCGTGGCCCTCGGCCTCGCTGTTCTGCTGGCCCCAGGTCATGCTGCCCAGACAGATCGAGGAGACCTCGATGCCGGTGCGACCGAGCGGTCGATAGTCCATCTTGGAGTCCTCGGTCCTGGGGTCCTGGGGTCCTGGGGTGCTGGCGGCAGCGCGGATGACGCGGCGCTAGACGAAGAGCGCGATCACCCCGGTATAGCCGTAGAGTCGGTCGTTGGAAATCTCGCCATTGGCGAAGAAGCCGACAAGCGGGATGTCGCCGAGCGCCTCGCGCACTTGCTTCAGCTCCTCGGACTCCGAGCCGAAGAGGTTGGTGCCGCGGGCGATGCAGGAGAAGTAGAGCCCGGCGCGGGCGCGGCCCCTGGCGCGCTTAGCGACGTCCGCCAGCATGCGGTCCAGGTCGGCCTCGGCGGCCGACTGGTCGCGCCGGCAGAACAGCAGGCTCTGGCCCGGCGCCACCTCCTCGCCGACGCCGAGCCAGCCTTCGTTGGGATCGATGGCCACCAGGTTGCGCACCAGATAGTCGCCGGTGTCCGAGCCGGTGATCGGGAAGGCGGCGAAGATGTAGCCGGCGACCCGGCGCAGGTCGCGCGCCAGCAGCTCGCCGATGTCCTCCTTGAAGACCTCGAGGGCCGGGCGCTCGTCGATCTCCATGATCACGTTGTCGGCCGCCTTGGTGATCCGGCGCACCGGGCCGATCGGCGAGCAGCCTTGCGTCAGGCCCGACACCAGCTCGGTCTCGGGCGCGAATAGCACGCCGGAGAGCCCGCCCTCGGTGAGGCGGCCGCTGGCCTGCGGCAGGTCGCCGCGCGAGGCGCTGAGGCCGCCGATCAGGAAGCTGCCGCTGACCGCGGAGAAGTCGCGCACGATGTCGGCGATCTGCTGGTTGCGCGGGTCGCCGTGCACGATGCCGACGGCGCCGCCCAGCTTGCGGGCCCAATCCGAGGTCTCGCCCTCGGTCTTGGTGCCCGGCGAGGCGATGCTCGGCAGCAGCTTGTAGCTGCCCTCCGGGAAGGCGCCGACCAGCAATGACAAGGCCGGCGTGTCGTAGTGCTCGACGCCGCTGGCCGAGACGCCGCGGCCGACCGTGCCGACCCAGTCCTCGATGCCGGTGCGCTCGCGCAGGAAGACCAGGATCGAGCCGAAGTCGTCGGCCAGCGCGTCGGTGGCATAGACGAAGCCGACGTTGGCGCCGGCCGGCAGCGGCTCCAGGGCGTCGATGCAGGCCTTGGCCGTGCGGCCCCAGTCTTCGCCGCTGGCGTGGGCGGCGCGGAAGCCGCCGTCCGCGGCGGGCAGCGCCTCAGCCATTCTCGCCTCTCGCCACCTGCGGCAGCGCTTCGATCAGCGCCACCACGCTGGGCAGGATCCGCTCGACGATCACCGCCACGCCCGCGCGGTTCGGGTGAATGCCGTCGGCCTGGTTCAGCTCGGGCTCGAGCACGACGCCTTCGAGGAAGAAGGGATAGAAGTCGACGCCGTGCTTCTCGGCGAGGCTCGGGAAGACCGAATCGAACTCCTCGGCATAGTCGACGCCGAGGTTGCGCGGCGCCATCATGCCGGCCAGCAGCACCGGCAGCTCCTCGGCGGCGAGGCGGGTCAGGATCGCGTCCAGGTTCTCGTAGGTCGAGGCCGGGTCGATGCCGCGCAGGCCGTCGTTGGCGCCGAGCTCGACCAGCACGGCGTCCGGCTTGTCGGCGAGGGCCCAGTCGAGGCGCGCCAGGCCCGCCGCCGTGGTGTCGCCGGAGTTGCCGCCGTTCAGCACCTGCACCGCGTAGCCGCGCGCGCGCAGCGCCGACTCGAGCTGCTCCGGAAAGGTCTCGCCGCCGGCCAGGCCGTAGCCGTGGATCAGGCTGTCGCCGAAGGCCAGCAGGCGCAGCGGCGCCTCCGCGCTGGGCGACGACAGGGGAGATGTCAGCATCGTGAGGCCGGCCAGCAGGGCCAAGGCGACGCGACGGGAAGCGCTCGTCACAAGCATCCCTGCAAGATAGTGATCGAATCCGCGCTTGAAAGAACCCTTTTTCGGGCCGGTCAAAGGCTGCGGCGCTGCACCCGGGCGGCCAGGAAGGCGGCGATGCAGAGCGCCAGGGCGGCCATCAGCGAGGGCGCGGTGAAGCTGCCGGTGAGATCGAAGCCGTAGCCGGCGACCAGGGGGCCGATGATCTGGCCGAGCCCGAAGGCCGCCGTCATCAGCCCGAGGGCGCGGCGCGGATGGCCCCGGGACAGTTGCCGCGCCGCCACCAGGCCGAGCGCGGTGATGGCCATGAAGGTGCCGCCGAGGAACGCGGCCGCGATGAAGATGCCGGCGACCTCCAGCCAGAGCACGCTGGCCAGCACGCCGACCGCCTCGACCAGGCAGGCGATGGCGAAGCTGGGGATCTCGCCGAGCCGCCGGGCCAGCAGCGACCAGGCGGCGACCGAGGGTGCGCCGGCCAGGCCGACGGCCAGCCAGACCAGGGGCTCGACCGGCTCAAGCTTGGGCGTGGCCCGGACGATGGCGACGATGAAGGTCGCCGTGATCACGTAGCCGAAGCCGAACAGGCCGTAGGCGGTGATCAGCGGCCAGAGCCGCGGGCCGCCTTGCGGCGCGCCGCCGCTGCCCGCGCTTTCCGCTTCGTCCCGGCGCGCCGGCACCAGGGCGGCGACGACCGCCACCGCCAGCAGCGAGAGCGCGCCGCCGCCGAGCCACATCTCGCGCCAGCCGGCGCCGCCCGCCTCCAGCGCCCAGGTCAGCAGGGCCGAGAGCGCGATGCCGACGCCGACGCCCGCGAAGTGCAGCGCCGAGAGGCCGCCGCGGCCGGCGGCGCTGAGTCGCTCGAGAATCAGGAAGGAGGAGAAGACCAGCACGAAGGCGCTGGCGACGCCGCCGAGCAGGCGCAGCAGCAGGTAGAGCGCCATGCCGTCGCTCCAGCCCATGGCGCCGGTGGTCAGCGCGCTGCCCGCCAGGCCGCCGAGCAGCCAGGCGCGCGCGCTGCCCGGCAGCCGCGACGCCGCGGCCAGCAGCGCGCCCAGCAGGTAGCCGAGGAAGTTGGCCGAGGCGATCAGGCCCGCCTCGCCCTTGCTCAGGGCCAGGCCCTCGGCCATCGGCGGTAGGATCGGCGTGTAGATGAATCGGCCGATGCCCATGGCCGCGGCCAGGGCGACCAGCCCGCCCAGCGCGAGCTGGCGCGGCGCGATGCGCGGCCCCGCTACTCTTGGCGCGGTCGGGCTGCTGTCGGACAAGGCGCGCGTCCTCAGGGATAGGGGCAGACTTCGACCGCCGCCCAGATGAAGTTGCGTGCCGCCGGCTCGCGGCTGCGCTTGGGGTTGGCTTCGATGTAGCGGGTCAGCGCCTCGGCCAGCACCGGCGCGTCGGGCCGCTCGAGACAGCGGACGTACCAGCGGAAGCCGCGGATCAGGCCGGCGTTGTGTAGCTGCAGGAGCTGGTCGGCGAGACCTTCGACATAGGCGAGGCGGCTGGCGTCGTCGCGGGCCAGGAAGCGCGCGCCGCTTTCGGCCTCCAGCGCGGCCTGCGCCGCTGTGCCGCAGGTCAGGGCCGTCGCGATGCCGGCCGCGGCGAGGGCGGCGCGCAGGCTCATGGCGCGTCGCTCTCGGGGGCGATGATCCGCAAGCGATCGATCGGATAGGCGGGCATGGCGCGCTCCTCATCGTTGCCGCCGGCCGGGCGGGCTCGAGCGCATTCTGGTCGCGGCGCCCCGGGCTGTCGACGCCGGCGCCGTAACGGTCGCTTGACTGGCTTGTCGCTGCTCCCAGCCCCATATGACGGGGGTTGCCCGCGAGGCTGCCGAGGAGGAACCGGGATGGCGAAACCGCACCTGCCGCGCCGCCGGCTGCTGTCGGCCGGGCTCGGCGGCCTGGCGCTAGCGGCGACGCCGCTGCCGGCTTTCGCGCTGTTCCCGACGCCGCGCCAGACCGCGGGCCCCTTCTATCCCGAAACTCTGCCGCTCGATCACGACAACGACCTGACCCGGGTCGAGGGCCAAGCGGCCACGGCGAAGGGCGAGCCGACCCAGGTCTTCGGCCGCGTGCTCGGCGAAGACGGCCGGCCGCTGGCCGGCGCCCGGGTCGAGATCTGGCAGTGCGATGCCCTCGGCACCTACCACCATCCGCGCGACAGCGGCCGCCTCGACCCGGCCTTCCAGGGCTACGGCCAGACCCTGGCCGACGAGAGCGGCGGCTACCGCTTCCGGACCATCAGGCCGGTTGCCTACGGCAGCCGGACGCCGCATATCCACTTCGCGGTCTCCGGGCCTGGTCACGGCACCCTGGTGACGCAGATGTACGTCGCCGGCGAGCCGCGCAACGAGGGCGACTTCATCCTGCGGCGGATCAGCGATCCGCAAGCGCGCGCCAGCGTGATCGTCGAGCTGCGCCGCGATGCCGCGCTCGAGCCGGAGGGCTGGGTCGGGCGGTTCGAACTGGTGCTCGGCCGCTCGCTGCTGGACGGCTAGGCGGAGGCGCCTCTCGCAAGCCGCGGCGCGACGACGAGAGGGTCTCGATGCCGCTTTCGCGGAACCCCGGACCGGCCGCTCGGGTTATCCCCTAGGCGACCGTTTTCATTGTGTGATTCGCTTCCCCGGGAGTTCTCGGGGCGGCTCTCGTTCAGAATGCCTTAAGACAGCGCCGATAGGCTGGATCCCATCCGCCACCCTCCCGCGTCCCATGCTCTGAAAGGCGATCCGAATGACGGGTCTTAGCGAGCGCGTCATGGACGAGAACGAGCTTCGCGATCTCTTCATGGAGAGCGCGAAGGCGTCGATCGACGAGCTGAAGGCGACCTACCGGAGCCTGCGCGAGCAGCCGGAGGATCCCGCCGCCCGGCTCAAGTCGATGGCCGAGACGGTTCACGTTCTCAAGGGCCAGGGCAGCAGCTTCGGCTTTCCGCTGATCACCAAGATCGGCAAGACCTTCATGTCGCTGCTCAAGGGACGCGAGAGCGCCGACGAGGCCGCCCTGCAGCTCATCGAGATCCACGTCGATGCCCTGGCACTGGTGATCGACCAGCTCATCGAGGGCGACGGCGGCGAGCTCGGCGCCACCCTAGTCGCCCGCCTCGAAACAAAGGTCGAGGCGCTGGCCTGACGGCAGCTTTGCGCCCTTTCCGATTCCTTGGGTTCAGGGTCTCGTCTAGAGCACTCTGCCAGAGGCAAACGAACTGCCCCCTCACCCGGCTCCGGCTAAGCTCAGCCTTCGGCTTCGCTAAGCCTCCACGCCCTCTCCCCCGTCGGGCTATCACGTGCACACAAATTCTGGGTGCGCTAGTGATGCGCATTGCAGGTGGTTTGCTGAGGTGATTCCCTTGCTCGATCTGCTGGAGTCGGGAGGGGGTCATGGAAATCTCGTTTTTGGAGATGTTTTCGAACTGCTTTGGCGATACCCGGCGGGGAAAAAGGGGGGTCTTCTGGCCGAGCGCTTGGTCGAAACCCAAAGCCCGGTTGTGGGCAAACTCGGCGGCGAGCGGGCCTGCACGGTGGGCTTTGGGCGGTTTCTTGCCAACGGCTCCGTGATGCCGGAAGAGATCTTCGCGGCCTCGGGCGTGGCTGTGGGCCAACGAGCC
>JANQLT010000195.1 GCA_028280455.1 Kiloniellales bacterium
CGGCTCCGGCTAAGCTCAGCCTTCGGCTTCGCTAAGCCTCCACGCCCTCTCCCCCGACGGGGGAGAGGGATGCGCAGGCTTGGCGAGGCGCAGCCGAGCTTAGCCGGAGCCGGGTGAGGGGGCGGTTCGTTTCCCTTCGGCAACCGGCCGGCGCCAATTCCGCACAAGCAGGCAACAGCCCCGCCCACCTTGCGGGTTTACGGGGCCCGCCCTATGTTCTGGGCAGTCCCTCCCGGAGACGACTTCGCCATGACCGAGACGAAGCACAGCAAGGTGCTCATCCTGGGCTCCGGCCCGGCGGGCTATACCGCCGCCATCTATGCCGCCCGCGCCAACCTCAAGCCGCTGCTGGTGCAGGGCCTGCAGGTCGGCGGGCAGCTCTCGATCACCACCGACGTCGAGAACTTCCCCGGCTTCGCCGAGGTGATCCAGGGCCCCTGGCTGATGGAGCAGATGAAGGGCCAGGCCGAGCACGTCGGCACCGAGATGGCCTTCGACACCATCGTCGAGGTCCAGATCGATGTCCGGCCGTTCCGCGCCATCGGCGACTCCGGGGCCGTCTACACGGGCGACACGCTGCTGATCTGCACCGGCGCCCAGGCGCGCTGGCTCGGCCTGGAGAGCGAGACCAAGTTCCTCGGCTTCGGCGTCTCGGCCTGCGCCACCTGCGACGGCTTCTTCTACCGCGACAAGACGGTGGCCGTGGTCGGCGGCGGCAACACGGCGGCGGAGGAAGCGATCTTCCTAACCAACTTCGCGCGCAAGGTCATCCTGATCCACCGGCGCGACGCCATGCGCGCCGAGAAGATCCTGCAGGACCGGGTGCTGGCCAACGAGAAGATCGAGCCGCTCTGGGACCACGTGGTCGAGTCGGTCGTGGGCGACGAGGAGCCGCTCGGCGTCACCGGCGTTAAGGTCCGCAACGTCAAGACCGACGCCGTGAGCGAGGTCGCGCTCGACGGCCTGTTCATCGCCATCGGCCACGATCCGGCGACGGCCCTCTTCAAGGGCCAGCTCGATATGGACGGCGAGGGCTATATCATCACCAAGCCCGATTCCACGGCGACCAATATTCCAGGCGTGTTCGCCGCCGGCGACGTCAAGGACAAGGTCTTTCGCCAAGCGGTGACCGCCGCCGGCATGGGCTGCATGGCCGCGCTCGAGGCCGAGAAGTTCCTGGGCGAGATCGAGGCGCTGGCGGCGCAGGCCGCACAATAGGGGGGACAGCGGCGCCGGCCCGCTCGGCTTTGCCGGGCCCGCGCGTCGCCGCATCAGCGTTATGGACTGGGATAAGCTCCGGGTTTTCCACTCCGTTGCCGAGGCCGGCAGCTTCACGCATGCTGGCGAAGGCCTGAACCTGAGCCAGTCGGCGGTCAGCCGGCAGATCTCCGCGCTCGAGGACAGCCTCGGCGTGCCGCTGTTCCACCGCCACGCCCGCGGCCTGATCCTGACCGAGCAGGGCGAGCTGCTCTACCGCACCGCGCACGACGTCTTCGGCAAGCTGGCCATGACCGAGGCGCAGCTCAGCGAGAGCAAGGACCGGCCGAAGGGCCCGCTGAAGATCACCACCACGGTCGCCTTCGGCTCGACCTGGCTGGCGCCGCGCATGCGCGAGTTCGTCGAGGTCTATCCGGAGATCGAGCCGCACCTGATCCTCTCGGACCAGACCCTGGACCTCTCGATGCGCGAGGCCGACGTCGCCGTGCGCCTGACGCCGCCGCGCCAGGCCGACCTGATCCAGCGGCATCTGCTGACCGTGCACATCCACATCTACGCCTCGCCCGGCTACATCAAGAACCACGGCATGCCGCTCAAGGCCGAGGACCTCGACCGGCACCGCCTGATCGTCTACGGCGAGGACACTCGCCCGCCGGTGCCCGACGTCAACTGGCTGCTGCGGGTCGGCCGCGGCAACCAGCCGCTGCGCACGCCGGCCATGTCGGTCAACAACACCTACGCCGTCATGCGCGCGGTCGAGAGCGGCGCCGGGCTCGGCGCGCTGCCGGAGTTCATGGTCGAGGAGAGCGACGGCCTGGTCCACGTCCTGACCGAGCTGGAAGGCCCGCAGATCGACGCCTTCTTCGTCTATCCGGAAGAAGTCCGCGCGACCCGCCGCGTCGCCGTGTTCCGCGACTTCCTGCTCCGCCAGGTCGCCCAGTCGCGCTTCTAGGGCGTTACCGGCTTAGGAGCATCGCCGGCGCGCTGCCAAAGGGAAACGAACCGCCCCCTCACCCAGCTCCGGCTAGGCTCGGCTGCGCCTCACCAAGCCTGCGCAGCCCTCTCCCCCGACGGGGGAGAGGGACGTGGAGGCTTAGCGAGGCCGAAGGCTGAGCTTAGCCGGAGCTGGGTGAGGGGGCGGTTCGTTCACACGGCACGGGCCGTCATCGTTCCGAGCGCTCGAGGTCGTCCAGGACGCGGTTGCAGAAGCTGCGGCACATGGCGCCCCAGAACGGCACGATGAAGTGCTGGTCGAAAGCCGGCGAGTGCCGCCCGGCTTGGACGGACTTCAAGACGGCGCCGTCTTCGTCGCGCGCTATGGCCCAGTCCACCGTCAGCATGTATTCCCGTTGCTGGGCGTAGCGGGACTGCTGCGCCACGTCGCGGGGCAACAGCATCATGCTGTCATAGGCGGTCCTATCGGGCGCTTGCGGCGTCAAGACCGTGATCAGCATGGAGTTCGGCGCCACGGAGATGTTCGTGTTGGGATAGAGGGACATGATGGTGTGCTTGTCCGGCACGCCGCCGTCCTTCATCGGGATCGCCGGCGAGCGGGGTAGCCCGTAGGCCAGATCGGCTGCGGCGCCGGTGAAGCGCAGGCCCTGGTAGCCCCGATCGTCGATCTCTTCGTAGGTCTTGACCCCCGCCTCCGTCACCCGGGGCACGTTCGGTGCCGCCTTGTAGCCGGCATGGACGAAGCCCTCGTGGTAGACGTTGATGGCGAAGTTCTCGTAGACGCTCTTCCAGTTGCTCTCGATGACCGCCCGCTCGATGAAGACCTGATCGCCCGCCTTGTTCAGGCCGGGCGTTATGTCGGAGAGATCCATAGCGCCGTAGAGCTCTTCGACCGGGGCGATGTATTCGTCGAACGAGCAGGCATCGCCGCTCAGGTTCACGAACACCGTGTCGTTCCAGACACGGCTGCGGACCTCCTTCAGGTCCGCGTCCCGGTCGGAGAGCCTGTGCGGGCCTCTCGTGCCGTCGAACAGCGTGGCGTCGCGAAGCGTGCCATCCAGGTTCCAGACCCAGCCGTGGTATTGCCCGACGATGCGGCTGAGCCCCTTGGCGTCGCCGAAGACCGCCTTGCTGCAATCATGGGGACAGACGTTGTGGAAGACGCGCAGCCTACCGACCTCGTCGCGGACCATGACCAGCGGCAGCTTGCCGAGGACGGTGACGGGATAGGCATCGCCGGGGTACGCCGCCTCGCAGGCGAACCCGATGGACATCCAGGTCTTCGAGAACAGAGCCTCGGCTTCAAGCCGAAAGAAGGCCTCCGACGTGTAGGCGACGTTCGGCAGCCAATGGCATTCCTCCAAAGGCGCCCTCACCTTGGCGATCTGGCTTTCGGTCAGCAATTGGGAGAGTCGCGTCATCGTTCTCGTCCTAGCCGGAGTCGGGTCGAGGCAAGCCGCAGACCATCTTGGAAAGCCGGCTGTCCGGATCGGCCAACTCGAAAATAATCGAAAAGTGGTGATGCCTATCGAGCTCCTCGAAGGTCACGTCGACCTCTTGGTTCCGCCACACGGCGGCCAGGAGGCGGGAGCTACGCAGATACTCCTCGGTCTCCCGCGCGCCGACGACGACCTTGACCGGGCAGGCGACCCGCGGCGTCAGCCGGTAGGGGCTCAGGGTCGCGACCTCGTCCCTGGTCAGCTCTAGCCCGTAGTAGTCCCGCAGGTGACGGCAGAGCCGGATGGGCTCCAGGTCGAAGAGGCCGCTGATCAGCGTCGCCGATCGAATGGGCGCGCTGTCGTAGCCTCTGGCCGACCAGTCCGTCGTCAACAGCATGGCGGCGAGCTGGCCGCCCGCGGAATGGCCGGACACCGAGATGTCCGCCGGATCGCCGCCGTAGTCGGCGATGTTGTCGATCGTCCAGGCGAGAGCCTTGCGGACCTGTTCGACGATGACGCCCACGCCGATGTCGCGGCCCCTGTCGTAGGTCGGCAGCACGAGCGTGACGTCGTTGCCGACGACCCCTAGGGACACGAAGCGCCAGAGCGCCATATCCCCCGAGCGCCAATAGCCGCCGTGGACATAGATCAGAACCGGCGCATTCGGCGAACGGGCGGGATAGACGTCGAGGCGCTCGTTCGGGCTCTCGCCGTATCGGATGTCGTAGCGCGCGCTCGTGAAGGTCTCCCGCGCCGCCGCGCAGGAGCGAAGGTACTCGGCTTCGTACTTGTCCCATTCGTCCCGGACATCGATGCAGAACTGGCGGTCCAGCGCCGCGTCGTCGTAGTGCAGGAAGACCTTGTCGGACACCGTCAGCTCCGGGACTCGATGTAGGCCAGAGCGATCTCGGCAAGGCGCGCCTTGCCGAAGCTGGGGTCGTGCCCGGCATGCACGACGGTCACGGGAAGCCGCAGAAGACGCTCCATCGTCGCGACGTAGGTTTCGACGTCGCTGTCCGGCAGCTCGTCGAGCAGGGGCCCGTCATAGATGGCGTCGCCGGAGAACAGCGTGCCGCTGCCGGCGTCCCACAGACCGATGCTGCCGGGCGAGTGTCCCGGCAGATGCAGCACCTCGAAGGCCCGGTCGCCCAGGTCGATGACGTCGCCTTCATCGACCAGCCAGGTCGGCGAGGCGCCGGTCTGTTCCCAAGTCTCCAGGGGAAAGCCGGCGTCGGGCAGCGCCGTTATCAGGTACTCGGACCGCAGGCCGTAGCCGACCCGCTCGAGATAGGCTCGAAAGGAGGCCGACAGGCTGTCGACGCGCAGCGACTTCGCGCTATCGGCCAGGAACGACCGGCTTTCCGCGGCGTGGGCGACTCGGGTCTCGAACTCGTGAAAGCAGCCGGTGTGGTCGTAGTGGGAATGGGTCGCGAGCGCGATCGTCTGCTGGCCGAAGAGGTCGCGGGCGGCTTGCCGCAGGCTGCAGATGCCGAAGCCGGAATCGACCAGCAGGTCCCGGTCCCGGCCTCGGACGTGCCAGATGTTGCAGCGGTCCAGCGGCACGACGTGAGGCTCCCAGAGCAGGGTCACGCCGGCCTCGACCTGGCGTCTCTCGAACCATCTCTCGGCGACGGGCAGTGTCATTCGATTGGGCTCCCAGTGGGCACTCACATAACGAGTTTCTCTGTAGGTTCAAATTAGATACCATCGATTTTATCGATAGATTGAGCGGCACATGGCCAACATCGAACAGCTTCAAGCCTTCGTCGCGACGGCGCGAACGGGGTCGTTCTCCGCGGCGGCGCGGCACCTGGGCAAAGCCCAGTCGACCGTCAGCAGCGCGGTGATCAACCTGGAGATCGAGATCGACGTCGCGCTGTTCGATCGCAGCAAACGCAACCCGACGCTGACCGGGGCGGGAGCCTCCCTGCTGGCCGAGGCGGCCTACATCCTCCGAGGTCACGAGGAGTTCACGGCGCACGCGAGCGCGCTCGCGACGAGCGCGGAAAGCCATCTCTGCCTGGCCATCGAGCAGAGCGTCTGGTCGCCGGCCATCGTGCCGATTCTCTCGGGCTTCGAGGCGGCCTTTCCCTACATCACGCTCGAGCTGTTGGACCCCGGGAGCAGCGATGTCGGTCAGCTCGTGCGGGACGGCCGTGCCGACATCGGCGTGATGATCGCGCCGGAGAGCCTGCCGCAGGGATTCCACTTCAGAGGAATCGGGCATTCGCCGCTGATCACCGTGTGCAGCCCGGACTATCCGCTCGTCGGCCTGCAACCGCTAACCGAGCAAACGCTCAGGCAGTTCAGACAGCTCATCCCACACAGCCGGAATCCCGACGACGAAAGCTATCTGGCGCGCAAGCGCAGCCCGCGCGTCTGGCTGCTGGAAAGCCCCCATGTCATCGTCGATCTCGTGCGCGCCGGCATCGGCTGGGCGACCTTGAACAAGGCCGTCGTCGACGAAGAGCTGGCATCCGGCGCCCTCGTCGCCTTGGCGCTGTCCTTCGAGAAGGCCGACGTCCTGCAGGGCATCGATGTCGTCTGGTCGCAAGCCCGCCATCTCGGCCCGGCCGGCCACTGGCTTCTCCAGCGCCTTCAAGGGATGGCTCTGCGGTGATTTACGCCCGGGTTCTTGGGCATAGCTAGTCGATGACGTCGACTTCCCGCACGTCTTCGCCAACGAGCGTCTGTTGGATCGCGGCCCGATGCTCTGCGATAGCGTCGCGAATGTTGTCCAGCGCTTCCGGCTCCGTTGCGCCTTGCGACCAACAGCCTGGCAAACCGGGGCACCTAACGCTGAAGCCGTCGTCGCTCCGCTTGAGAACAACGCTGTATCTCATCGTCGCCCAGTCACGCTTCAAGATCACACCGGCAACCAAAGTCGCGCGCGCAGGCCGCCGCCGGGGGCGTCTTCCAAGGTCAGGTCGCCGCCATGGCCGCGCACCGCGTCGCGGGCGATGGTCAGGCCGAGGCCGGTGCCGCCGGTCTCCGGGTTGCGCGAGTTGTCGAGCCGGAAGAAGGGCCGGAACACCGCCTCGCGCTGGTCCTCCGGGATGCCGGGCCCGTCGTCGTCAATACAGATGTCGATCTGGCCGTTGCGCCGCTTGGCGCTCACGGCGACCTGCTCGCCGTGCCGCTGGGCATTGGCGATCAGGTTGGTCAGGCAGCGCCGCAGGCTTTCGCGACGGACCTCCAGGTCGAGCGCCTCCTCGGTCTCCAGGGAGACCGTGTTGCCGTCGCGCTGCATCTGGCCGACCACGTCGCGCATCAGCGCCACCAGGTCGGTCTGGACCGGCTGCTCCTCGCCTTCGCCGCGGGCGAAGGTCAGGTAGCCCTCGACCATCCGCTCCATCTCCTGGACGTCGGCGGCGAGGTTGGCCGCCTCCGGGTTGTCGCCGAGGATCGCCAGCTCGAGCTTCATGCGGGTCAGGGGCGTCCTCAGGTCGTGGCTGACGCCGGCCAGCATCTCGGTGCGCTGGGCGATGTTGCGCCGGATCCGGTCGCGCATCTGCAGGAAGGCGGCCGCCGCCTGGCGCACCTCGGTCGAGCCCTCCGGCTTGAAGTCGGGCATGTCCTGGCCCTTGCCGAAGCTCTCGGCCGCCAGGGCCAGACGCTTGATCGGCTTGACCTGGTTGCGCATGAAGAGGCTCGCCACGGCGAAGACGATGATCGAGCTGCCGACCATCCAGATGATGAAGATGTACTGGGTCGAGGAGAACAGGCGGTCCTGGGCGATCAGGATCTGCAGCGCCCGGTCCGGTAGCTGCACCTCGATCTCGACCTGCTCGTCGGCGGCGTCGGTATCGAGCCGGAAGTCGTAGGGCAAGCGGCCGCCGAGGGCCCGGTGCAGCTTGCGCTCGAGGATGCCGCCGCCGGGCGTCCGGCCGCTGTCGCCGATCGGCTCGCCGGAGCGCCAGGAGACGCTGGACATCATCATGTTCTGGGTAGCCTGGCCGAGCGCGCGCTGCAGCGCCGCGCCGCTCATGCCCGACTCGACGAGCTGGATCACCATGGCGACGTCGCCGGCCACGCCTTCGGCCAGGCGCCGGGTCACCAGGTCGTAGTGCCGCTCGTAGAACATCCAGGTCGCCACGACCTGGACCAGCACCAGGGGCACGCCGATGATCAGGATCGAGCGGCCGAGCAGGGTTCTCGGCAGATAGCGCTTGATCAGCGGCCGCTTGGCCTTCTGCTCCGCGGCGATCGTAGCCATATCAGTCCGGCATCAAGACGTAGCCCGTGCCGCGTACCGTCTGCAGGTAGCGCGGGTACTTGGGATCGGCCTCCAGTTTGCGCCGGAGACGTGTCATTTGCACGTCGATCGTGCGCTGATTGCCGATCTCCGGGCTGGCCGCCATGAGGGATTCCCGCGATACGGCCTCGCCCGGGCTGCGGGCCAGGGCCGTCAGCAGCGAGGATTCCGCCTCCGTCAGGTGCACCGGCTCCTCGCCGCGCCGCAGCTCGCGGCGCTCGGGGTCGAACTCGAAGGCGCCGAACTTGAGCGTCCCGCCGTAGTCGAGCCCCCGGCTGCGCGAGCGGCGCAGGATCGACTTGGCCCGCAGGGTCAGCTCGCGCGGCTCGAAGGGCTTGGCCAGATAGTCGTCGGCGCCGCCGGTCAGGCCCTCGATGCGGTCCTCGATCTCGCTCTTGGCGGTCAGCAGCAGGATCGGCACCTGGCTTTCCTTGCGCAGGGCGCGGGTCAGCTCGAGGCCGGACTCGCCCGGCATCATGACGTCGAGGATCAGCAGGTCGAAGCTGAGCGCGGCGAGCTTGGCGCGGGCCTCGGCGGCGTCCTTGGCGGTGGTCACGCGGAAGCCCTGGTCGACCAGGAAGCGGCGCAGCAGATCGCGCAGCCGGGTGTCGTCGTCGACGACCAGGATATGGCCGTGGTCATCGTTCAAGGCGGACCCCTGGGTTCAAGGCGGACCCCCTGGGTTCAAGGCGGACACCTCGGGTCATAGCCGGGACAGGGGCCGGCGACAGGCCTCGCCGTCGACGCCCTGTCAGCGGCGCGCGGCGAGCCGCAGCGGTGGCGCTTCCTCGACGAAACGGCGGCGATCCTCTTCGTTGATCAGGTTGGTCAGCACGGTGCGGAAGCCCTCCACGGCCTCGGCGCCGGCCTGGCGGTAGGCGCGGGCGATGCGGGCCCGCTGCTCCTCGCTCAATTCCCGTTCGAGCGCCCGGCCCTTGTCGGTCAGGGTGAGCAGGCGCTGGCGCCGGTCCTGGGTGCCGGGCCGCTGGGTGACGAAGCCCTCGCGGATGAGCTGGCTGAGCACCCGCGACAGGCTCTGCTTGGTGATCCGCAGGATGTCCAGCAGCTCGCTGACCGTGATCGCCGGGAAGCGCCCGACGAAGTAGATCACCCGGTGATGGGCCCGGCCGAAGCCGTAGCGGGCCAGGATCTTGTCCGGCTCGGCGGTGAAATCGCGGTAGCCGAAGAACAGCAGCTCCATCGCCTGGCGCAGCTCGGCCTCGCGGAGGTACAGCGGATTGGGACCGGATTTTATGTCAGCCATGTTGACATATATGGACCAAGGCTGTTACATCCCGCAAGTCCTTTATGGATATTGCGCCGCCCCTGCCATTTGGGGACCGATTCGGTCCCGATTGGGGTCGTGCGGGGCGGAATCTGGAGGGCGGGCGCCGCGGCGCCGGCCGGCGAGGGTCAACCTGGGGCAGGAAAGAACAATGGCCATGATCCCATTTCACGATCGCGACGGTGTCATCTGGCAGGACGGAGAGCTGGTGCCTTGGCGCGAGGCCAAGGTCCACGTCCTGACCCACGGCCTGCACTACGCCAGCGCCGTCTTCGAGGGCGAGCGCTCCTACGGCGGCGAGGTCTTCAAGATGACCGAGCACCACGAGCGCCTGCACTTCTCGGCCGAGGTGCTCGGCTTCAAGATCCCCTACAGCGTCGCGGAGATCGACGCCGCCGCCGAGGCGGTGCTGCGCGCCAACAAGATCGTCGACGGCTACGTCCGCCCGGTCGCCTGGCGCGGCAGCGAGATGATGGGCGTCTCGGCGCAGCAGAACAGCATCCACCTGGCGGTCGCCGCCTGGGAGTGGCCGGCCTACTTCACCCCCGAGGCGCGCCTCGAGGGCATCCGCATGACCGTCTCCGAGTGGCGTCGGCCGGCGCCGGACACCGCGCCGGTCAAGTCCAAGGCCGCCGGCCTCTACATGATCTGCACCCTGTCCAAGCACAAGGCCGAGGCCGCCGGCTACAACGACGCCCTGATGCTCGACTATCGGGGCCGCATCGCCGAGGCGACGGGGGCCAACATCTTCCTGGTGCAGGACGGCAAGATCCACACGCCGACGCCCGACTGCTTCCTCGACGGCATCACCCGGCGCACGGTGATCGAGCTGGCCCGCACGCGCGGCTACGAGGTCGTCGAGCGCGCGATCATGCCCGAGGAGCTCGGCAAGACCGACGAGGTCTTCATCACCGGCACGGCGGTCGAGGTGACCCCGGTGCGCGAGATCGACCAGTACAGCTTCACGCCCGGCGCGGTCACCAAGGACCTGCTGACCGCCTACGACGCCCTGGTGCAGCCGGCGCCGCAGCCGGCCGTCGCCGTCGGCGCCGCCGAGTAGCCCAGCGACACAAGGATCCTGCGCCGGCGAGGTCCCGGGCTGCGCCGGCCCGTTGCCAAGAGGAAACGAACCGCCCCCTCACCCAGCTCCGGCTAGGCTCGGCTGCGCCTCACCAAGCCTGCGCAGCCCTCTCCCCCGACGGGGGAGAGGGATGTGTAGGC
>JANQLT010000231.1 GCA_028280455.1 Kiloniellales bacterium
ACGCCGCAGGTCGCCCAGGAGACGATGCGGGCCAGCGGCGTGACGCCGCGCTTGCCGGCCTCGTCGGCGCTCATCAGCACCACCGCGGCGCCGCCGTCGTTGATGCCGCTGGCGTTGCCGGCGGTGACGGTGCCTTCCTTGTCGAAGGCCGGGCGCAGCTTGGCGAGGCTCTCGGCCGTGGTGCCGTGCTTCGGATACTCGTCGCTGTCGACGACAACGTCGCCCTTGCGAGTCTTGATGGTCACCGGCGCGATCTCGTCGGTGAAGCGGCCGGCCTTCTGCGCCGCCTCGGCCTTCTGCTGCGAGGCCGCGGCGAAGCTGTCCTGCTCGTCGCGGGTGAGCTGCCACTTGGTGGCGACGTTCTCCGCCGTGTTGCCCATGTGGTAGCCGTTGATGGCGCACCAGAGGCCGTCCTTGAGCATGGAGTCGACCATCTTCAGGTCGCCCATCTTGGTGCCGTTGCGCAGGTGCGCGAAATGCGGCGCCTGGCTCATGCTCTCCTGGCCGCCGGCGACGACGATGCCGCTGTCGCCGAGCTTGATCGCCTGGTAGCCCAGCGCGACGGAGCGCAGGCCGGAGCCGCAGAGCTGGTTGATCTGATAGGCGGTCTTCTCGACCGGGATGCCGGCCTCGATGGCGGCCTGGCGGGCCGGGTTCTGGCCGGCGCCGGCGGTCAGGATCTGGCCGAGGATGGCCTCGTCGACCTCCTCGCCCTCGACCTTGGCGCGGCTCAGGGCCTCCTTGATGGCGGCGGCGCCCAGCACCGAGGCCGCAACGCTCGAAAGCCCGCCATTGAACGCGCCGACCGGCGTCCGCGCGGCGCCCGCAATCACAATATCGGTCATTCCCGCTATCCTTCCCTCTTCTGCGGCCGTCACGGCGGCCCGCTTCGGCATTTCCCCCGGCGGCCCTAGGGAACCGCCTGCCCTCGATTGGAATGCGGCCTATGCTGCACTGCAACATGACCGGTTAACTATATGACACGGCCGATCCGAAACCGCAAGGCATGCCGGCCCGGCATGCCGCCTCGACCACCTCGGGTATCTAGCCGTGCGCTGCCGCACGCGCCTTGATCCATTTCAGGACCGGCTGCCAGACCGTCTTCGGTGCCCGGCCGCCGACCATCAGGCCGATGTGGCCGGCGCCCGGGATCAGGCGATCGGCGCCGGGCACGGCCTCGGCCAGGGCGAGGGCCGAGGCCGGCGGCACGATGCGGTCGCGCTCCGGGATCACCGCCAGGCAGGGCAGGTCCAGGCGGCGGGGCGCGACGGCCTCGCCGGCGACCCGCCAGGCGCCCGCCGCGGTGGTGTTGCCGCCGTACCAGCCGCCCAGGCACTCGCGGGCGACGGCGGCGGCGAGCGGCACGCCGTCGTTCAGCCAGTCCTCCAGCGCCACGAAGGCGGCGGCCTCGGGGCTCGCCGGATCGAGCCGCGAGAAGGCGACGAACTTGCGCATCACCAGCATCGGGTCGAGGGCGGCGAAGAGCGACTGGATGGCATCCAGCGGCAAGGCGCCGAGCAGGCTCATCATCGGCTCGTAGAACGGCAGGCTGGCCGCCAGGCAGCGGGCCTGCGCCTCGTTGGCGGCGTGGAAGTCCCAGGGCGTCGCCATCAGCACCAGGCCGGCCAGGTCGCGCTGGCGGCGCTGCGCCAGGGCGAGGGCCAGGTCGCCGCCCATGCAGTAGCCGAGCAGCAGCGGCGGCGGCCCGCCCCGCTCCAGCAGGGCGCCGAGCGCCGCCTCGAGGCGGCCGGCGATGTAGTCGCTGAGCGAGAAGCCCCGCTCCAGGGCGCCCGGCGCGCCCCAGTCGATGACGCAGGGGGATACGCCGTGCTCGGCCAGCCAGCGCAGGAAGCTGGCCCGCTCCGAGAGGTCGAGCACCCAGAAGCGGTTGATCAGCGAGGGCACGACCAGGAGCGGGATCGGCACTTTGCCGCGCTTGGCCGGCCGGCCGTAGTCGAGCAGGCGGGTGCTGCCGTCCTGCCAGATACAGGGCGGCTCGGGCAGGGCCCGGCGGTAGGGATGCTTGCGGTAAGCCTCGACGCCGGCGAGGAAGGCGTTCAGGCGGCGCCCGGACTCGCGGGCGACGGCCCGCTCAAGAGCCTCGGGATTTGCGCTTTCGAGCGCCGCCAGAAGCGGCTTTGCGTCCTCGAGGGGCCCCCTCCAGGGCGGCGATCCTTGCTTCGAGAGCGCCAAGGCGCCGTGCGAGCTCGTCAAGGTCGAGATGGCCGTCGCCAGGTGCAGCGCCATCGGCCGCGGGCCCTGCCGAGCCGGCGGCGCCTTCGCTGCCGGCGCCTTGTCGCCGCTGCCCCCCGTCATGCGCCGGCGCCTCCCCGGTGCCAGGTCCGCCCTCGTTCGCGCCTCGGGCCATGCCGGGCCAGGCCCCGGCCATCGGCCAGGTCAGCCATGGCTGGGCGGCCCCCGCGGCCGCCGGCCCCAGGGTCGAAAGCAGCCGCGCCATGGCCGTCGCCAGCTCGTCGTCGGCCGCCAGCGCGCTGACCTGGTCCTGCCAGAAGTCCAGGTAGCGGCGCGCCAGCTCGTCCAGCCCCGCGTCATCGTTCATTGCGGCGCAGTATAGCGCCCCGGCCGGGGCCGAGACCAGGGAGGCCCCCGGAGGCCCGGCCTGCCCCTCGGGGGCCTCTATCGCGCTGCAATAGGCCGACTGTGCAGTGCAAGATTATGGACACAATACCGGGCGGCGGTGTTAGGGTTGCCCCCCTGATCCTTCAGCGGGTCCACTAGTGGCAGGCAAGACGTGGCGCAACAGGTGTCCAACAAATCCGCGGCCGATCCGAACCAGCCCATCACGATCAAGAAGTACGCCAACCGGCGGCTCTACAACACCGCGACCAGCAGCTACGTCACGCTGGACCACCTTTGCCAGATGGTGAAGGACGGCATCGACTTCGCCGTGTTCGACGCCAAGACCGGCGAGGACATCACCCGCTCGGTCCTGACGCAGATCATCGTCGAGGAAGAGGCCAAGGGCACCAACCTGCTGCCGATCACCTTCCTGCGCCAGCTCATCAGCTTCTACGGCGATTCCATGCAATGGGTCGTGCCGCGCTATCTGGAGCAGATGATGGGCAGCTTCGCGAGCAACCAGGAGCGCATGCGCCAGTCGATGCAGGAGACCTTCGGCGGCATGTTCCCGACCGGCCAGATGGAAGAGCTGGGCAAGACCAACATGGCGCTGTTCGAGAACGCCATGCGGATGTTCTCGCCTTTCCCGAGCGATCAGGACGCCGAGAACGGCAAGGCCGGCAACGCGGCCGACGACCAGGACAGCCTGGCCAAGCTCAAGCTGCAGGTCGACCAGCTACAAAAGCAGCTCGAAGAGCTCTCCAAGGAAAAAGCCCAGAAGTGAGCTGATTCCAAGCCGTGATGAGGGCAACTCGTCACGGCTTGGCAATCGCGACCGCGCGCCCGCAGCGAAGCGAGGAAAGCCTGCGTGGCGCCTGAACGCCGTACGGACCGCGATGAGCCCAGCTCATCGCGGTCTGGTATGAGACGACCGCCGCGCGCGGGCGTCAGGCCGTGACGGCGCGCGGCCTCAGGCCGTCTTGGCGAGCTGCAGGGCGCGGTCCGCGGCGTTATCCATCCAGTGGGCCGAGGGCTCCGGCTTGCCGAAGTGATAGCCCTGCAGATAGTCGACGCCTTCCTTGGCCAGGTACTCGGCCTCCTCGGCGGTCTCGACGAACTCCGCGACGGTGGCCAGGCCGAAGGTCTGGGCGAGGTCGAGCAGGTTGCGCAGGAAGACCTGGTTCTCGCGCGACTCGGTGATGTTGCGCACGAAGGAGCCGTCGATCTTGACGATGTCCACGGTCAGCGACTTGAGGTGCCGGAAGGTCGTGTAGCCGGCGCCGAAGTCGTCGATCGCCACCCGGCAGCCCAGGTCGCGCACGGCGTTGACGAAGCGCGCCGACTCCTCGACGTCGTGCAAGGCGGCCGTCTCGGTGATCTCGACGATCAGGCGGCTGGCCTGCTCCGGCCGGCCCTTGAGGCGGGCCAGCAGGGCGCGCAGCCAGGAGCGGTCGGTCGCCGTCAGGCCGGAGATGTTGATGGCCAGCACCGCCTCGCGATAGGTCTCCAGGATGTCGACCGCGATCTCCAGCACCCGGCGGTCGATGGTGCGCATCAGGCCGAGCTGCTCGACGGCCGGCACGAAGGCGCCCGCGGGCAGGAGATTGCCGTCGGGGGTGCGCATGCGCAGCAGGCATTCGTAGAACTCGATGTCGCCGAGCCCGGCGGTGACCACCGGCTGGTAGGCGAACATCAGGCGCTGCTCCTTGAGGGCCTGCTTGACCTCCTCGCCGACGTCCATGCTCGCCCGGTAGCTCAGGCGCTGCTCCTCGGTCATCTCGTAGAGGCTCAGGCAGTCGCGGCCGGCCGCCTTGGCCTGCAGCAGCGCGCCCTCGGCCTTCGCCATGATGTCGAAGGAGGTCTTGGCGTGGGTCGGGAACATCACCAGGGAGATCGACGCGGTGACGCTGACCTGGCGGTCGCCGAGGTCGACGGGCATCTGCCGGATGATGTCGAGCACGCGCTCGGCGACGTGGATCGCCTGCTCGTCGCTGGAGCCGCCCATCAAGAGGCCGAAGCGGTCGCCGCCGATCCGGCCGATCACGTCGCAGTTGCGGATGCAGCGGTCGAGCCGCTGGCCGATGGCGACCAGCACCGCGTCGCCGGCCTCGAAGCCGTAGGCGGTGTTGATCATGCCCATCTGGTCGATGCCGACCACCAGGAAGGCGCCGGTCTGGTTGATGCGCCCGGCGTTGGCCAGCGCATGGTCGACCGCTTCGCGCAGGCGCAGCTTGTTGAAGTGGCCGGTCAGCTCGTCGAAGCTCGCCAGGTACTCGAGGCGCGCCTCGCGCTGCTTGCGCATGGTCACCCGGCGCAGGGCGCCGAACAGACGGATCGGCGTGCCGGTCGGCGACATCTCCACCGAGCCGCGGTCGTGCACCCACTGGAACTCGCCGATGTCGTCGCGGACCCGGTACTCGCAGTCGTAGATCTGCGTGCCGGTCAGGTGATCGGACAGCGCGCGCATGCGCGTCGGCAGGTCTTCCGGGCTGATGCGGCTGTGAAAGGCCTCGGCGGTGGTCGGCACGCCGTCCGGCTTGACGCTGAACAGCGACTGGACGTCGCCGCTCCAGGAGATGGCGTCGGACGCCAGGTCCCAATCGTAGATGACGTCACCCGAGGCCAGGATCGCCGATTTCAGCCTGGAAAGCTCGACTAGGGCGCTCGCCGAGTCCTTGTTCCGAATCACGGCCGCTGCCTCCTACCTGGCGTCCGCACGGTCCTGCCGGCGACCGGGGGTACAAAGAGTTGAAGATGGCATTTGTCTCAGATGCCCAGACTAGGTCTCTGCCTTTAACAAACGGTGAAATCCTCATTTTGGCCATGGTTTGACACAGCGCTTTGAAGACGAAATGATCAATATAAATTGATCAACCGGCCATCTTCTTGGTGATTTCTTGCTTAAGGAATGTGGTTAACGACTAGGCCAGATTTATTGTTAACGAATTCCACTTTAACCTGGATTTTTTCCGGATTTTTAGACATAATTTAGGGATTGGAGGCAGAACCGACGCTGCGATGAGCCCGACCGTCACCATTTTCCCGCCCGCCTCATCGACTTTGCCGCCGGACATGATGAACCGCGCGGCCGAGCCCGTGCGCCTGCGGCCGGTGGAGCCGGTGCCGCGGGTCCAGCCGCAGCAGCAGCACAGCGCCTTCACCACGGAGTCGGGCACCACGGAGTCGGGCCCGCGCGGCCAGGCACGCGGCGCCTTCGAGGGCGCTCGGGCGCCCCAGCCGGCGCCGGCGTTCCGGCCGGCCAAGCCCTCGAGCGACGGCTTCTTCGCCCAGCTCATGAGCCAGGCCGCGGAGGGCGCGCGGGACGACCTGCAGGCGCCGGCGGCCGACAGCTCGGCCCGGGGCCACGAGGCCTACCGCCGCGCCGGCGCTCAGCCGGCCCTGCCGTCCGAGGCGCCGGAGCTCTTCCGCATCGTCGCCTGACGCCCCGGCTAACGGGGCGTGACGCCCCGGCCAAAGGGGCGCGACGAGCTGGCCGACGGGACAGGCCTAACCCGGTCTTTAGGTAAAGACGCGATTAATCGACTTGATCAGGCGCTCGGCACGGTTGCCCGCGCTATCGGGCATGTCCGATAGGCGCTTCCAGCCCTCGAAGCGGCGCCGTATCTCGATCAGCACGGGCAGCTTCTCGAGGCCGGCGCGGCCGTACCGCTGCCGCAGGGCGCGGTCGACCCGGTCGGCGATCTGCGGGCTGCCGTCGACCGGCAGGTCGGTCGCCTGCAAGGCCAGCCCGAAGGCGCGGTTGACGCAGTCCAGGTAGAACTCCGTCGGGAAGAGGTCCTCCAGGCTCACCTCGCTGGACTGGATCCCCATGGCATCGGCCATCATCAGGACCCGCGGCCGCGCGCCCTCGCCGGCCCGGGCCGGATAGAGGCCCTCGATCCGCGCCCGGGCGGCCAGGCCCTCGGAATCGTTGTCGAGCAGGATCGCCGCGTGGCAGTCCCGCCCGAGCAGGTAGCCGACGTACATCGGCATCTTGGCCGCCGACTCGGCCGGCCAGACGTGGATCCGGTTGGACAGGCCCTCCTTGCCGGAGCGCTCCAGCAGGTCGGAGAGCTGGCGCAGCAGCAGCGCGCTGTCGCCGCCCTCGACGACCAGGGAATGGCGCTGGTCGAGGAAACGGCTGTCGTCGCCGGCCAGGCCGAGGCGGGCCTCGATCACCGCCATGGGCGCGGGCTGCGCCGAGACCACGCCCTGCACCACCCGGGCGTGATGCTCGTGCAGCTCGACGATGCGCAGGCGCTCCGGATGGGCCGGGTCGATCAGCGACGAGAGGTGGGTGGTGTAGAGGATGTTGTTCTCCTCCGACAGCAGCTCGAAGAGCTCCAGCAGGTCGCGCTGGCCGTCGGGGTGCAGGTGGATGCCCGGCTCCTCCAGCAGCACCACGCAGTCCTTGTACTGGCCCTTGCTGGCATGGGTGAACTTCCAGGCGAAGGAGACGTACCAGCGGAAGCCGGTCGAGCGCCGGGCCAGGCGGACCGGCATGCCGAGGCCTTCGTCCTCGGCGAAGATGTTCAGGGTCGTGGCGTCGACGTCGATGTCGAAGCGCACCTTCTTCTGGCGCCAGAGCTTGGCGAACTGCCGGGTCAGGTAGGCCGAGGCCTGGCGCTTGTCGAAGGAGCGCAGGGTGCGGCCTTCCGAGCTGGCGCCCTTCTCGAGGAAGTCCTCGATGTCGATGTTGGCCAGCTCGAGGACGATCAGGTTGGTCTGGTCCTCGGCGCTCAGGCGCCCCCAGCCCTGGGCCTGCAGCCGCTGGGCGAGCTGGTCGAGCTCGCTCTGGGCGCCGGACAGCTCGTACTCCGCCACGTAGACGAACTTCGGCAGGCGCTGCGAGACCCAGTCCTGCACCCGGTGGCCGACCAGGGTCTCGCTGCCCCGGCCGACCAGCTCGTAGGCCGGCGGGCCCTCGTAGCGCCGCCGGGCGATGACCTCGACCTGCTCCGGCAGGCCCTGGGGCAGCGCGCTCTCGCCGATGCCCGGAGGGCGCGTGGCGATAGCCGGCGCCACCGGCTCGGCGGGCTCGGTGGGTTCGGCCGCCTCGCTTGTTGCCTCGGTCGGGCTCTCGCCAGCGCCGCCCTCGACCACCTCGAAGGCCGGCGTCGGCGCGGCCGGCCGTTCGGCGGCGACCTGCGGCTCGCCCCTGTCCCAATAGGGGCTCGGCGCGCACTGGTCGAAGAGGTCGGCGATCTCGGCCTTGTCGTCGATCAGGAAGCTGGCCTCGCAGACCAGGGTCGAGGCGTCGCGCCCGCTCCAGTCGTCGGCCGGCCAGTCCTCGTCCAGGTTGTAGCCCTCGCTCGGCACGAAGGGGTTCACGCGGTAGAGCGCCTCGAAGAGGTTGCTCTTGCCGCTCTCGTTCTGGCCGACGAAGGCGGTGATCCGGGACACCTCGATCCAGCCGGAATCGATGACGTTCCGGTAGTTCCGGACCCGGAAGCGCTGGAATCTCATGGCGAGACCTGCCCCCTCGAAAACCTTACGGCGAGGCTCATAGCGCCGCCACAACCCTCACGGCAACCCCCGCGCCGACCCGGCCCGCCCCGCACGTGGCCGCGGCGGCCCGTCGCCTCAGGCTAGATTCCCCCCGGGCCTTGCCCTATGTCTATGCCTGAACGGGGGCGATGCCCCAGAAAGGGCCCGGGGACGCGCCTGGCGGTGACGGGCCCCATTTTCATGCACGAGGGAGGCGGCAGGAATATGACGATCTCGGTCGGCGACAAGCTACCCAGCACCACGCTCAAGCTGATGACCGACGACGGTCCGTCGGACATCACCACGGACACGCTCTGCGACGGCAAGAAGGTGGTGATCTTCGGCCTGCCGGGCGCCTACACGCCGACCTGCTCGGCCAAGCACCTGCCGGGCTTCATCGACAAGGCCGAGGCGCTCAAGGCCAAGGGCGTCGACTCCATCGCCTGCCTCTCGGTCAACGACGCCTTCGTCATGGGCGCCTGGGGCCGCGATCAGGGCGCCGGCGACAAGGTGCTCATGCTGGCCGACGGCAGCGCCGACTTCACCAAGGCGGCCGGCCTCGAGCTCGACCTCACGCAGCTCGGCATGGGCGTCCGCTCCAAGCGCTACGCCATGGTGCTCGACGACGGCGTGGTCAGCCACCTGGCCATCGAGGAGAACCCCGGCGGCCTCGACATCTCCAGCGCCGAGAAGGTCCTGGACGCGCTCTGACAGGTTCGGCGGACACTTGCCGGGAGCGGCGCGCCCGCGCTCAGCTTGCGGCGAGGGCGGCGACGGCCTTGGCCTGCATCTCCAGGCTGCGCTCGACGATGCTGCGCTTCCAGGCGGGCGTCTCGCCGTAGAAGGCGGCGCGCAAGCCGGCGACGATGTCGCGGCCCTGCCGGCTTTCGCGATCGCCGTGGAACTGCAGCCAGTTCTCGCGGCGCATGGCGTTCAGCACGTCCCACTCCGGCAGGGTGCCGAACTCGAGGCAGATGCCCGTGACCTCGGCCTGCGGCAGGGACTCGACCACGGCGTTGATGCTGTCGCCGTCGTTCTCGACGAAGTTCATGCTGCCGTCGCCGGTCGAGGTGACCTCGTCGCCGTACCAGTCGCGCAGGCGCCGGAAGGCCGCGCTCCCGTAGGGGTGGCTGCTCATGGGCTCGCCGTAGCCGGAGGGCCCGAGCCCGGAGTGGAAGTCGATGTAGGCGACCTGCCGGGCCGCGCCGAGCCGGCGGCCGAGCAGGGCGCGCAGGGTCCGATTGGACCAGGCGGCGGCACGGCCGCCGTAGAACAGCCCGTCGGCGTGCCGGTACTGGCCTTTGACCACCGCGTTCAGCCAGGCCGTCGGGCCCCGCTCGGCCTCGAAAGCCTCGAGGGCCCTCTGGGTCGCGGCCAGGGTTTCCTCGTCGAGGCTGCGCGGGCAGAGCGTCTCGGCCAGCTCGTCGTAGCCGGCGTTCTCCGGATATCCAGCCGCGTGGTCGATGAAGTTGCGGTTGAGATCGACGTTGTCCTCGTTGACCCGGCGCTGCCAGGCGAAGCCGTAGGGATTGACCGCGTGCACCGCCATGCAGGCGATGCCCGGCGGCAGCTCGCGAAGCCGGCCGCCGGCCAGCCAGGCGATCTGGCCGGCCGAGCCGCAGAAGCCCTCGATGCCATGGGTGGCGGAACAGGTGAGCAGGACGCGCTCGGCGTCCGCCGGGCCGAACCAGGCGACGTCCATGGCGAGCGCCTCGCCCCCGGGGCCCCGGCCCGGGTGGGCGATCGCTTCGGTCGTCGCGCCGGCCGCCGCAGAGGCGTCGAGGAACCTGCGCCGGGCGCTGCCGTAGTCCGGTGAGAAGCAGTCGTCGGGCCGCATGGACGGCTCAGCCGCTCCAGGCGATCCCGTCGCGCGCCAACTGGTCGGCGCGCTCGTTCTCGGGATGCCCGGCGTGGCCCTTGATCCAGTGCCAGTCGACCTGGTGATCGGCGGCGGCGGCTTCCAGGCGGCGCCAGAGGTCGGCGTTCTTGACCGGCTTCTTGGCGGCGGTCTTCCAGCCGCGGCGCTTCCAGTCGTGGATCCACTTGGTGATGCCGTCGCGGACATAGGTGCTGTCGGTGGTCAGCACCACGCGCGAGGGCCGCTTGAGGGCCTCGAGCGCGGCGATCGCCGCCATCAGCTCCATGCGGTTGTTGGTGGTCTCGGACTCGCCGCCGCTCAGCTCCTTCTCCCGGTCCTTGAAGCGCAGCACGGCGCCCCAGCCGCCGGGGCCAGGGTTGCCCGAGCAGGCACCGTCCGTGAAGATCTCGACCACCGCCTCGCTCACCGACACTCTCCTAGTCCAGCCCGTAGTCGCCGGGGCCGCGCACCTCGCGGTGGAAGCGCAGCTTGTTCCAGTACTCCAAGGGGTCCTTGGGCGCCACCAGGGCGCCGGGCGGCACGTTCAGGAAGTCGTAGAGCCGGGTCAGCAGGAAGCGCATGGCCGAGCCGCGCGCCAGCAGCGGCAGGGCCTCCAGCTCCTCGCCGGAGAAGTCGCGGACGCCGCGGTAGGCCTGCAGCAGGGCGCGCGCCTTGGTGATGTTGAAGGCATTGTCGCGCTCGAAGCACCAGGCG
>JANQLT010000067.1 GCA_028280455.1 Kiloniellales bacterium
GGTGACGTCGGTCAGATCGTTGCGGTCGTCGAAGGCGTAGCTGCTGGTGCTGAGGTCGGCGTTGGTGACGGTGATCAGCCGGTTCAGGCCGTCGAAGGCTTGCTGGGTCTGGTTGTTCACGCCGTCGGTGACCGAGGTGAGGTTCGAGTTCTTATCGTAGGCGAAGTCGGTGCTCTGGCTGTTCGCGCCGACCGACTCGATCAGCCGGGCCATCTCGTCGTAGACCCGAGTCAGGCTGCGCTCGGTCGTGCCGCCGGAGGCCTTGACCACCTCTGCCGTGCGGCCGCCCAGGTCGTTCAAGGTGTATTCGATGCGCTCGGTGAGGCCGTTCTGGACCGCGGTCAGGCGGTGTGCGTCGTCGTACTCGTAGGTGATGGCCGTGGAGTCCGGCAGGGTGATGCTGGTGACCTGGCCGGCGTCGTCGTAGGCGAAGGTCGTGACGGCGTCGCCGCCCGTATCCTTGACCGTGCTGGTCTTGAGCCGGCCACGCTCGTCGTAGGCCAGCTCGGTGACCGTGCCGTTCGGGTCGGTCATCGAGGTCGGCCGGCCGGCGGCATCGTGGGCCGTGATCTCGGTGGTTTGGCTGAGGGCGTTGGTGACCTTCCAGAGGAAGCCTGCCTCGGTGTAGGCGAAGGTCGTCGTGTCGGTGACGTCCGTGCGTGGGCCGTTGACGGTCAGCAGCCGGCGCATATGCGGCACCAGGTCCTCGACCGGCGTGATCTCGTCGACCAGGTTGACGCGGACCCAATCGAAATAGGCGTCGTTCTTGGAGCCGGAGTCACGCTGGCCTTCGAGCTCGATGCGCACCTTGCGGGAGCCCTCGGGCAGCGCCGTGATCATCGAGTATTCGGTGGTGATCTTGGGCGCAACGAGGTTGGACTCAACGGCGGTGCCGATTTCCGTGTCGGTCGCGTCGAGGAAGCGGAAGCGGACCAGACCGTCGTCCTTGCCGGCCCAGGAATCCTGCAGCCAGAGCGCCTCGACGCTCATCAGGCCTTCGTCGATCGCCGCGTGGTGGGCGCTGGGCAGAGTCAGGTCCTGGTAAATCCGGCTCAGCGACGAGGAGCCAGGCTTGAAATAGCGAAAGCCCTGCATGCCCTGGGAGGAGATCGTGTAGAAGGCGTTTCCGGCATCTACCGTCCAGCCGGTTATGTTGCCCGTCTCGGCGTCAGGATTGGTGATGGCGAGCGGGATTCGCGAGGGATCCGGCGCGACCAGCGCGAGCTGGATGTCGTCGAAATGGTTGTCGTTGGAGGTGCCGCCGGCACGCGTGGCATCGGCGAAGATGCGAATGGTCCGCGTGCTGCTAGGCACCGCCGCTTGCAGCCTCCGGGTCCAGAACTCTCGTGGCAGGACGAAACCGCTGCCGGCCTGAACGCCGACCAGAGTCCCCGTGCCGTCGAGGAAATGCAGTTTGACGGCGCCGTTATCCTTGTTGTCTGCGCTGTGCTGGCGCCAGACGACCAGGGCATCCCGCTCGCCGGCATCGACGGCGCTGAATTCGCTAGACGGCACCGCGACGTCCTGGTGCATTCTCGAGAACGAATGCGAGTTGCCGCCATGGAAGAACCCGTTGGCATGGGCGTAGAATCCACCCTGATCCAAGGTCCAGCCTGTCATGCCGTTGCTGGCATCGCCATTGACGACGTTGAGCCAGTTGGTCGAGGTGTCTCCCGGCGTGAGACTGAGGATGATGTCGTCGAACTGCGCGTCGTTCGAGGTGCCGCCGAGCCGGATGGCCACCAAGGTCACGCGGACCTTGCGCGTTCCGGAGGGCATGAAGGCGACGAAGCTGTTGTCGGTCTGGGTCGACGGCGTGTAGGGCTTGCTGGCGAAGTACTCCGGCGGCGTCACCGGTTGATCCGAGGCATCGAGCAGCTCGAGCTTGATCTGCCCGGCGTCCTTGCCGTCGGTGCCCACTTGACGCCACTTGATCTTGAGCTGCCACTCCGCGGCATCGACGGCGCTGTGGTACGTCGAGGGGATCGAGACGTCCTGGTAGAGGGTGCTGAACGACTGATTGGCGCCGCCGTAGAAGCAGGGGTCGCCGCCGCAGGCCGCCGCGGCGAAACCGCCGAGGCCTTGGGTCCAGCCGGTCAGGTCTTGCGTCTCGGCGTCGCCGTTGATCAAGGGCAGCACGACGTCGCCCGCGTCGGGCCCGGTCGGCGGCTCGGGCGGCGGGTCCTGGTAGGTGTAGGTCCAGATCCGCGTCTGACCGTTGGTGCTGTAGGGCACCGAGTGGGCGGTCGTGTCGGTCTCCTTGCGCTCGGTCAGCAGGCCGTCCGTATTGTAGGTGAAGTCGATGGTGAGGCCGGGCTCGACGATCTTGGTCGGCTTGCGGATGGAGCTGTCCCAGGTCGTGGTCACGGTCCGGGCTTCGGTCTGGCCCGCCGCTTCCGTGCGGCTGGTCTCGAGGCCGACGCCATTGCGCACGTAGGTCGTCTGGTTGCCTTCCCAGTCGGTCCGGCTGGCGATATAGCCGTTGCTGTCGTAGGTCATGGAGGCCGTCGAGGCCGGGCAATTGGTGCTGGCTTGGCCGGCGGCCGAGGTCATCTTCTTGCGGTACTCGACGTCCGTGAAGGTGAAGATGGTCTGCTTGCCGAGCGCGTTGGTGACCGTCCGCGTGCCGTCACCGTTGTAGGCGACCGTGGTCTCCTCGGCGCCGCCGGCGAGCTGGCTCGAGGTCGCCCGGCCCTCGGCGTCGTAGGCGTAGGTCGACATGCGGTCGCCGTTCTCGTCGGTGATGCCAGTGACGGCGAAGGGATGACGGCTGTCCTCGTAGTGGTAGGTCAGCTTGGGGTTGTCGGTCTCGTTGGCCGGCGTGTCGTCCGGATAGACGACGGCGTCAAGGCGCTTGAAGCCGCTGGGCACGCCCGTCGAGAACTCCGGTTCCGTGTACTCGAACTTTATGACCTGGTCTTCGGGGTCGGTCACGCTGGCCAGGTTGCTGCCGTCGTAGGCAAAGGTCAGAATCCGGCCGTGGCTGTCGATCACGCGGGAGAGCAGGCCGGTCGTATTGGTGTAGTAGAGCGCCTGGCGATAGTCGTCCGGCCAGCGCAGCATCTTCAGGCGGCCGTTGGTCTGGTCGTAGACCTCGACCACACCGGTGTTGTCGATGATCTCCCAATCGTTGTCCGCGTTCTGGGTCATCCGCAGATCGAGATCGTCCAGATCGTAGTAGAGCAGGCCGATCTTGATCCGCGGCTTGTAGCTGCTGCCGGAGCTCGTGAAGCGAATGCCGTAGGCGTCACCGCGGTCCAAGGGGAAGCGAGGATCCCCGACGTCGAGGGTCTTGTTGAAGTTGTGGCTCCAGGCCATGCCTAGGGCCGAGCGCTTGGCGCGGAAGCTCGCGTAGCTCCGCCGAAAGACGAGCCGGCCGTCGGCCGAGGCGTAGTCGGTGGCGGCGAGGTACTTGTTGCCGGTGGAGACGTTGATTGGATTGTTGGTCGTTGTTCCGTTGCCGTCCGAAACGGCTCCGCCCTTGGGACAGGAAGAGCCCGTGACCATGGCCGCACTGACACCGGCACTGGCCATATGGAACAATGGCCTACCCTTCAACACTTGTGGCATCGCATTGTCGTGCGCGCGGGGAAGGCCCGGCAGGCAACCGCTGGAGACGTTGCCGTTCTCCGATTGCGTGCTGTCGCACTGCATCGTCGTGATGTCGTTGTAGACCGTGGGTGGCGTAGTGATCTCAACGTCGCAGCCGAAGGCCCAAAGTCTGCCGTCAGAATGTACCTTGGGGTACATGCCCCTCAGGGTTCCGCCCCGTCCGCCGGCAATTGCTATGCAGGCTTGACTCGCGGAAGGCTGATTGGGGCCACCAATCCAACCGGACCAGTCCGCGCTCGTCGGGCTGGTCGTGCTCAAGAGCAGGCCGGCCGCGGCACCGGTGAGCCAGGCAAGGCTCGTCGATCTTTGGCGGGTCGTTCGAGGTCGATGGCTGGACGTGGCAGGCCGCGACTGTGACAAGTTGAGTCCCGGCTCGCTGTGCTCTTGCGTACGTCCTGCGCGCTGTGCAATTTTGCGTAGCATGATCGACCCCCTCGAATGACGGAGCGATGGGGCCCTGGCTAGGCCCAATCCATCAGGCGAATCGCTCCGCGTATCGGCTTAGATCCGTCATTGGATCATTCAATCGAACTACCATGACTCGCTAATCAGACTCTATGATAAAGTTTAGGTAGTTTTGTGTTGCGTCCGTGACATGTGGATAAGTCTGTGGCTGGGAAGGGGCAGGCGGTCGCAGCGTGCTCGCGGTGGGACCGCCGAGCCGCTATCTGAGAACGGCAGCCGGAGAACGATGCCTATGTCGGTCGTCGCGGTGACGGCTTGGGTCTCGAAGAGGGAGCTGGAGGCGGGACGATCTTGCTGAGAGTGGTCACGACACCCGAATCCGCCGATGGAGCCGTGCCAACCGCCGGGCCCTCCGAACGTGACGACATTGCACGCGTCATCCGACACCTGCTCGATGACGGCCTCCTCGACGAGGCCGGCTTGGCGCGCGCCGAGCGTCTGGCGACGGCACAGAGCGAGCCCCTGCCGTTCCTGCTCCCCAAGCTCGGCCTGGTGTCCGAGCGGGACCTGGCCCGCACGATGGCGTCGGCCCTTGCGCTCGAGCTTGTCGAGGCGGCGGACTATCCGGGCGAGCCCTTGTTGGACGACCGGATCAGCCGGCGCTTCCTGCGCGAGAAGCAGGCCGTCCCGCTGTCGCTCGAGGCGGGGACGCTCAGGCTGGCCATGGTCAATCCCCTGGAGCGCTACACGGTCCGGGCCCTCGAAGCCTGCGTCGGCGGGCCGGTCGAGCCGCTGGTCGCCCTGCCGGGCGAGCTGGAGGCGGCGCTGGAGCGGCTCTATCCGAAAGGGGCCGACAGCGGCGATGGGGACGGTGGGCTCGACAAGGGCGGTCTACTCGAGCTCGACGAACTCGACGTGCATCGGCTTGAAGACCTGGCCTCCGAGGCGCCGGTCATCAAGCTGGTCAACCGGCTGATCACCAAGGCTGTCGAGCTGCGGGCCTCGGACGTTCACCTGGAGCCCGGCGACGGCGATTTCCGGGTGCGCTACCGGATCGACGGGCTCCTGCGCGACGTTGCGGCCCCGCCGCTGCACATGCGGCCGGCGATCGTCTCGCGCATCAAGATTCTCTCGCGGCTGAACATCGCCGAGCGCCGCCTGCCGCAGGACGGCCGCATGCGGCTCGCGGTGCGCGGCGACCCGGTCGACCTGCGCGTGTCGATCCTGCCGACGATCCACGGCGAGAAGGCCGTCTTGCGCGTGCTCGACCGGGAGCGCGTCGAGCTCGATTTCGATCGACTCGGGCTCGCCGGGCCCCATCTGGAGCGCTACCTCGGGATCGCCGAGAGGCCGAACGGCATCTGCCTGGTGACCGGCCCGACCGGCAGCGGCAAGACCACGACGCTCTACACCTCCCTGGTCCGCCTCAACCAGCCGCAGGTCAACGTGCACACCGTCGAGGATCCGGTCGAGTATCAGCTCGACGGCATCAGCCAGATCGAGGTCAAGCCGGAGATCGGCCTGGACTTCGCGGGTTCGCTGCGCTCGATCCTGCGCCAGGACCCGGACATCATCCTGGTCGGCGAGATCCGCGACGTCGAGACGGCGCAGGTCGCCGTGCAAGCCGCCCTGACCGGGCATCTGGTCTTCTCGACCCTGCACACCAACGATGCCGCCAGCAGCGTTGCCCGGTTGCTCCACATGGGCGTCGAAGACTACCTGCTCTGCTCGACGCTGAACGGCGTCTCGGCGCAGCGGCTCGTGCGCCGGCTCTGCTCCGCCTGCCGGTGTCCCGAGCGGCTCGATGGCGCGACGGCCGATCGGCTGGGGCTTTCGGCCCGGTCGGGCAACAGCGACGTCGTGGTCTACCAGCCCGTCGGCTGCCCGGCATGTGCCGACAGCGGCTACCTCGGGCGCGCCTGCATCATCGAGACCCTGGTCATGACCGAAGCGATGCGCGCTGCGATCCTGGCCCAGAAGGAGGCGAGCCTGCTGCAGCGCATCGCCGTCGAGGAGGGCATGAGCAGCATGTTCGAGCACGGGCTGGAGAAGGTGCTGGCGGGTATCACGTCGCTCGAGGAAGTGCTCCGGGTGACGCGGGCCGAGTAGGCGTGCTGACCTTTTCCTACAAGGCGGTCAACGCGGAGGGCGAGGTCGTCGAGGGCCGGATCCACGCCGCCGACCGCAGGGGGGCGATCGAGGCGTTGCGTGACCGCGCCCTGATCCCCCTCAGCGCCGACCGCGATGAGCCAACCCGGAGCCGTCCATGGTCGATCACGCTCCGGCGCCGGCGGCGGGTGACGGACGACGACCTGGCGCTGCTCACGCGGACCTTGGCGACACTGCTGCGCGCCAGCCTGCCGCTGGACCGGGCCCTGTCGGTGGCGCGCAACGTCGTGCAAAGCGATGTCGGGCGGGCCCTCGTCGACGAAGTACTGGAAGCCGTGCGCGGCGGTGCGAGCCTGGCCGAGGCCTTGCAGGCCCGGCCCGACGTTTTCCCGTCCTTCTACCTTGGGATGGTTAGAGCCGGGGAGCGCAGCGGGGCGCTCGGGCCGGCCATGGGCGACCTCGCCAAAGCCCTGGAGCGGACCCAGGCGATACGCGCCAAGGTGGCCTCGGCGCTCACCTATCCGGTGATCGTCCTGCTCATGGCCCTCGTGTCGATCGTCATATTGGTCGGTGTCGTTGTGCCCGAGTTCCGTCCTTTGTTCGAAGAAGCCGGCGCCGATCTGCCGCTGTCAACGAAGGCCCTCGTCTGGACCTCGGATCTGCTCACCAAGTTCGGCTGGCTCCTGGCGCTTGCCGCGCTTGCCGCATGGGGCCTTCTGCGAAGGCTGACCCGAGACCCTGCCGTCGGACGCCGCATCGACGGCCGTTTGCTCCAGGTTCCGCAACTCGGCTCGTTGCTGGTGTCGCTCGACCTCTCGCGCTTTGCCCGCGTGCTCGGCAGCCTGCTCAGGGGCGGCGTCGATGTGGTCGGCGCTCTGGAGATGGCGCGCGGCGCCATGCGCAACGCGGCCCTGGCAAGCATGATGGCCGCGTTGCGACCGCAGGTGACCCGAGGCGAGCGCTTGGGGACCGCCCTGGCGTCACGGAGCGAGGTGCCGGACCTCTTCGTTCAGCTCGTCCGTGCCGGTGAGGAGTCGGGAAAGCTCGGCGAGATGCTGCTTCAGCTCGCGGACATCTACGACGAAGAGTCCAGCCACCGGATGGAGCGGGCCTTGGCACTTCTGGTGCCAGCGGCAACGGTCTTGCTCGGCGCCTTCGTCGGCTTGGTGATCGCTTCGATATTCTCGGCGATCTTGAGCTCCCACAACTTGCCCCTCTAAGGGCGTTGCGCATCGGCGGCCGTGTCGCCGGCATCCTCTGAAGGTGATCCGGTCGGGAAGAGGACAGATCGGGCTATCGCCCACTCCAAGACCTGGTGGGCACCGCCGTTCTTGGGAATCCTGATCGTGCTGTCGATCGCGAAGCGCCCGCCACCGTCGCTCAAGCCTTCGGCATGGACGCCGTAGACTCTCAAGCCCGACCGCCGCGGAGTCGGCCCAAGGGCCAAGACGGTCACGGGCAGAGCCGGGCTATGCTCGGGCTCAGTCGAGCTATCAGGCTTGAGGCTCTCGGGCAGCCAGGCCCGCAGTGAGGGGACGGCCACGACCCACTGCGGTCGGCGCTGACCGCTGTGCACGGTGAAGCCGTCCACAACCGCACGGAACAGCTCCTCCGTCATGCCGAGCACGGCACCGAGCTCGTCGACCGTCTCGAAGGGCAGGTTCTTGGGACGATAGAGCGAGCCTTCGGCGCGATAGTCCGCGGCCTCGGCTCCTTGGAGCCGCCTCAGGTCGTCGGGGTCGCGGAAATCGACGATGGCGTCCGCCAGTGCCACGCTCTCCGGCTCACTGAGTCCGCCGGCGCCTGCGAGATGCGCGGCAATCAATTCCGAGGGCGCGGCGTTCAGATCGATCTTGCCGCCTTCGTCGTAGATCGCAAAGCGTAGCTGGCCGGCGCCCAGCTTGTACTCGTAGACCGTGCCGTCGGCTCGGAGGCCTCCCCTTTCGTACTGTGTCGAAAGGCCTGCCACGGCTAGAGCCAAGCCGGCCTCGGCCAGCGCCTGCGCCTCCGTCTGCTCCAACAGGTTGCGCGCCAAGCTGGCGTCGGTCCGGACATCTTTGATGAAAAGCGTGGCGATCAGCGCCAAGAGAGCCAGGATCCATAGCACCACCACGAGAGCGATGCCTCGATTCCGACGCGCGCTACCTGTCCCTTGGAAGAAGTGACGTTCCTTGCGGTCGGGCGAGCTACTCGCCCCGACCGAAGGTGGCATCGAGGCCCTCCATCCGCTGGCGCAATTCCTCGGTGACACCGCGGGCATCGTCTCGGTCGAGGACGACGCGCGGCGTGATCAAGACCAGGAGCTCCGTTCTCGTCGCCGCATCGCCGGTGGTCTTGAAGAGGTTGCCGAGTAGGGGGATCTCCGACAGAAGCGGCACGCCGGAGCTGGATTCTTCATTGCGATCGCGGATAAGGCCGCCGAGCGCGACGGTTTCGCCGCTATGGACAGCGACCGTGCTCTCGATCGAGCGTTGCTGGATGGTCGGCGAGTCGATGTCAGAGGTCGTGGTCTCGACCACGTCGCTGACCTCTTGAACGACTTCCACGACGACCAGGCCGCTGGAGTTGACCCGTGGCGTCACCTCGAGGATGACGCCCGTGTCCCTGAATTGGATCGTATTGACCAGGGGGGCCGTCGGATCGGTGACGGAAACCGCCGACTGCGTCGCGATGGGAACCTGATCGCCGACCCGAAGCCTGGCTGCCTGGTTGTCCAAGACCATCAACTGCGGTGAGGAGATGACGCGGACGTCCGTGATCTCCGTCAGGGCATTGAGCACGACCTGGAAGTCGTCCATGGCGAGGGCATAGGAAAAGCCGGGGAAGGCGGAGGTCACGGCGCCCGACGACAAGCTGCTGAAAGTGATCGTGCTATCGCCGTTGCGGAAGAACCACTGCAAGCCGTACCTCAGATCCTCTTCCAGCCGCACTTCGGCGATGGTCACCTCGATCAGGACCTGCAGCGGGGTCGAATCGAGCTTCTTCAGCGTCGCCTCGATCATCCGGTATTCCTGAGGCGTGGCCGCGATCAGGAGAGCGTTGCTTTCCTGGTTGGCGACGATCTGGACATTGTCGCCGACGGCGAGGGTTCCTAACTCCGCACTGCCGGGCGCTCCCGCGCGGCTGGGGAGCCGACTTCCCGGATCGCCCAGAACGCGTCCCGGCTCCAATCCCTCGCCTGCGTCCTCTGCAGGGTCGCGCTGCTCCTCGGCCAGTAGCTGCAGTGAGGCGAGCAAGCTATCGGCCGGATCGAGATTGGTTGCCAGACCCGCCGAAGACTGGCGCTGCTGAACGAACAGCGGTTGGAGAGCGTCGGCGAGGTCTTCAGCACGGCGGTTCTCGACGAAATAGACATAGAGCCGACGGCCCGGTCCGCTGAAACCGCGATCCAACCGCTCGACCCATACTCTGGCTTTGTCGACAAACAAGGCGTTCGATGCGATCACGAGGACAGCATTCATTCGCTCGATCGGGACAAAGTCGACAAGGGCCGATTCGGAGTCTTGAGCCTGCTCCGAAAACAGCACCCTTAGCTCGGATGCAATCTCTGCCGGGCCGGCCGCGTCGACTGGCAGCAGGGCATAGGACTTGCCTTCCATCCAGTCGACGTCGAATGCGGCGACGAGCTCTCGCAACTCCTGGGCATCGGAGCCTGGCCCTATGAACAAGATAACGTTGCGGCCGGGGAGCGCCTTCAGCTCGCGGCCCGGGCCGATGAGCGATCTCGCTGCTTCCATGACAAAGGAGCTGGAAACAAACCGAAGCGGGATCACATAGGCACCGAATCCGCTCGGTCGACCGGCGCCTGAGCGGACAACGTAGGCCGACTGGGTCGCCTCGCTGGCGCGGCTGATCGGCACAATCCGGATGAGGGCGTCGTCGGCCAGGAGTGCGATGCCATTGGTGGCCAGAATGCCTTCCAACAGAGGCAATAGGTCGCTGCGGCTCACGGCATCGAACGACCTGACAGTGACCGTTGCCTGTATCTCGGGATCGATCACATAGTTGCGTCCCAAGACTTCGCCGAGGACCAAGTCGACGAGCTCGCGAACATCGACATTGACGAAATCGAGGGAAACGCCGTCGCTGGCAGGGCCACTTGTCGACCGCGGCGTTTCTCCCAGTGTCCGGCCCGTGCCGCGATAGACCTCGGCCCTCGTCAGAACGTCCGAGCGTTCAGTCGCCGATTGCCGAGGCTCGGATCCGCTCTCTGAGATGGGGGCAGCAGGCTCGGAGCTCTCGACGGCCGACCGAGCCGGTCCCGGGCCCTGTCCGATGAACGCCAGTGGGTCCTCGTCGGTCATCGTTCGCTCGACGGCGCGGCGAGTCGAGGAGCAGCCCGGCAGGCTCAAGCCGATCGCAACCAGTGCGATGATCCACCGGGAAATCTGCTTCACGAGACCGACACCTGCGCGCCATGGCGAACAGGCTTCATGATCTAGAACCCTTGAGTAGTCAAGCCGTCAGGGCCCCTGGACAGGCATTTGCCCCAGTTCGTCGACACGCTGGGGTCGTATTCGGCGGACTGTGCAGCCGGTCCTTCCAGGGGCTATTCGCAGTCGCTGGGGAAGAAACACAAATGGATGGCCCGAGAGACAGGGCCCATTCGCAAGAAGACGGCGCCCTCGGCCACCCCCGTGACCAGCCAGGGCCCGACCACTGCGCCTTCTCGTGCGAAGAAAGGTCGCTGACCGGCAGATTCCGCGAGCACTGCGATCCGATTGTCGTTCGAAATCGTCGTTCCCAGAAGGACCGGAAGCGGTGGCTCCGGCTGTGGCTCGCTTTCCTCTTCGGGCTCTGCCACTTGGGCTAGCATCCCGGCCTCTGGACCTGTGCGTGCTTCCTCGGCCAGCGTCTGTTCCACAGGAATCGGCTGTCTCGAGGGTGAGAACAAGGGGCGCGAAAGAACGGATTGCCGCATTGCTTCACTAGATCCATCCGCGCGTCGAGGTTCAACGGGGCCCGCGGAGTCGGAGATTGGATCATCGGCATCGCTCTCTACGGGATCCGCAACTGCCAATGGCGGATCCATCGTCAGTTGCAGTGCCAGCAGGCCGAGCAATGGAAGGCACAATCCGACCGCGAGCGCCTTGAGACCGAGGTTATTCATGCCGCCCGGTCTCGCATCCAATAGCCGGACGCTTCGAAAGTGATCTGCAGCTCGCTGGCGTCGCTCCAGGTCGCTGACCGTGCCGACGCGCGACTGCTCCTGATCTCCAGGGCGCCGATGAAGACCTCAGCGTCAAGCGATTCGGTGGCGACCAGCGCATCGATCAGCGCCTGGTAGGTTCCGCTCATGACGACCCGGATCGATACCTCCTCTGTGATCTCCCCGAGCTTCGGAGGCATGATTTGGATGCTCTTGATCTCGAATCCGATTTCAGCCGAGACGCCCCGGAGGAAATTCTGAAGAAAAGCAGCCGCTTCCCCGGTGCTCGATCCGGGGAGGTAGCCTGATGCCTTGCCAATCTGGCTCTCTAGGTCATCTCGGCGACTTTCCAACGGTTCGAGGCGAGAGGCGATCTGGCTGAGCCGGGCATGGAGCAGCTCCGCCTGATTCAACCTGTCGCTCGTAGCAGACATGCGCTCAACGATCGGGCTGACGATGAAGCCGTAGAAGGCAACCACCAAGGCGACAAGGACGCCGATGGCCAAGGCCCGCCCGCGCCAGCGACTAGTCCGCATCGCCAGACCCCCCAACCGCAAGCAGGACTTGGAGGTCGAACCTGTCCAGGCCGGACCGCGCATCCTTGGTGATTGCGGTCGTGAAGCGCGCGCTGTCAAAGTGGGCATCGCTCTCGAAAACCGTCGTGAGTCGCGACGCGTCGCCCGATAGTCCGGTCAGTGTCAACGACGGCGCTTTCCAACGATACTGCAAGAGGTGGGTATCGTCCGGCAGGAGCCGCGTTGCCCGCTCCAGGAGCTCGAGGGCGTAGGGCACTTCATCGCGTTCTCGAGCGAGAAATCCAAGGTCGTGCTCCTTTGCGATGATCGATTCCCTCACGGATTCCGCGTCTGCTGCTGCTTCCTGGAGAACGGCGATCCTCTGCTCGATGTCCTCAATCGAGCTGCCTTTGTTTTGAAACCAAAGGAACAGGTTCAGACCGACCAAGGCCACCACCGTCGAAACGAGAGCAAGCGTCAGTAGCCTCTTTCGCACGTTGTCGCCGGCTGGCCCTTTGGTTGACCGCAGGATGTTGAGGTCGGCGTCGTGCGCGCGACCTTGTCCTAGCTCCGGAACTACGCGTCGCGGGTTCAGACCCAACCCAGAAAGCTGTGCGAGAACCCGGTCGATGGTCTCACGCGGTGAGTAGTGGAGCTCGACCTCGATTGATCTCGGGTCCTGCGGAGAATCCTGAACGGCGTGAGCGTAGTAGAGGTCATGTGAGGAGAAGGGTGTCAGTCTATCGATTTCCACGTCCAGGACCTCGACCAAGCTGGACCCAACGGCAGCAGGAAGGGTTGTGCGACACTGCAGGATCACGCCACCGCCTAGTACCAAGGTTTGCCGAGAGGCCTCCGAAACCAAGAGATCGTCAAGTTCGGACGTGTCTCCCTCCGGTGGATCACTGTTGTTGGTGGCGTCCAACTCGAAGGGCTGGTATGCGGCAACCTGGCCTCGTTCTGCGATTCCGAACTGGTACCGCGTCCCGTCAAATCTAATGAAGAGCTCACGCGTATCGCCGAGTAGCGCTTTCTCAAGCCTTGCTGGCACGAGCGATCGAATCTCGCCGCACCACCACTTGATCGACGCCTGCAGCGCATCCGTAGCTTTGCGCCAGGTCTCGCGCCCGAAGAGTGGGTAGCTTTGCGCCGACGCCACCTCACGGTCTCCTAACGTTTGCCCAATCCATGGTCCGGCTTCGATAGCCGGGCCCTAGTCTTCACTACCCTAGCGCGACGAACTCAAGCAAGCTGCCGGACATTTCAGTCATATGTCAATTCTGTGCCGCTCACTCTTGGCGCCACGACCAACGCGGATGAGATGGCGTCGCTTCGGTCGGCATGATTGAAGGTGAGTGAAACGAGGTTCGGCAATGATCGATCGTCGACCCACTCATCTTGCCAAGTCGACTTCCTGCCCAGGTCTGTCGTTCCGTGATATCGAAACTGGGCGTCGGAGAGATCAGCCAACAGGACAATGCCCCCGAGCGCCGGCTCCTCTTCGGAGCGTGTTCCAACTCTCCACCATCTGGCATTCAGGCTCGTGTCATCCCCATTCCGCGCCACGGAGATCTCGATTTGAAAGACGCCCCGGAGTCCGACTGCTTCCGGGAGGCGCCCGCGGAACCGCATCCGGTCCGGCGAACCCACGAAAGGCCCAGTGTCGGATTGAGCCCTGGAACGCTCCGGCGGTTTCGGAATGGTCATGAGCAGACGGCGAAGAATGCGCTCCGCGGCCACTCTGTCCGACACCTGTCGGTCGTAGTCGTCGGCCGCCTCCCAGGCTCGACCACCGAGGCCAAAGCCACCGGACAGGCCGCCGAGGATCAATCCCAGAAGCGTCAATGCGACGAGCATCTCCAAAAGGGTCATGCCAGCTTGCGCAGACAAGCGATTGCTCCGGACGCCCGTCACTGGGCCAGACCTTGCCGGCTTTGAACTTCGGGAAACAGTCGGATCGTTTGCAAAGAAACGAGTCTGTCGCCTTTGTGAGCGACCTCTAGGTTCACGCGATACAGTCGTCTGGTGTTCTCGTCGTCCGCCTGCAGCAGGGGCTCCAGATCCGCTTTGACCTGCAAGCCGCCCTCGAGGGCGTCCGTGACCTGCCCGGCAGAAAGCGGCCTAGAGCGTCCGAGTTGCTCGAGGAACGACTGAGCGGCCGAGTTCGCATTCAGTAGGTCCCGCGCGGAGGCGAGGCTCTGAAACCCGCCAGCCAAGATCTGAAGAACGGCGACGTAGCTGATACCGACGACGACCAGGGCGACCAAGATCTCCAGCAAAGTGAATCCTGCCGTAGCTCTAGCGCGCATCGTCGTCGCCAACGCGAATTCGGCCGGTGACCCAGTCGATACTGACCAGCTCCCGCTTGTCCCCTTCGACGATCGTGATCTCCGCCCCCGACGAACTGCCGTCCGGGAAGAACCTGATGGCCATCGGCGGCGGAGAGACCTCTATCTCGACCGAGTCAGGCGCCGCATAGCGGACTTTGCCATCACGAAGGATCGTGCGTTCGTCGAACGTGAGCTCAATTGTCTCGTTCCTCCTGATGGCCTCATCGCGATGCGCCGCTAGCTCTACGGCGACCTCCCGGGCCGCGAAGCGCAGCGGCACGTCCTCTATCCGCATATGCGAGACCAAGACGACCGCCAAGAGGCCCAGCAGTGCAAAAACGACAAGAAGCTCGACAAGGGTGAAACCGGCCAGCGACGCTTTCGCAAAAGGTCGGGCCAGGCTCCTTGGGGACAGTCGCTTCGAGCTTTGCAACAGAACACTGCCTACAGACGAGGCCTGAGGGTGACGGCAGACTATCAGAGTTTCTGTGACTGAACGTTCCGGCTTGATGCGTGCTCGGCTGGACTGCCATCCGACCTGCCTTCGCCGAAGCGAAGCTGCGGCTTCGCGCAGGCAGGAGCCCGCAGGGCGAAGGATGGTGGGCGCGGCTGGGATTGAACCAGCGACCCCTGCCGTGTGAAGACAGTGCTCTCCCGCTGAGCTACGCGCCCGCCTGGGGTCTCGTGACGGAATTCGGTCGTTTAGGGCAGGGGCTTGGGGGAGTCAAGGTGAGGCCCTATGTGCTATGAATCGGTCGACCCCCGGCCGGAAGACCCCCGGCTGGCCCGGCCGCTTGACGTGGAGCCCGATGCGCCCTGTTTTCCCCGCGATCCTCGCCCTGGCCGGCGCCTTGACGGCGGCACAGCCGCGCGCCGAGGCGGGCGATGCGAGCCTGGCCGCCGCGAACGGCTGGCAGCCGGTCTCGCTGGTCTACGAGGTCCACGCCGGCGGCCTGCATGTCTTCACCATCGACCTCGAGGCCCAGCTCGGGGCGCGGGACTACGGCATGTCGATGGCCCTGCGCACCGACGGCGTGCTGGCCTGGCTGCTGGATCTGACCATGCTGTCGCGGGTCGAGGGCCGGCCGGCGGCGGGCGGGCCGCTGCCGGCGCGCTTCCGCACCGAGAGCCGCTGGCGCGGCCGGGAGCGCTGGGTCGAGCTGCGCTACCGCGACGGCGAGGGGCCCGGCGTGACCGCGGAGCCGCCGCCGGAGGACGACAACCGGCCCACGGTGCCGGAGGCCCTGCGGCGCGACACCATCGATCCGCTGTCGGCCGGCGTGGCGCTGATCTACGGCCTGGCCGGCAGCGGCAACTGCGAGGCCGCCTTGCCGGTCTTCGACGGCCGGCGGCTGTTCCAGGCGCGCAGCCGCGACCTCGGGCCCGTGGACGTTCCGGTCAGCGACCTCTCGCCCTACGGCGGCGCGGCGCGCGCCTGCGCCGTCACGGTCGAGCCGGTGACCGGCTTCTGGCGCGACCAGCCGGAAGAGCCCAAGACCCAGGACCTGACCATCTACCTGCGGGCGATCGAAGAGGGCGGTCCGCCCTTGCCTTTGCGGATCGATACCGATAGCCGCTTCGGTGCCGTGCGCGTGCATCTGGTCGGGGTGACCGGGGGCGCGGAGGAAAGCTGACCCCCCGGGCGTCCCCCAAGGCTCCCGTATGGTCCAGGCCGGGCTTGCCCGAAAAGGTGTAACAGTTAGAAATAATTGGTGATTTGCTGGTCCAATCGGGCCTGTGCCATCGTCCCGCCGCTCTCGGCAGCGGCCAGGGACAGGCCCCGCAGCGGCCCGAGACGGGCCTCTTCCGAGACATCGCGCGCCCCTTGCCCATGACCCTGATGCCCGCCACCCAACGTCCCCTCGCCGTCGTCGTGCTCGCAGCCGGAAAGGGCAAGCGCATGAAGTCGGCCCGCTCCAAGGTGCTGCACCGGCTGGCCGGGCGGCCCTTGATTCAGCACGTGCTGGCGCTCCTGGCAGAGCTGAAACCGCAGGAGACCGTGGTGGTGGTCGGCCCCGGCATGCCGGAGGTCGAGGCCGCCGTGGCGCCGCAGCGCTGCGTCGTGCAGGAGAACCAGAAGGGCACCGGCGAGGCCGTGCAGGTCACCCGGGCGGCACTGGCCGACTTCGCCCGGCCGGGCCACGACGTGCTGGTCGCCTTCGGCGACACGCCGCTGTTCCGGCCCGAGACCCTGGCGGCGATGGTCGCCGCGCGCGACGCCGAGCCGCGGCCCGACCTGGTGGTGATGGGCTTCCGGGCGGCCGACCCGAGCGGCTACGGGCGCATCCTGCAGGACGACAGCGGCGCGCCGCGGGCCATCGTCGAGCACAAGGACGCCGGGCCCGAGGAGCGCGCCATCGACCTCTGCAACGCCGGGCTGATGCTGGTCGACGGCGGCCGGCTGTTCGACTGGCTCGGCCAGCTCGCCCCGAACAACGCCCAGGGCGAGTACTACCTGACCGACCTGGCCGGGCTGGCCGTGCGCGACGGCGCCGGCACCGCCCTGGTCGAGGCGCCCGAAGAGGAGGTCATGGGCGTCGACAGCCGCGCCGACCTGGCGGTCGCCGAGGCGGTCATCCAGACGCGCCTGCGGGCCGCCGCCATGGCCGGCGGCGCGACCCTGGTCGACCCGACCACCGTCTGGCTCTCGGCCGACACGCGGCTCGGCCGCGACGTGACCATCCAGCCCTCGGTCTTCATCGGCCCCGGCGTGACGATCGCCGACGAGGTCGAGATCCGCAGCTTCTGCCACCTCGAAGGCGTCGCCATCGAGAGCGGCGCCATCGTCGGCCCCTTCGCGCGGCTCAGGCCCGGCGCGGTGATCGGGCCGGAGGTCCACATCGGCAACTTCGTCGAGGTCAAGAAGGCGACCCTGGAGCGCGGCGCCAAGGCCAATCACCTGGCCTACATCGGCGACGCCAAGGTCGGCGCCGGGACCAACGTCGGCGCCGGCACGATCTTCTGCAACTACGACGGCTACGCCAAGCACCACTGCGAGGTCGGCCCGGGCGTCTTCATCGGCTCCAACGCGGCGCTGGTGGCGCCGGTCACGGTCGGGGCGGGCGCCCTGATCGCCGCCGGCAGCACGGTGACCGGCGACGTGCCGGCCGACGCCCTGGCGATCGCCCGGGGCAAGCAGACCAACATCAGGGACGGCGCCGGCCGCTACCGCGCGACCCGGCAGCCCGCCAAGAAGGCCAAGGAGGGCTAAGCGTCATGTGCGGCATCATCGGCATTCTCGGACAGGCGGAGGTCGCGCCCCTGCTGCTCGACGGCCTGCGCCGGCTGGAGTACCGCGGCTACGACTCGGCCGGCGTGGCGACCTTGATCAACGGCCAGATCGAGCGGCGCCGGGCCGAGGGCAAGCTGGCCAACCTTGCGGGCCTGCTCGAGGCCGAGCCGGTCGCCGGCACTATCGGCATCGGCCACACCCGCTGGGCGACCCACGGCCAGCCGACCGAGGCCAACGCCCACCCCCACACCAACCAGCGCGTCGCGCTGGTCCACAACGGCATCATCGAGAACTTCCAGGCCCTGCGCGCCGAGCTGGAGGCGGCCGGCCACGTCTTCGAGACCGAGACCGACACCGAGGTGGTCGTGCACATGCTGACCGACTATCTCGACCGCCAGCTCTCGCCGGAGGAGGCCACCGAGAAGACCCTGGCGCGGCTCGAGGGCGCCTTCGCCCTGGCGATCATCTTCGCCGGCCGCCACGACCTGATGATCGGCGCCCGGCGCGGCTCGCCCCTGGCCGTCGGCTACGGCGAGGGCGAGATGTACTTGGGCTCCGACGCGCTCGCCCTGGCGCCGCTGACCAGCCGCATCTGCTACCTGGAAGAGGGCGACTGGGTCGTGCTCGACAACGAGGGCGCGGTGGTGCGCGACGAAAGCGGCCAGGTGGTGCCGCGCGAGGTCGTGCAGACCGCCGTCTCCGGCGCGCTGATCGGCAAGGGCCAGTACCGTCACTTCATGCAGAAGGAGATCTTCGAGCAGCCGGCGGTGATCGGCGACACCCTGCAGAGCTATCTCAACCCGCTGAACCGCTCGATCCAGCTCCCCGCGCTGCCGGTCGACCTGGCGGCGCTGCCGCGCCTGACCATCAGCGCCTGCGGCACGGCCTACTACGCCGGCCTGGTCGCCAAGTATTGGCTCGAGAGCCTGGCGCGCCTGCCGGTCGAGATCGACATCGCCTCGGAGTTCCGCTACCGCGAGGCGCCGATGCCCGAGGGCGGCGCCAGCCTCTTCGTCTCGCAGTCGGGCGAGACCATCGACACCCTGGCCGCCCTGCGCTTCGCCCGCGAGCAGGGGCAGGCGATCCTGTCCATCGTCAACATGCCGGAGAGCGCCATCGCCCGGGAGTCGGACCTGGTGCTGCCGACCCTGGCCGGCCCGGAGATCGGCGTCGCCTCGACCAAGGCCTTCACCACGCAGCTCACGGTGCTGGCCTGCCTGGCGCTGGCGGCGGCCCGGGCGCGCGGCGCGCTCGACGAGGCGGGGGCGGCCCGGCTCTGCACGGCGCTGACCGAGGTGCCGGCCAAGATCACCGAGATCCTGACCCACGACGCGGCGATCCGCGCCATCGCCGCCGAGTTGGCCGAGGCCCGCGACGTGCTCTACCTGGGCCGCGGCACCAGCTTCCCGCTGGCCATGGAAGGCGCGCTCAAGCTGAAGGAGATCAGCTACATCCACGCCGAGGGCTATGCCGCCGGCGAGATGAAGCACGGGCCGATCGCGCTGATCGACGAAGCCGTGCCGGTCATCGTCTGCGCGCCCTCGGGGCCGCTGTTCGAGAAGACCGCCTCCAACGTCCAGGAGGTCATCGCCCGCGGCGGCCGGGTGGTGCTGATCTCCGACGTCGAGGGCGTCGAGCGCTTCCAGGGCGACCTGGCCCACGTCATCACCTTGCCGAAGGTCGATCCTTTCGTCGCGCCGATCCTGACCGCCGTGCCGGTGCAGCTCCTCGCCTACCACACGGCCGTCATCAAGGGCACCGACGTCGACCAGCCGCGGAACCTGGCGAAGTCCGTCACCGTCGAGTGACGGAGACGAGCAGGCCGGCCAAGGGCGGCAGTTTCGGGGTGTAGAGCGCTGCCGAGGGAACGAAGACGCCGATGCGGGCCACCGGCACCCAGGGCGGCAAGCGAAGCGGCTCTCGGCTCTTCAACACATGACTGCCAAGCCTGTTGAAACCGCTTGGCGGTTCCGCCTGGCCGGTTTCCGATCTAGGCGCTCACCAGGATGACCTGGATGTCGCCCTCTTCGGCCAAGAGGCGGGCGTCGGTGCCGATCGACTCGAAGACGGCGAAGCTGTCGGCGCCGACCGTCTCCGTGCCGCCGGTCGCGGCGAAATCGCCGATGAGCGTCACGCTGTCGCCCGGATCGCCCAGCACCCGGAGGTCGTCGCTCCGGGCGGAGAAGGCCAGCAACTCGGAGACGCTGACGACCAGGTTGTTGGCGCCGAATTCGCTCAGGTCGACTTGCTCGCCGGCCTCGGAGACCGAATCGGCCAGAACGTCGCCGACCTCGCGCAGCAGGATATCGCCGCCGACGATGCCCTCTATCGTTGGGTCGTTGACGCCATCGATGGTGACGGTGACCGTCGCCGTGTCGCTACCGCCGGCGCCGTCGTCGATCCTGTAGGTGAAGCTGTCGGTGGCGCTCTCGCCGTCGTTCAGGCTCTCGAACTGGCCGTTGGGGTCGTAGTCGAAGCTGCCGTCGGCGTTCAGTGTCAGGAGCGCCCCCGAGGGCAGGGCGATTTCGGCGCCGACGTCGCCGGCCTCGCCGTTGACCTCGGAGACGCTGAAGTCGTCCTGATCCGGATCGTAGTCCTTGCCGCTGCTGCCGGAGCGGACCGGCATCCCGTCGTCGTCGACCTCCAGCGAGCCGTTGACGTCGAAGACACTGGCACCGATCAGCGGGCTGTCCTCGTCGGTCAGGAGATCGTCGTCGAAGGCCACGGGCGCCACGTTCGCCGGATCGGCGACAGTCACCGTCAGCACCACCTCGGCCTCCTCGTTGCCGTTGGTGGCCTTGGCGGTCAGCTCGAACGAGCCGGTGAAATTCTCGGGCGGCGTGAGCGTCACCACGTCGGCCGGAACGATCGGAAGCTCCCCCAGTATCGTCCAGACCGTGCCGTCACCGTTCGGCGTCCCCCTGGACAGCACGGAGCCGGCGGGAAGCCCGGAGATCGTGATGGTCGGCTCCGTACTGCCGCTGTCCGCGTCGACGAAGAAGGCCGAAGGGAACGGACCGACGACAGGTGGTACTAGGGTGAGGGGAATCGGGCTGTTCGGCGCGCCGACGATGTTGTCGGCCACGGAATCTGCGGTGCCCGTGTCGGACGCCTCGGCGGTCGCCTGGGAGCCGTCGGCGGCCAAGGACGTGGCACTCGACGAGTCTTCTGTCGTCGTCGCCGCCTTGCTCTCGTTGAATGCGTCCGCCGTGGCGACAGACCCATTCGTGGCCTCGGTCGCGGCATCGGACGCGTTATCCGCGGTGGACGTAGACGCGGAGCCGTTCACGGCCTCGGCATTTGCCGTCGATGCGTTCGAAGCGCTTGCCGAGGCCGCCGAATCCGAGGTGGACGACGCGGTCGCGGAAGCGCCGTGGAGCGCATCCACCGCTGCCACCGAGCTGGCATTCGCGGACGCGCTGCCGGAAGAGTCGTTCTCCGCCGAAGCGACCGCCGTCGACCTGTCTTCCGCGAAGGCCAGTGCGTCGGCGTCCATGGTCGAGCTGGCGGCGGCCGAGGAGTCATCGAGCGCCACGGCATCCGCGACCGAGCTGCGCGTGGCCAGAGACGTCGCATCCGATGTCATCCCGGCGAATGTACTTGCCGCAGCGCTCATCGCTGCGACCGCGGTCGCTTCCGAGCCGTCTTCCGCCACGGCGCTAGTCGTGGAGTCTTCGGCCGCTGCGGCGGTCGCTTCCGACTCGTTCCTCGCCGTCGCCGTCGCGTGGGAATTGCCGTCGGCCCTGGTCTCGGCCTCGGACATGTCACTGGCCGTGGCCTCCGCCGAGCTGGCGTCCGTCGCCTCGGCCTTGGCCGTCGAGCTGCTGTCCGACGTGGCCATCGCCTCGGACTGATTCGCCGCGCTTGCTGCCGTGCTCGATGTACTGGTGGCGGCCGCTGTCACTGTGCTGCCGCTCAGAGCCATGGCCGTCGCGTCAGAGGTGCCGTCAGTCCCCGTCGATTCATCGCCAGCCTCGGCCCTGGCGGTAGCGCCATCCTCCGCAACCGCTGTGCCGGTCGAATCGTCGACGGCAGTTGCCCCCGCTTTAGACGCATCCCTGGCGGTGGCCTGGGCCGTCGAACCGAGGTGCGCCGTCGCGGTCGCCTCCGAGCTCTGCGTCGCCTCGGCGGTCGCCGTCGAATCCGTGATGCTCGTTGCCACCGCGCTCGAGTTGTCGCTCGCCGACGCCGATGCGTCCGTCGTCCCAGTCGCGACGGCCACGGCCGTGGAACCGCCGGTCGCGGCCGCGTCGGCCGTGCTATCGGCGGTCGCAATGGTGGTCGCCATGGAGTCGCCAGCGGCGGTGGACTGGGCGCAGGCCTCGGCGGCGGCGACGGCCGTGCTGGTCGAGCCATCGTCGGCGACCGCTGTGGTCTTCGAGCCGGTTTCGCCGGCAGCGACCGCCGTCGAGCCCGACCTGGCAGCGGCCTCGGACAGAGACCCGTCAGTGGCAAAGGCGTCGGCGGTCGAGTCTTCGCTGGCGACGGCAAATGCGCCGGTCAGGCCGTCGGCCTGGAAAGCATCGAAGAAGTCGCCGTCTATGTCGTCGAAGAAATCGCCGATGTCGGCCTGGCTGATGTCGATTCCGTCGACGATGTCGCGCAGCATCTGCGCGCCGCTGTACTCCACTTCCGCCTCGGCCTCGCCGACGTCGCTCTCGGCGTCGGCCTCCAGCACCTGGCCGGCAACGTTGACGCCCAAATAGTTGATCTCGACGTCGAAGGTGCCCGGCGTGCCGGTGACGGTGAAGCTGAGCTCCCCGGTATCGCTGTCGACTCCGTCGCTGATCGTGTAGGCAACGATGACCTCGACGGTCTCGCCTTCGCCGAGCCCGGCAAAGGCCGGCGCCGTTTCCGTGTCGATCGTGAAGCCGCCGGCGTCACCGGTCCCGGGCGCATAGGTGAAGCCGATGTCGGCCAGGGATGCTACCGGCACCCCGTCGACCGTCGCCGAATCGAAGGTCAGCGAGGCGGAGGTCAGGTCGCTGTCGGCGTCCGTGCCGAATTCCGAGACGATGTCGGTCGCCGACATCGAGACCTCGATGCCGACCGGGATCTCACCGCCGATCAGGAAATCCAGCGCCACGGGAGCCTGGTTGGCGCCGCCATCCTGGTCGTCATTGCCGAGGAGCAAGAGCGGTAGAGTCGGGTCGGCGGGGTCGCCGTTTGCGGCCTCGGTTCCGGCGTCGAGCAGGGGCGACGAGCCGTCGGACTGGGAGTCGAAGCCGGTGCCGAAGCCATTGTCGGAGAAGCTGCTGACCGGGCTGGAGCTGCCGCCCGCATCCGCCTCGTTGCCGCCTCCGCCGGCACTTGGGTTTCCGGCGGCCGGCTCGCCTTGTTCGAGGAGGCCTGCGATCTGCTGCGGCGCGCCGGCGAGAAAGATCACGGTCCCATCGGGGAAGCCGACCAGGATGCCGCCTTCCTGCACCTCCAGGACGGTCAGGTCTCCGGGCCCCAAGGCCGCGCCCGGGCTGCCGTCGGGAAGGATATCCTGGAATTGCAGGCCCCCGGGACCAACGGCCACCTGAGGCGCTCCGGTGCCGTTCGAATCGTTTCCGCCGATGATCGTCGTGCCCGGTGGCGTGACGGTTGTTATCTGGATCGCCATGAAGAACATCTCCGGTGTCGGCGGCTTAATCCCCCAGCCGCGCTTGCAACAGGCACCTCACTGTCCTTGGTGGGTGCCAATCTCGCGCACCGCTCTTGACCGGCGTTTCGGGCAAGCCTTCGCCTGCGTGCCGATTTTCGTCGATTACTAGCGGATAGCCTTAGGCGATCTGCACGAGGAGGTCGTCACCCAAATGGGTTAGGGAATTGAATAAAGCTCAGATTCTGTTGGTTAATTTGATTAGTGTTTCGGCGAGCAACTAGGTGCCCGCGGCCCATCTGCCGACCGCCCGCCAGACCTCCTCGGCCTGCGACGACGCCGTGAAGTGTCCGCCGCAGGGGACTGTCTCCAGGCTGCCGAGCGGGTTCGAGGCCAGGAGCTTCCGCAGCTCGTCGGGCCGGGTCAGCGGGTCGTCCGCGCCGTGCAGGAACCGGAACGGCACCTCGAGCCGCTGCACCTCCTCGTCCCAGTCGTCCATGGTGAAGCGGAAGTCCTCGGCGACACCCGCCAGGGAACAGGCATGCAGGTCACCGTACCAGTGATAGGTCGGCGGCTTGCCGTCGATGCCGTCGAGCACCGCGAGGTCGGCGTCGCAGCCCGCGAAGAGCCGTTGCAGCGCCGTGCGGCAGCTGCTCTCGTCCGAATAGTGGGGCGCGAACTGCAGGGTGATCATCTGCGCATAGGCGCGGTTCCGGCTCAGTTTCCGCAGGCTGCCGTAAAACCGCCCGGCGAACGCGACGTCGGACGGCTTGGGCCGGGCCAGGTTGGTCGAGAGCAGCATGAGGCGCGCGACGTGCCGCGGGTGGCGCGCGGCGAAGCGCAAGGCGATGACACCGCCGTAGGACTGGCCGAGCACGAGCGCGGGGCCGTCGCTCTCGCTCTCGATCAGCTGCGTCAGGTCCTGCCAGGTCTGCTCGATCAGGTCTGCGCCGACACCGGACATGTCGAGCGCCAGTCTCTCGAGATAGCCGCGTCGGACGGGAATGATGAAGCGGACCGAAGCCGCCTTCAGATGCCTGCCGATGTCGAACAGGATAGTCGGGAACATCATGCCGTGGACCACGAACACGGGCGTGCCTTCGAGCGGCCCGCACTCCAGGGTCCGGACCAGCCGACCGTTGGGCATCCGGCGCATGTTGAGGCGCACGTCCCGGGCCAGATAGCGGGCCACGAAACGCTCGGCCTCGCCGGCGAACCAGGATTCCGACTGCGTCACCGACATGACGTGGAACAACTGACCGAGAATCAATCGAACCAGGTCGGTCTGCCCGCCGCACTGCAGCTTTCCGGACAAGCTCTTGAGGTGCGTCCGCTTGGTCTCGAAGCTCACGCCGTCCAGTGCCGCGGCCTCACGCAGCGAGAGCCCCGCCGCGAGATGATAGGCCACGCGCCGCTCCGCGGCAGTCAGCCCGCGCCCTCTATTGAAGTGCTGCAGCACCTGGTCGAACAGGGGTTCGCTTACCGCGATCGCGATGAGCTGCTCGCGGGGCCGCTCGTCGACCGGCAAGGTGGTGTGCGGCAGGATCCAGTAGAAGCTGCGCTTGTCGTGGGCGAACAGGACCCGTCCCGCCTCGAGCCCTTGTTCGGAAACGGCTTGCACCAGGTCCTGAATGTCGGGGTCATCGCTGGGCGATATGACGCTCGTCTTGACCAGGCCCTGGAGTGTCGTCGATCCTCCGCGCGCGAACCGGCCATCGAGATCGAACTGGGCCCACTTTACCAGGGGCGAGCCATCGAGATCGCCGCTCGCGATCTGGCGGACCGTCTCGTTGAAGGCCTTCGTCGCATCGTCGTCCTTCAGCAGAGAGTAGACGGACTGGATATCCTCGACGCGCATTCCCAAGCCTTGGGCTCTCCAGCTTCCGAAGGGCACTATCTTTCGGGCCGATCGCTTGTCCGATCGAGGCCGCGATCAAATGGGTAGTCGACAATATCACGGGACGCACATCTCGGTACTTAGTCCCAAGGTATGAAGAGCTCGCGCTGCCAATCGACCTAGAGCGTTTTCCAATCGGACGGCACCGGCCCGCTCCCCCTCCCGGCCACCCGATAGGATACTGCCGTGGGTGGCCGGGAGGGGGAGCGGGCCGGTGCCGTGAGTCCGCGTCAGCGGAAAACGCTCTAACCGGGGCCCGGTCTAGGCCCGTCGCGCGAGGGGGCCGAGCAGCAGGTAGCCCAGGCCGCCGATGGCCGAGAGCAGCGCCATGGTGGCGGCCAGGGGCAGGGCGGTGCCGTCGTAGAAGACCCCGACCGAGAGGCTGCCGAGGCTGGCGGCGGCGAGCTGCAGGGCGCTGAGCAGGGCCGAGGCCGGTCCCCGGGGGCGCTCGCCCAGGGCATCGAAGATGCAGAAGGGGCCGCTGGCGAACAGCAGGCCGATGCCGAAGGCCAGCAGGGAGACGCAGGCGATCAGGCTCGCCGGCGAGACCAGGCCGGCCAAGACCAAGGGCAGGAAGGCCAGGCCGCCGCTGCAGGAGAAGAGCAGGCCGAGCCGGACCAGGCCGTCCGGGGGGTGCCGGGTGGCGAGGCGCGTGGCCAGCAGGCTGCCGGCGATGAAGGCGAGGACCATGCTGCCGTACCACAGCCCGTAGTGCTCGGTCGCCACGCCGAGCAGGTCGATCAGGATGAAGGGCCCGGCGGTGATGAAGCCGAACATGGCGCCGAACTGGCTGGCGAGCGGCAGCAGGTAGCGCCAGTAGACCGGCAGCCTCAGCAGCTCGAGGTAGCCGAGGGCGATGCGGCGGGGCTGCAGGGCCGCCGGGTCGCGGCTGCCGGTCTCGGGCAGCAGGCGCCAGACCAGCAGGACGACCAGGGCGGTGAGCATCGCCAGCAGCAGGAAGTTCATCTGCCAGCCGGCCAGCACGAAGACGTAGCCGCCGATCAGGGGGCCGACCGCCGGCACCAGGCCCACGGCGATGCCGTAGAGCCCCATGACCCTGACCGCGCGGCTGCCGTCATAGAGCTCGCGGATCATGATGACGATCACCACCGAGGAGACGCTGGCGAAGCAGCCCTGGGCGATGCGCCCGGCGATCAGGCCGCCGACGCTCTGCGCGATGGCGCAGCCGAGGCTGGCGATCAGGAAGCCGACCAGGCCGATCAGCAGCATATGCCGCCGGCCGTAGCGGTCCGCCAGCGGGCCGTGGGCGAGCTGCGCCACGGCGTAGGCGGCAAGGTTCAGGCTCATGGTGAGCTGCACGGTCTCGGCGTCGCTGCCGAGCAGGCGCGGCAGATGCGGCAGGCTCGGCGTGTAGAGATCGGTCGAGAGGATGCTGACGCCGGTGCAGGCGACCAGCACCCAGGGCGTGAACCAGGGCGGCTCGCGGCTGCGCTGCGCCTGATGCGAGTCGGGCAGCGCCGTGTCTCTGGCGGCGGTCACGCCATCGGCCTCCGGCGTCGACGGTCGGGCGCGGCAGACGAGGCGCGCCGGCCGAAGCTGGGTTTCGGATCGATCGGGGAATGAACGAGGATCGACGGCTCATATTATCTAAAGAAAGTGCTTTCGTAAAGGCCCGGCGCGATGCTGTCTCTTCCGTGCTATGGTTGTGAAAACAACAACATGGCAGGGAGACGGTCATGGCTGGCAAGAGCCCGGGAAAGTCCGCTAAGTCGAAGAAATCCAAGGCGAAATCGAGAAACGTCACCAAGGTCAGCAGCGCGCTCGTGGCTGCCGAGCCGGGCAACGGCGCGGCCCAGGCCGATCCCGCCGGCAACAGCACCGAGGCCTGGCCGGAGCCGGCGCCCGCCAGGCCCAAGAAGATCAAGAACAGCGTCTACGAGAAGAAGCTCGAGAAGCTGCAGCTCGAGCTGATCAAGCTGCAGCACTGGATTCAGGACCGCGGCCTCAAGGTCGTCGTGATCTTCGAGGGCCGGGACGCGGCCGGCAAGGGCGGCACCATCAAGCGCATCACCCAGAGCCTGAACCCGCGGATCTGCCGCGTGGTCGCGCTGGGCACGCCGAGCGACCGCGAGCGCACCCAGTGGTACTTCCAGCGCTACGTGCCGCATCTGCCGGCGGCCGGCGAGATGGTCCTGTTCGACCGCTCCTGGTACAACCGCGCCGGCGTCGAGCGGGTGATGGGCTTCTGCAGCGAGGAGGAGTACCGCGAGTTCCTGCGGACCTGCCCCGAGTTCGAGCGGATGCTCGTGCGCTCCGGCATCATCCTCTTGAAGTACTGGTTCTCGGTCAGCGACGAGGAGCAGGAGCGGCGCTTCCAGCAGCGCAATCAGGATCCGATCCGGCGCTGGAAGCTGAGCCCCATGGACCTGGAATCGCGCAAGAAGTGGTTCATGTACTCCAAGGCCAAGGACGACATGTTCCTCTACACGGACATCAAGCAGGCGCCCTGGTACGTGGTCGACGCCGACGTCAAGAAGCGCGCCCGGCTCAACTGCATCAGCCACCTGCTGTCGATGATCCCCTACCGGGACCTGACGCCGAAGCCGATCAAGCTGCCGCCGCGCCAGGAGGAAGTCGGCTACGTCCGCCCGCCGATGGGCGACCAGACCTTCGTGCCGGACATCTGCTGAGTCGTCTCAACGCACTCCGGCCGGAGCAATCGTGGCGCCTTGCTCCATATATGCCAAACCTCAGTGCCTGCGGTGCCTCTCAAGATGGTGCCCAGCCCACAGGGTCAACCGGCCGCTTTGAGCCCGCGAGGGACATTGAGGCGCATCAGGCTTTCGGCTAAGCCTCGGCGGTAATGCCGTACCTGACTAACGAGGTTCTTCTTTGCAGTCTTGTGACGTTGTCATCGTTGGGGCGGGTGCAGCAGGCATAGGCGCTGGACTCGAGCTTGCCGGGACGGATTTGAGTTTCGTTGTCCTTGAAGCAGCGGAGCGTGTCGGAGGCCGTGCGTTTACGGACAGATTGACGTTGCCCGTCGCCTGGGATCATGGATGTCATTGGCTGCATTCCGCCGATGTCAATCCATTGGTCCCATGGGCCGACCGGCTGGGCGCAGTCTACGAGAAGCAGGACCGCGTCGACCACTTTGCGATCTGGCAAGATGGGAGATTCGCCTCTTCGCAGGAGCTTGGCGAGGCGCGCGCTTGCACGCTGGCGGCGTTTGCCGCCATCGAAGGGGCTATCGACAAGGGAAACGATGTTTCCATACAAGACATACTTCCCGATGCCGGGCGCTGGAACGCTGGTGTTCGATGTGTTCTGCAGACAATGGCCGGCGCGGACCCGGAACTCGTTTCCGCACCCGGGTATGGCGACTATGAGGATACTGATCTGAACTGGCCGGTTCTATCCGGTTGCGGTGATTTGATTTCGCGTATGGCGTCGCCTCTTCCGATCCGTCCGAACGTGCGGGTTGAGGAGATAACTCAGCGAGCCAACGCTGTGGAAGTTAGCACAACTGCCGGGACGATATCCGCGAGAGCGGCAATCATCACGGTGTCGACCAGCGTTTTGACCTCCGGTTCCATCAGGTTTTCGCGCGGGCCGGCGGCAGATTTCCTGGACATCATGAGCGACTTGCCGTGCGGTAGATATGAAAAGGTGGCTTTGGCGGCAACCGAGCTTCCTCCCGAGGTGGATGGAAAGATCTTTTGCATGATTGACCGAGGCTCGGGCGCGCCGGCGATAGACTTTCAGATCATGTTGACCTCGCCACCGGTCCTGATTGCTCACCTCGCGGGCGACGCGGCAGGTGCTGCGGTCGATGAAGGCGGGCCGGCAATGATCGCTGCGGCCACGGAGAGACTTGTCCTTGCCTTCGGTAGTGAGTTCCGGCGCAAGATCGTTGCGACAGCCACGAGCAACTGGACGCACAATCCCTTGATCAGGGGAAGCTACGCGCATGCGCGGCCCGGCGCGGCGCACCAAAGACGGAAGGCCATATCCGCCGAGACCGGCAACGTCGCGTTCGCTGGCGAGGCTTTGTCGCCAAAGTGGTCGGGCGCGGCTCACGGCGCTTATCAGAGCGGACGCGACAAGGCCCGCCAGATCGCCGGATTGGTGAAACGGGGTGCGATCGACCGTCCGCTCCGCCCGCATTGCTGACCTACGCGACGGATGGAGGCATGTCTGGCGTCATCCCGAAAAGCCGACATCGGGCATCCGTCGTCTATGAGCGCACGGCCTAGTTGTTGATGTTGGCGTCGAGCGTGGAATCGCCGACAACCCATGGAAGGCCGGACCGTCTTGGCGGTCGTCCGCTGAACGCCGCTGCGGCGGCTGGCCCGCCGCTGGGGCCGTCTCCGGGCCTTCCCGGCGCTTTCACGGCTCCCCGTGCGGCGCTAGACTGCGGCCGAAGCCCGCAACCGAGCTCAAGACATCCCCCGGAGGAAATCATGACCGCGCAAGCCCATGCGACCGCGTCCAATGGCGCGCCCAACCTGAGCGACCCGAGCCTGTTCCGGCAGCAGTGCTATGTCGACGGCCAGTGGATCGACGCCGACGGGGGCGGCACGACCGAGGTCACCAACCCGGCCGACGGGGCGGTCCTGGGCACGATCCCGGCGCTCGGCGCGGCCGAGAGCCGGCGGGCCATCGAGGCGGCCGACCGGGCCTGGCCGGCCTGGCGCAACCTGCTCGCGAAGGAGCGGGCCAACATCCTGCGCAAGTGGTTCAACCTGATCATGGAGAACCAGGAGGACCTGGCCCTGCTGATGACCCTGGAGCAGGGCAAGCCGATGGCCGAGTCCCGCGGCGAGATCGCCTACGGCGCCAGCTTCATCGAGTGGTTCGCCGAGGAGGCCAAGCGGGTCTACGGCGACACCATCCCGCAGCACCAGGCCGACAAGCGCATCGTGGTCATCAAGCAGCCGGTCGGCGTGGTCGCCGCGATCACGCCCTGGAACTTCCCCAACGCCATGATCACCCGCAAATGCGCGCCGGCCCTGGCCGCCGGCTGCCCGGTGGTGATCCGGCCGGCGACGGCGACGCCCTACTCGGCCCTGGCCCTCGCCGAGCTGGCCGAGCGGGCCGGCATCCCGGCGGGCGTGCTCAACGTGCTGACCGGCCCGGCGCGCGAGGTCGGCGGCGAGCTGACCGCCAACCCGACGGTGCGCAAGCTCTCCTTCACCGGCTCGACCGAGGTCGGCAAGGTGCTGCTCCAGCAGTGCGCCCAGACCGTCAAGAAGGTCTCCATGGAGCTCGGCGGCAACGCGCCCTTCCTGGTCTTCGACGACGCCGACCTCGACGCCGCGGTCGAGGGCGCGATGATGTCGAAGTTCCGCAACACCGGTCAGACCTGCGTCTGCGCCAACCGGATCCTGGTGCAGGACGGCGTCTACGACGCCTTCGCCGAGAAGCTCTCGGCGGCGGTCGAGGGCCTCAAGGTCGGCCCCGGCACCGAGGCGGGTGTCAACCAGGGCCCGCTGATCGACCGGGCGGCGCTCGACAAGGTCGAGGAGCACGTCTCCGACGCCGTGGCCAAGGGCGCTGAGGTGATGATCGGCGGCGAGCCCCATCCGCTCGGCGGCACCTTCTACCAGCCGACCGTGATCGCCAACGTCACCACCCAGATGAAAGTGACCCGCGAGGAGACCTTCGGGCCGGTCGCCCCGCTGTTCCGCTTCTCGAGCGAAGAGGAGGGCATCGCGCTCGCCAACGACACCGAGTTCGGCC
>JANQLT010000069.1 GCA_028280455.1 Kiloniellales bacterium
AGAATTTGTGTGCACGTGCTAGCCCCCGTCGGGGGAGAGGGCCGTGGAGGCTTAGCGAAGCCGAAGGCTGAGCTTAGCCGGAGCCGGGTGAGGGGGCAGGTCGTTTCCTGACAGCGGGCCCGCGATGCCACCTAAGCCGGGAGCGCTCCAGGAATGGCTGCGGCGGCCGGACGGTCAGACGTAGCGGACCTTGACGATCTCGTAGCTCTTTTCGCCCTTGGGCGTGCTGACCTCGACGGAATCGCCCACCGCCTTGCCGACCAGCGCCCGCGCCAGGGGCGCGTTGATCGCCAGGCGGCCGGCCTTGACGTCGGATTCCCACTCGCCGACGAGCTGATACTTGAGCTTCTCTTCGGTGTCCTCGTCGACGATGGTCACCGTCGCGCCGAACATGACCGACTTGCCGGAGAGCTTGCTGACGTCGATGACCTCGGCCCGGGCCATCTTGTCCTCGAGCTCGGCCACCCGGCCCTCGATGAAGGACTGCCGCTCGCGCGCCGCGTGATATTCCGCGTTTTCCGAGAGATCGCCGTGCTCGCGGGCCTCGGCGATCGAGCGGATCACCTCCGGGCGGGCAACGTTCTTGAGCTGCTTGAGCTCTTCCTGCATGGAGGCCAGGCCACTGGCCGTCATCGGAACCCTATCGTTCATGGCTCGATCTCTTTAGGGATATGGGCCGGGCGCCATTTTGGGGGGAAACGAGGACCGTAACGCCCCGATATTGCGCCCTTCTTAAAACGAACCCCTAAAATAATCCTGCAGCGGGGCCACTTCAAGCTGGCCGCTGCGCAGGGCTTCGATGGCCTTGACCGCCGCCTGGGCCCCGGAAACCGTGGTGTAGTAGGGGATCCGGTGGGTCAGGGCGGTGCGCCGCAGGTCGAAGGAGTCGGCGATCGCCTTGGCCCCCTCGCTGGTGTTGAAAACCAGTTGCACTTCGCTCGACTTCATCGCGTCGACGATGTGCGGGCGGCCCTGGCTCACCTTGTTGATGACCTTGACCTCGACCTCCGCCTCGCTCAGGTGGCTCGCCGTGCCCTGGGTCGCCAGGATCTCGAAGCCCATGGCGCGCAGGCTGCGGGCCAGCGGCACCATCGCCGTCTTGTCCCGGTCCTTGACCGAGATGAAGACCGTGCCGCCCTGCGGCAGGCTGAGGCCGGCGCCGAGCTGCGACTTCAGGAAGGCGCTCGGGAAGTCGTGGTCGAGGCCCATGACCTCGCCGGTCGATCTCATCTCCGGGCCGAGCACCACGTCGACGCCGGGGAAGCGCGAGAAGGGGAAGACCGCTTCCTTGACCGCCACGTGGCCGTTGCGCCCGCGCGCCAGGTCGAACTCGGCGAGCTTGGCGCCGGCCATGACGCGCGCGGCGACCTTGGCGTAGGGCACGCCGGTCGCTTTGGCGACGAAGGGCACGGTGCGGCTGGCCCGCGGGTTGACTTCGAGGATGTAGATCTCGCCGTCGCGCACGGCGAACTGCACGTTCATCAGGCCGACCACGCCGAGGCCGAGCGCCAGCGCTTCCGTTTGCCGGCCGATCTCGTCGATGGTCGCCTGGTCGAGCGAATGGGGCGGCAGGGCGCAGGCCGAATCGCCGGAGTGGATGCCGGCCTCCTCGATGTGCTCCATGATGCCGGCGATCGCCACCGACTCGCCGTCGGCCACCGCGTCGACGTCGACCTCGATGGCGTCGCTCAGGTAGCGGTCGATCAGCACCGGGTTGCGTCCCGAGACCTGGACCGCGGTGCCGACGTAGCGCTCGAGCTGCGCGCTGTCGTGGACGATCTCCATGGCCCGGCCGCCGAGCACGTAGGAGGGCCGCAGCAGCACCGGATAGCCGAGCCGCTCGGCGACCGCGCGGGCCTCCTCGGCGGTCGTCGCCGTGCCGTTGTCGGGCTGGCGCAGGCCGAGCCTGGACAGCAGCTCCTGGAAGCGCCGGCGGTCCTCGGCCAGGTCGATGGCGTCGGGCGAGGTGCCGAGGATCGGCACCTCGGCTGCTTCCAGCGCCTGGGCCAGCTTCAAGGGCGTCTGGCCCCCGAACTGCACGATCACGCCCTTGAGCCGGCCTCGCCGGCTCTCGACCCGGGCGATCTCGATGACGTCCTCCGCCGTCAGGGGCTCGAAGTAGAGCCGGTCGGAGGTGTCGTAGTCGGTCGAGACGGTCTCCGGGTTGCAGTTGACCATGATGGTCTCGAGGCCGGCCTCGGCCAGGGCGTAGGCGGCATGGACGCAGCAGTAGTCGAACTCGATGCCCTGGCCGATGCGGTTCGGCCCGCCGCCGAGGATCATGACCTTGTCGCGGCCGCTGGGCTCGGCCTCGCAGGCCGGCGCGCCGTCGGCGAAGCCGTGCTCGTAGGCGGCGTACATGTAGGGCGTGACCGAGGGGAACTCGCCGGCGCAGGTGTCGATCCGCTTGTAGACCGGGCCGACGGCGAGCGCCTGCCGCTTCGCCGTCACCGCGGTCTCGTCGAGCCCGACCAGCTCGGCCAGCCTGGCGTCGGAGAAGCCGAGCTGCTTGAGCGCGTTCAGCGCGGCCGCGTCCTCCGGCAGGCCGTTCTCGCGCAGCTCGCTCTCGGCGGCGACGATGTCGGCGATCTGCTCGATGAACCAGGGATCGATCCTGGTCGCCCGGTGGATCGCCTCCTGCTCGACGCCGTGGCGCAGGGCCTGGGCGACGCGCAGCAGGCGGTCCGGCAGCGGCGCGGTGAGGGCGGCGATCAACGCGTCCCGGTCGGTCGGGTCGCCGCCGCCGACGGGCTCGGGCGGCCCCAGGTCGTTGAGGCCGGTCAGGCCGGTCTCCATCGAGCGCAAAGCCTTCTGCAGCGACTCCGGGAAGCTGCGGCCGATCGCCATGGCCTCGCCGACCGACTTCATCGAGGTCGTCAGGTTGGGCTCGGCGCCGGGGAACTTCTCGAAGGTGAAGCGCGGGATCTTGGTGACCACGTAGTCGATGGTCGGCTCGAAGGAGGCCGGCGTGACCTTGGTGATGTCGTTGTCGAGCTCGTCGAGCGTGTAGCCGACGGCGAGCTTGGCGGCGACCTTGGCGATCGGGAAGCCGGTGGCCTTGGAGGCCAGCGCGGAGGAACGCGAGACGCGCGGGTTCATCTCGATGACGACCAGCTCGCCGTCCTCGGGATTGACGGCGAACTGCACGTTCGAGCCGCCGGTGTCGACGCCGATCTCCCGCAGGCAGGCGATCGAGGCGTCGCGCATGATCTGGTATTCCTTGTCCGTCAGGGTCAGCGCCGGCGCGACGGTCACGGAGTCGCCGGTGTGGATACCCATCGGGTCGACGTTCTCGATCGAGCAGACGATGATGCAGTTGTCCGCGCGGTCGCGGACCACCTCCATCTCGTACTCCTTCCAGCCGAGCACCGACTGCTCGACCAGCACCTCGCGCACCGGCGAGGCGTCGATGCCGCCCATGACCACGGCCATGTAGTCTTCGCTGTTGTAGGCGATGCCGCCGCCGGTGCCGCCGAGCGTGAAGGAGGGCCGGACGATGGCCGGCAGGCCGACGAGCTTGAGCGCGGCGCGCGCCTCGTCCTCGGTGGCGACCACCACGCTGCGCGGCATCTTGAGGCCGATGTTGTCCATCGCCTGGCGGAACAGCTCGCGGTCCTCGGCCCGGGCGATGGCCAGGCGGTCGGCGCCGATCAGCTCGACGCCCTGCTTGATCAGCACCTCCTCGTCGGCCAGCGCCATGGCGACGTTGAGCGCGGTCTGTCCGCCCATGGTCGGCAGCAGGGCGTCCGGCTTCTCGCGCTCGATGATCTTGGCGACGACCTCCGGCGTGATCGGCTCGACGTAGGTGGCGTCGGCCAAGCCGGGGTCGGTCATGATCGTCGCCGGGTTCGAGTTGACCAGGATCGTCCGGTAGCCCTCGGCGCGTAGCGCCTTGCAGGCCTGCGCCCCGGAATAGTCGAACTCGCAGGCCTGACCGATGACGATCGGCCCGGCCCCGATGATGACGATCGACTCTATGTCAGTGCGTTTGGGCATGCGGTCTCTATGGATCCTGGTCGCCAGACATGTCCGAAACTGTGGTAGACTTCGGCTATGACCGAGCTTCTGAAAAAGGTCTTCGACTTAGCCTCGGGATTGCCGGACGACGAGCAGGACGCCTTGGCGGCGCTCATCCTGGCTGAGATCGAAGACGACCAACGCTGGGCCAACGCGTTTCGCGATTCACAGGCCGCGCTCGCGACATTGGCGAGCGAGGCGGTGGCAAAGCAGAACGTCGAAGGCTGCTGATCCCTATTCCCTCCCCCCTTGTGGGGGAGGGTCAGGGTGGGGGGTGTTTTCGTTTTGCAGGGCGGCTTCGATGCGCTGCACGACGCCGCCGATGTTCTCCAGAACCTCGTTGTTCCAGAATCGCAACACGCGAAAGCCCTCACCCTCGAGCCAGCGCGTACGCCTTTCGTCGCGATGCCTTTGCGCATCGTGCTGACCGCCATCGAGCTCGATGACGAGCCGAGGCGCATAGCAGACGAAGTCGACGACGTAGCGGCCGATCGGTGCTTGGCGGCGAAAGCGACAGCCGCAAAGTTGCTTGCTTCTGAGGCGCCACCACAAGCGCTTCTCGGCTTCCGTCGGGTTGCGGCGTAGCGCCCTTGCCCTGCCGGAGACCATATCCTCAGCTCAGCGCCGACCTGCGCCTTCGGCGCTCCCCCCTCCTGACCGCTTGCGCGGCCATCCTCCCCCACAAGGGGGGAGGACTCCAGGAGTGCGGGCCAAATGTCGGTTGTGAGACAGCCTCTCATCTCGTCGCTTTGACCGACTCGATCATCTCGACGAAGCGCTCGAAGAGATAGTGGCTGTCCTGCGGGCCGGGGGAGGCTTCGGGGTGGTACTGCACCGAGAAGACCGGGCGGTCCTTGAGGCGGATGCCTTCGTTGCTGCCGTCGAACAGCGAGACGTGGGTCGGCTCGACCCCGGCCGGTAGCGAGTCCTCGACCACGACGAAGCCGTGGTTCTGGCTGGTGATCTCGACCTTGCCGGTGGTCAGGTCCTTGACCGGGTGGTTGGCGCCGCGGTGGCCGAGGTGCATCTTCTCGGTCCGCGCGCCGAGCGCCAGGGCGAGGATCTGGTGGCCCAGGCAGATGCCGAAGATCGGCAGGCCGGTCTCCAGCAGCGCCTTGACGGTCGGCACGGCGTAGACGCCGGTCGCCGCCGGGTCGCCGGGGCCGTTGGCCAGGAAGATGCCGTCGGGCCGGTGGCGCAGGATGTCCTCGGGCCCTGCCTCGGCCGGCACCACGGTGACCTGGCAGCCGGCCGAGGCCAGGCAGCGCAGGATGTTGTGCTTGGCGCCGAAGTCGACGGCGACGACCCGGTGCCGCGGCGCGTGCTGGCGGCCGTAACCCTCGCCCAGGGCCCAGCGGGTCTCGTCCCAGCCGTAGGTCTGCCGGCAGGTCACCTCGGCGGCCAGGTCCATGCCGGCGAGCCCCGGCCAGGCCGCCGCCTCGGCGCGCAGGGCCTCGAGGTCGAAGGCGCCCTCGGGGTCGTGGGCGATGACCGCGTGGGGCGCGCCCCGGTCGCGGATCCGGGCGGTCAGGGCGCGGGTGTCGAGGCCGCAGAGGCCGACCAGGCCCTGGGACTTGAGCCAGGCATCGAGGTGGCCGGCGGCGCGCCAGTTCGAGGGCCGCGTGATGTCGGCGCGCAGCACCACGCCGCGGGCGTTCGGCGTCGTCGCCTCGAGGTCCTCGTGGTTGGCGCCGACGTTGCCGATGTGCGGGAAGGTGAAGGTGATGATCTGACCCGCATAGGAGGGATCGGTCATGATCTCCTGGTAGCCGGTCATCGAGGTGTTGAAGCAGACCTCGCCGACCGCCCGGCCGACCGCGCCGAGCCCCTGGCCGCGCAGGACCGTGCCGTCCGCCAGCACCAGGGCGCCGCTGGCGGCCTGACCTCTGGCTGGGCTCGCGGAAAGTTGACCCCCGCTCGTCTGGGCGGGGCGGTGCAGGGCGCTTACGTCATTCATCGCGGGTGTCCACTGCGCCGCGGTTCTCAGCACCCCGGCTGGGCACCCGAACTGGCGTTCCGGCGGGCAGTCCGGGTCGCGTCGGCCGCGACCCAAGGGCGCTCTCGGCAAGCATCCGTTAACCTCTGAGGGCACAGACTCCGATCGAGAATCGGGCCCGAGAGGCCTCTGAAAGCCGTCTCTGTTTACGGGATGGCCGGCCCTGGGTCAAGCCCGGGGCGCCTCAAAAACCGCAACAATATCAATGGCTTTATGTGGATTCAGAGTCTTTGCCATCGCCAAGCGATTTCGCTAGGCTCGCGCCCCTGCCGCCACCGCCGGGAGGTTCAGGCATGTTGCGGAGCGAACTGAACGACGCGCTGAAGACCGCGCTGAAGGCCAAGGAGCAGATCGCGGTGACGACGCTGCGCCTGATCCTGGCCGCGCTCAAGGACCGCGACATCGCCGCCCGCGGCAAGGGCAACTGCGACGGCATCGTCGAGGAGGAGATCCTCGAGATGCTGCAGAAGATGGTGCGCCAGCGCCGCGACGCCATGGACCTCTACCGCCAGGGCGGGCGCCCCGAGCTGGTCGAGAAGGAAGCCAAGGAGATCGAGGTGATCGAGCGCTTCCTGCCGAAGCGACTCGGCGAGGCCGAGATGAACGGCGCCATCGGCGAGATCATGACCGAGCTGGAAGCCAGTTCGATCAAGGACATGGGCCGGGTCATGGGCGCCTTGAAGGAGCGCTTCGCGGGCCGCATGGACTTCGGCAAGGCCAGCGCCATCGTCAAGGAGCGCCTGGCCTGAGGCCTGCGTCGGCAGCGCGCCACGGCGCCGCGGCGCGACGGCCACGCCGACCATCGCCATAGCCCGGCCCGAGTAGGCCCGGCACTTTGCATCAAGGTGCCCCAGGACGGATAATGGGATCATCGGCCGGCGCGTGTCGGTCCAATGGGGTAGGGAAGAGCATGGCGCGACCGCGTGAGTTCGATGTCGAGACGGCGCTGCGGGCGGCGGGCGAGCGCTTCTGGGCCAGCGGCTACCAGGCGACCTCGATCCAGGACATCGCCACGGCGACCGGCGTCAAGCCGGGCAGCCTCTACAAGGCCTTCGGCGACAAACGCAGCCTCTTCCTGCGCTGCGTCGACCAGTACATGGAGAGCCGCTCCTACAAGGAGCTGTTCATCACCGTCTTCGACCAGCCGCTGCCGGACTGCCTGGAGGCCCTCTTCGAGGCGATGATCGAGGCCTCCGGCGCCGACGACCAACGACCGGACGAGAACGGCCGGCTCGGCGGCTGCCTCGTCACCAACACCGCCTTCGAGCTGGCCGGCAGCGATCCGGAGCTCGCCACGACCCTCAAGGGCCGCCTGGGCGAGATGAAGACCCTGGTGCAGTTCCGCCTGGTCTGGGCGCAGGAGGCGGGCGAGCTGGAGCCTGGGCGCGACCTGATGGCGCTGACGGCCTACCTGATGACGATCGCCCAGGGCCTGCTGGTCTCCGCGCGCCTCGGCGAGGACAAGGCGGCCATGCGCCTGGCGGCCCGGGAAGCCCTCAAGAGCCTCGAGCGCTGAGGCCGGGCCCGGCCGGGCGCCGTCGGGACAAGAGGGTCCCGTGACGAGGCCTGTGCAAAAGTCGCGCCCCCGAGCCGAAAAACTCTGTCACATCAGTCTTTTGTGGCCCTTGTCCACAGTATTGTCGGGTCCCGGCCCACAGTCTTGCACCGGCCCTGTCCATAGGGCTGCGCACCGAATCCATGGTATGTTCGGTCTTTGTTCGGCATGAAGCCCGGCGGCGCCAAGCCTAGCTTGGCCGGCGAACCCGAAGAGCGTCACCATGGCTTTCCCGCCCGGATTCCTCGACGAGCTGCGCGCGCGCACCAACCTGGCCGAGCTGATCGGCCGGCGGGTCAAGCTGACCCGGCGCGGCCGCGAGCATGTCGGGCTCTGCCCTTTCCATAACGAGAAGACGCCCTCCTTCACGGTCAGCGAGGACAAGGGCTTCTACCACTGCTTCGGCTGCGGCGCCCACGGCGACGCCATCAGCTTTCTGATGAACACCGAAGGCCTGGCCTTCCCGGAGTCGGTCGAGCGCCTGGCCGGTGCCGCGGGCCTCGCGGTGCCGCGCGAGAGCAGCGAGTCGAAGGAGACGCGCGACCACCGCGAGCAGCTCCTGGCGACGGTCGAGGCGGCGGCGGGATGGTACGAGGCGCAGCTCGCCGCGGTCGGCGGCGCGGAGGCGCGGGCCTACCTGGAGCGGCGCGGCCTCAGCCCCGCCACGGTGCGGGCCTTTCGCCTGGGCTACGCGCCGCCGGAGCGGGGCGCGCTGCGCCGGGCCCTGGCGGCCCAGGGCTTCGGCGACAGCCTCTTGGCCGAGGCCGGCCTGATCAAGCTGCCGGAGCCGGAGGAGGCCGGCGGCGCGCCGGAGCCCGAGCCGCGCGACTACCTCTTCAACCGGGTGGTCTTTCCGATCACCGACAGCCGCGAGCGGGTCATCGCCTTCGGCGGCCGCACCCTCGGCGAGTCGCGGGCCAAGTACCTGAACTCGCCGGACGGGCCGCTGTTCCACAAGGGCCACCTGCTCTACAACCTGCCGAAGGCCCGGCAGGCCGCGCGCAGCAGCGGCGAACTGCTGCTGGTCGAGGGCTACATGGACGTCATCGCCCTGGCCGAGGCCGGCTTCCCGGCGGCCGTGGCACCCCTCGGCACGGCCCTGACCGAGGAGCAGATCGGCCTGGCCTGGCGCTTCGTCGCCGAGCCGGTGCTCTGCCTCGACGGCGACGAGGCCGGCCGGCGCGCCGCCGGCCGCGCCGCCGAGCGCGCCCTGCCCCTGCTGAAGCCCGGCCAGTCCCTGCGCTTCGCCCTGCTGCCGGCCGGCGAGGACCCGGACAGCCTGGTCCGCCGCCAGGGCCCCTCGGCCCTGCGCGGGCTGCTGCAGGACGCCCTGCCGCTGGTCGACCTGGTCTGGCACCTGGCGCTCGAGGGCCGGCCGCTGGACACGCCCGAGCGCCGGGCCGGCCTGCGCCGCGACCTGCGCGAGCGGCTCAACCGGATCGCCGACAAGGAGGTGCAGTCGGCCTATTGGGACGAGATGCAGGCGCGCCTGGACGCCCTGTTCCGCCGCCCCGGCCGCGGCGAGCGGCCGGCGCAGGGCCGCGGCGGGCCGGGCCGGCGCGCCGGGCGCAACGGCTTCGGCCGGCCCGAGCGGCGGCTCGACCGGCGCGGCGATCCCGACGTCACGGTGCCGCCGCTGAGCCGCAACCGGCCGGCGACGCTGGGCCGGCTGCGCCACGAGCAGATCCTGCTGGCGGCCCTGGTGAACCACCCCGAGCTGCTGTTCGAGACCGCCGAGCCCTTGGCCGCGCTGAGCCTGGAGAACCGCGATTTGGGCCGGCTTCTGGCCGCCCTCCTGGACCTCGCGGCCTACCACGAAGACCTTGACAGAAGCGCGATTCATGGCCACCTCTGCGACCAGGGTTTTTCCGGGCTCCTGGCCGACCTACTGCATTGGCGCGTCTACAAAGTTGGGCCCTTCGCGAGGCCCGAGGCCGCCCCCGCCGAGGTCAAGGCCGCATGGGGCCCGTTTTTCGGCCGCTTGGCCGAGCGGCGGACCCGGGACGAGGCCACCGAGGTCTATTGACTGAGCCTCGGGATTGCCGTCTTTGGGACCCGTGCCAGAGGGGGAGCGTGGCGGTCCGGCGACCGTACCCGGCGTACGGTCCGGCGACACCAGCAAGGAGCGAAGCAAAAGCTAGCCTTTTCTTAAGGTTGGCTTGAGAGCTTTATGGTTAAGTGGCCCCCACTATCGAGCGGCTGTGGGGCAAGCGGGCAAAGGGCGTATGGCAGCGACAGCAAAAGCGAATGTGGCCAGCGAGGCCAGCGAGACGCGCGAAGAGGGCTCCGACGGCCCGCTGATGGACGTCACCATCGCGGCCGTCAAGAAGATGGTCCAGAAGGCCAAGGAGCGGGGCTACATCACCTATGACGAGCTGAACGAGGTCCTGCCGCCCGACGAGATGTCCTCCGAGCAGATCGAGGACACGATGGCGATGCTCTCCGAGATGGGCGTCAACGTCATCGAGAACGAGGAACAAGAGGACGCCGCCAACGACGACGAGGCGGAAGCGCCGGCCAAGGAGAAGAGCAGCTCCGGCGCCGCCGGCAACCTCGACGACGAGGACATCGGCCGCACCGACGACCCGGTGCGCATGTACCTGCGCGAGATGGGCTCCGTCGAGCTACTGTCGCGCGAGGGCGAGATCGCCATCGCCAAGCGCATCGAGGCCGGCCGCGAGAAGATGATCGGCGGCATCTGCGAAAGCCCGCTGACCACCAAGGCGCTGATGGCCTGGCACGACGCCCTGGTCGAGGAGCAGATCCTGCTGCGCGACATCATCGACCTCGACGCCACCTACGGCGGCGGGCCGGTCGACGACGACATGCGCAAGGCCGAGGCCGCCGAGGAGGCGGGCGAGGACGCTGAAGACGAAGAGGAAGAAAGCGAAAGCCAGAGCGAGAGCGAAAGCGGCGAGAAAAGCGAGAAAGAGGGCGAGGAGGGCGAGTCCAAGAGCGAGGACGGCGCCGACGACGACGACGAGACCAACCTCTCGCTGGCCGCCATGGAGGCCGCGCTGCGGCCGCAGGTGCTCGAGCACCTGGAGCGCATCGCCGGCATCGAGAAGAAGCTGGCGCGCGCCCAGGAGAAGCGCATCGGCCTGATGCAGAAGGGCGAGCAGGTCCCGAAGCAGACCGAGACCCGCTACGGCAACCTGAAGCACGAGCTGGTCGAGGAGATGACCAGCCTGCACTTCAACAACGCCCGCATCGAACAGCTCGTCGACCAGCTCTACGGCCTGAACAAGCGCCTCATCAACCTCGAGGGCAAGCTGCTGCGCCTGGCCGAGAAGTCCGGCGTCAGCCGCGAGGAGTTCCTCAAGTTCTACCTCGGCCGCGAGCTCGATCCGCGCTGGGTCAGCCGGGTCAAGCGGCTGACCGGCAAGGGCTGGAAGCCCTTCGCCGAGAAGCACGGCGACGACATCAAGGCGATCCGCAAGGACATCGCGGCGATCGCCGCCGACACCGGCCTGCCGATCGCCGAGTTCCGGCGCATCGTCACCACCGTCAAGACCGGCGAGCGCGAGGCCAGCCGCGCCAAGACCGAGATGGTCGAGGCCAACCTGCGCCTGGTGATCTCGATCGCCAAGAAGTACACCAACCGCGGCCTGCAGTTCCTGGACCTGATCCAGGAGGGCAACATCGGCCTGATGAAGGCGGTCGACAAGTTCGAGTACCGGCGCGGCTACAAGTTTTCGACCTACGCCACCTGGTGGATCCGCCAGGCGATCACCCGTTCGATTGCCGACCAGGCGCGGACCATCCGTATCCCCGTGCATATGATCGACACGATCAACAAGCTGGTGCGCACGTCGCGCCAGATGCTGCACGAGATCGGCCGCGAACCGACGCCGGAAGAACTGGCCGAGAAGCTGCAAATGCCGCTCGAGAAGGTCCGCAAGGTGATGAAGATCGCCAAGGAACCGATTTCCTTGGAGACGCCGATTGGCGACGAAGAGGACTCGCAGCTTGGCGATTTCATCGAGGACAAAAACGCCGTCCTGCCGCTTGATTCAGCGATCCAGGAGAACCTGAAAGAGACCACAACGCGGGTGCTGGCGTCCCTCACGCCGCGGGA
>JANQLT010000070.1 GCA_028280455.1 Kiloniellales bacterium
CAATCTGAACGCGAATTCCGCCATTTGCCGTTGCCAGGACTGCGATCAACCGCCACCATTGCGGTCTGGGCCTGGGCGGAATCGATGTCGAACGCAAGACTGTCTCCTTCGAGCGGCCAAGTCGGTAGATTGTCCGAAGCCGTGTCCCGGCGGGGAGCGGCGCTGAGCACCTCGCCCTGCGAGGCCTGCGCCGTCCGGCACCTGACCGTCTGTGCCGCCCTGGCCGAGGAAGAGCTGCGGCATCTCTCGGACATCGTCTCCCACGTCGAGCTGGCGCCGAGCCAATGCCTGTTCCAGGAGAGCGACGAGGCCCGCTCCGTCTATAGCGTCACCGCCGGCACCATGAAGGTCTACAAGCTGCTGCCGGACGGCCGCTGCCAGGTGACCGGTTTCCTCTTCCCCGGCGACTTCCTCGGCCTGGCCCACGACGAGACCTACGCCTACAGCGCCGAGGCGGTGACCCACAGCGCGCTCTGCAGCTATCCGAAGTCGAAGCTCGAATCGCTGCTCAAGCGCTTCCCGCAGATGGAAGAGCGCCTGCTCGGCATGGCCAAGCACGAGCTGATGGTCGCCCAGGAGCAGATGCTCCTGCTCGGCCGCAAGACCGCCAAGGAGCGCCTGGCCTCGTTCCTGCTGATGCTCTCGCGGGCCGCCGCCCGCCGTGGCCAGAACGGCAACCCGGTGCTGGTGCCGATGAGCCGCAGCGACATCGGCGACTACCTCGGCCTGACCACCGAGACGGTCAGCCGCTCTTTCACCCAGCTCAAGCGCGACCGCATCATCAGCGCCGAATCCGGCAACCGGATCCGCCTGCTCGACGACGAGGCCCTGCAGGATCTGGCAGAAGGCGCCTGACGACGCCTTTCCCTCCGAGACATCGCGGCTTTGTTCTTGGTTTTATTAACCATAAATCGTTAACAACCCAAGATTTCGTGTTAACGATAGAAATCACTAGATTGTTCTTTTAGGAAAGTTGTAATATTCGACCCCAAGGCACGCGGCGAAATCCTAAAGCCGCCAAGCAATCATACAAACGCCGCCAGGGCAGGCGGCCAGTCAGGGGTTGGTCATGGGCAGTTTGTTCGGAGATCTGGCGGCCGCCTGCGTCGCCCTCAGCGTCGGCGTCTATCTCTCGATCATGGCGGTGATCTTCTGGCGGCTGGTCCTCGAGGAGCCGCCCGTGCGCCGGGCCCTGGCGCTGCCCCTGACGCCGATGTTCCTGCAGAACCTCGGCATTCCCTGCGGCATCCTGGCCTTCGCCATGCGCCAGACCGAGCTGGCCCTGGTCGCGGTGCTGCTGATCTGCCTCGGCCTGGTCGTCTCGCAGCAGGACGTCGCCGACCTGCACCCGACCATCGAGCTGCCGCTGCTGGTCATGGCGATCGGCAGCATGGTCCTGATCGGCGCCGCCAACCTGGTGGCCTGATCTAGGCGACCAGCTCTATCGCCGCGCGGCTCAGGCCTTCAAGCGCCGCCTCGACCCGGGCGGGGCGCTCGAACATACGGGTTCGGATCACGCTGCCGAGCATGACGAACTGTCCCGCCTGAAGCGGCCGGCCGAGCTCGGCGCGCAGGTTGGCGAGCCAGGCCAAGGCCTCCAGGGGATGGCCCAGGATGTCGCGGCCCTGGCCCTGGTCGACGGTCTCGCCGTCGACGATGGCGCGGCCGCGCACCGCGCCCAGGTCGAGGTCCCGCCAGTCTTCCTGCGGCGGGCCGAGCACCACGCCGACGTTGAAGAAGTCGTCGGCCACCATCAGGGTCGGCGGGAAGCTGGGCCGGTCCTCGTAGCGCTCCTCGACCAGCTCGAGGGCGCCGGCCAGCCCGGCGACGGCGGCGCCGACGCTGTCCCGGTCGTAGGGCGCGCCGCCGGCCGGCAAGTCCTCGCCCAGGATCGCCGCGATCTCGAACTCCAGGCCGAAGGGGTGGTGGTCGGCCAGGCTGACCTGGCCCGTCTCGCGGTGCACGAAGCCCTCGTGGACCTGGCCGGCGCAGGGATGGTCGATGTTCAGGTAGGCCTGCATGACCGGCGTGGTGCAGCCGATCTTGTGGCCGATCACCGGCCCGAAGCCCTCGGCGTTCAAGATCTCTTCGAGGGCGAACTGCACCCTGTAAGCCTCTGATATCGTGGCAGGCACTAGTGTGGCGTCGGGCCGGGATGTCAGCGGCCCGCCGAGCCGCGCTCGGGCCAGGTGGCTGGCGGCCGCCCGGATCTGGTCCTCGGTCATTGCCATCACCGGACCCCGTAGACGAACAGCCGGTGCTGCGGCGGCGTGTCGCCGGGGTAGCGGGTGATGACGAAGGTCCAGTCCGTCGAGTCGACCAGGCCGATCGCGCCCGTGTCTGTCAGCGCGTCGAGCTTGGCCTTGAAGCCCTGGGCCTCGTAGACCGCGGAGGAGAGGCTGAAGACCAGGTGGCCGCCGGGGCGGACCACGCGGACCAGCTCGTCGAAGCCCTCCGGCCCGGCATGGCCGGCGGTGAAGACGCCGGCGGCGACCGCGGCGACGAAGTGGTCGTCGGGGAAGTCTAGCGGCTCGCCCAGCGCCATGGCCCGGCAGGCCTGGTAGATGCCGCGGGCCTCGGCCTTGGCCAGCATGCCCGCGGAGATGTCGATGCCGACCAGCGCGCGGTAGCCCAGCAGGTGCAGCAGCCGGCCGAGGTTGCCCGGGCCGCAGGCGGCATCGAGCAGCGGCCCCCGGTCGCGCGGCACGTGTCGGGAGATCAGGCCGCAGTTCAGGCTCGGGCCGATATAGCCCCAGCCGACCAGGTCCGCCTCGTAGCTCTCCGACCAGTCGTCGTAGATCGCCCGCAGCTCGTCCCGGCTCCGGGCGCCGTAGACCCGCCCGAGGAAGCCCTTGGGATCGCCGCCCTTCGAGTCGCCGTCCTCCGCCGCGGCCGTCATGCCGCCATCACCCCGGCGTCGCCCGGCCGTCGAGGCCGAGGGTGAAGAGCCGGCCGAAGTCGGGCAGGGAGTCCGCGACGCCGGCCAGGCGCAGGCAGTGCCAGGCCATGGCGTGGTTGCTCGAGGTGACCGGCTTGCCGAGCGCCGCCTCCAGGGCGGCGGCGCCGTCCATCAGCCGCAGGTTGGTGCAGGACACGAAGACGCCCTCGACCGCGTCCGACACGCCGAGCCGCTGCGCCGCCTCTTGCACGGACTCCAGGGTGATGCGGGCGACCGTCGGATCGTCCTCCTCGTTGAAGGAGCCCTTGGCGGTGACCCGGAAGCCCTGCGCCTCGATGTGTCGGCGCATGGCCTGGTTGATCTCGTCGATGTAGGGCGTCAGCAGTGCGACCCGCTCGACGCCGAGGGCCGCGAAGGCGGCGAAGGCCGCGGTCATCGGCGTCGTGCAGGCGACCCCCGGCCGGGCTTCGCGGATCCGCTCGGCGACCCGCGCCTCGCCGATCACCATCGAGGCCGAGGTGCAGCCGTAGCCGACCACGTCGAGCGCGACGCCCGGCGCGATCAGGTCGGCCGAGGCGGCCAGGCCTTGCTCCATGCGCTTCAGGGTCTCGGGCGTGATCGCCGGGTCGTTGTAGATGCGGCTGTGGTAGAGCGCGACCTTGCAGCGCTCGAAGACCCGGCGGAACTCGGCCTCGATGACCCGGTCGCTGGCCAGCACCAGCAGGCCGACCGTGGCCCGGGCGTCGAGCCCGGCGTCGGTCTCGAAGGGCAGGTGGTGCAGGTCGAGCGCCAAGGGCTCGGCCATCTCTCGCTCAGCCGTCTCGCGCTCGGCAATCGCCTGCTTCGGGGCCATGGTCTCTCTCCCGCTGCGCCGGATGGGGACAGTCTAGCCCAGGACGGCCTCCGAGAGCCTGACCGAAATTGGTGCCATAGAGATCAATAGCTTGTTCTCGGCATTGTCTTCACGGTGTCATTGGCGGGCAGGCAAAGCCCGGGCGCCTCGCGTTTCCGGCAATCGATCGAGGTCCGAGACCGCTTCGTCGATGGACCCTCGGATCAAGTCCGGCAGTGCGTTCGGGAGGGCGCTGTCAGGCCCGCGCCTTACCCGAATGGGATATGAAGATCCCGGCGGCGTCGTTCGCCTTTCCGGCTTTGGCTGCCTCTCAACGAGCCGGGGGTCGCTCTTGCTCCGCGCTGCAATGCCCAAGCCTGCAGGACCCGCCCCGACAAGCGCGAGGGGTTTTGGACGGGATCAGGCCGCTGCGGCTGGGCATTGAGCTGGGAAGCGGCCGGACCGGGTCCCAAGTTCGCCGAAGATCAGACAGTTCTTGTCAGTGTTCAGGCCGCCATGGTCGAAGTCATGATAGGATGACCCGCATAGCGCGATAATTCGAAGATGGCCTCTTAGGCGAAAAGGGCGATACCACCAGCCGCAATCATCCAGAGAGCAGGCATGTCGATTCGCTGGCGTACTATCTCTATCGTAACGGTGGTCCTTGCTCTATCGACCGTCGCCCTTCACCAGTTCATTTCCTATCAGCAACTGGCAACATTCAGGCAAATCGAACGCGATGATGCTGAGAAGAATCTCAACAGGGTGCGCGAGACAGTTGTCAGTGATCTTAGGCAGCTAGCCTTCGTCGCGGCTGACTACGCATCCTGGGATGATACCTACCAGTTTGCAGAAGACCTCAACCAGAAATTCATCGACGTCAACCTGGGGCCGCTGACGCCGCTCGACCTTGATATCCACACGATTCTCCTCCTCTCTGAGACCGGCGGTCTCTTGCACGGTATTGAAGTGGATTTTGAGGACGAAGAGGCCGTCGAGCTCAGTTCCGGTCTTGTTGGTGCCTTCCAGCCCGCTTCGCCGCTGATCAGCGCAAGGTCGGCCGACCGCGAAGTGTTTGGGTTCTTGGAGCTTGGTGGAAGACTCCTCATGGCCGCCGTGGCGCCGATCCTGAAAAGCGATGACAGCGGCATGCCGCGAGGCAGCCTTGTGATGGGCCGCTATCTCGACAACGCAAAGCTCAACGAGCTCGAAAATCAAACCCAGCTCGATCTGGAATTGCTGAAAAAGGGCAACAGAGGATTCCAGGAGCTGGTCGCCTCGGTCCAGTCGGGCGCGGGCCGAGTGCCGAATGGCGACGAAAGCCATCCGCAGCAGCGCAAGTCCCGTCTAGAGATCGTCGATGAAAACGCAATTCGAGGGCATCTTCTGTTCGACGACGCTGCTGGTGAGCCCGTCCTTGTCGTATCCGCGACGTTGCCTCGAACGATCTACAAGGCAGGGACGCGCAGTTTGAACATTCTGCTGATCGCGTTGATTGCCGCCGGGGTCGTCTTGACGGTCACGGTGGTTGTCTTGCTGGACCGGATCGTTTTGCGCCGGCTGAGCCGTCTTGGCGGAGAAGTAGCGGCAATCGGCACGAGCGGCGATCTCGGCGCAAGGGTCAATGAGAGAGGAAAGGACGAGCTTGCTATCCTCGGAAGGACTGTGAACTGGATGCTGGACCAGTTGAAGGACAGCGCGGACAAGCTGGCTGTAGAACACCAACGTGCGGAAGGCCTGCTTCTGAATATCCTCCCTGAACCCGTTGCTGCCGAGCTCAAGCGCAGTCCCGATGCGATCGCCGAGAGCTACGACCAGGTCTCGATCCTCTTTGCCGATCTCGTTGGATTTACGGAATTGGCGGCTGATTTGGACGCAGAACAGGTTGTCGGAGTCCTGAATGGCCTTTTCAGCCGATTTGACGATCTCGCGCTGGAGTTAGGTCTGGAGAAGATAAAGACTATCGGGGACGCCTACATGGTTGCCGCCGGACTGCCTAAGCGATCGGAAGGCCATGCACCGACAATCGCGCGCATGGCGCTGGCGATGGTTGAAGCCACGGGTGAGTTCTCCAAGGAAAACGACATACAGCTAGAGCTGCGCGTGGGAATCAACTCCGGCGTTGTGGTTGCGGGCGTGATCGGGAAATCGAAGTTCATCTACGACCTGTGGGGTGACGCGGTGAACATTGCCAGCCGCATGGAGTCGACAGGCGAGAGCGGCCGGATTCAGGTGACGCAGTCGACCTACGAGCTCTTGAAGGACGAGTTTGATCTTGTCGAAAGGGGCATGACCCACATCAAGGGGCGGGGCGAGATGGCAACCTGGTTCCTCGTTGGCGAACTGCAGACTGGCCCTCAAGAATCGATAGGCCACTGAGGCTCTATAGCGTTTTCCGCTGACGCGGAATCACGGCACCGGCCCACTCCCCCTCCCGGCCACCCACGGTAGTATCCTATTGGGTGGCCGGGAGGGGGAGCGGGCCGGTGCCGTCCGATCGGAAAACGCTCTAGTTGAAGGTCAAGCCTTCAAGGTCGACCTCGGGAGTCCGGCCGGCGACCAGGTCGGCGGTGATGCGCGCCGTGCCGCAGGCCATGGTCCAGCCCATGTGGCCGTGGCCGCAGTTGAGGAAGAGGTTGGCCTGCCGGCCGCGGCCGAGGATCGGCGTGCCCGCCGGCGTCATCGGCCTGAGGCCCGCCCAGTAGGTCGGCCGGTCCCAATCGCCGCCCTCGGGAAAGAGGCTGCGCAGGGCCTTCAGCATGCCCGCGAAGTCGGCCGGCTTGTGGCTGCTGTCGAAGCCGGCGAACTCGGCGATGGCGGTGACCCGCAGGCGGTCGCCGAGGGGCGCGTAGGCCAGCAGGTTGTCCTCGTCGACGCCGCCGATGCTCGGCCGGCGGCGGTTGCCGCCGCTCGGCAGGGTCACCGAATAGCCCTTGATCGGATAGATCGGCAACTTGAGGCCGAGGGGCTTGGCCAGGGCCGGGCTCCAGCAGCCGAGCGCCAGGACGTAGGCGTCGGCCTCGTGGCGGCCCTTGTCGGTCTCGACGCCGGCGATGCGGTCGCCCGCGGCCTCGATCCGCTGGACGGTCGTCCCGGTCGCCAGCGTCACGCCGCGCGCGGCGGCGCGCTCGGCCAGCGCTTCGGTGAACAGCCGGGCATCGCCGCTCTCGTCGGTCGGCGCGTAGATGGCGCCGGCGATCCGCTCCTTGACCGGCGTCAGGGCCGGGTCGATCTCGGCGGCGCGCTCGCGGTCGATGATCTCCAGCGCCTGGCCGTCGTCGGTCAGGAGCTGCGTGTTGGCCGCGCCGCGCTCGAAGCTCTCCTGGCTGCGGTAGAGGTAGAGCAGGCCGCCCTCGCGGCCGTCGAAGGCGAGGGGCGTCGTGGCCTTGAGCGCGCGGAAGACCTCCTGCGAGAAGACGCAGAGCCGGTGCTTGCGCAGGCTGTTGACCCGCGCCGCCTCGGCGTTGCACTGCCGTAGGAACAGCCAGGTCCAGGCCCAGAGCCGCGGATCGAGCTTCGGCTTGAAGCGGATCGCCTGGTCGCCGCGGTAGAGCGACTTGAACATGATCCCCGGCGCTTGCGGCGAGGACCAGGCATAGGCATGGCCCGGCGCCATCAGGCCGGCATTGGCGTAGCTGGTGCCGCGCGCCACCGCCGCCTCGCGCTCGATCACGGTCACCTCGTGGCCGTCCTCGGCCAGCATGTAGGCCGTCGTAACGCCGACGATGCCGCCGCCGAGGACCAGCACCTTCATGCCGCGAACCTCCGCAGGTCGTGGGCCCCGCCACGAACCCACTTCCTCCCCCCGCGAGGGGGAGGATCGAGGAGGGGGGCGATCGGCGTCCGCCGATCGAAGAGTCGCTTTGCGGATGGCCGGGCAATTTGCCCGGGCGCCCCCCTCCCTGGCCCTCCCCCTCGTGGGGGGAGGGGATTGGCTCGTCGCGTCATGTCATGTCGGCCCACCGCAAGGCGGCAGCCTCAGCGGGCGGCGATGATGCTGATCTCGACGCAGAAGTCGGGGCTGGCGAGCTGCGACTCGACGCAGGCGCGCGCCGGGGTCTCGCCCTCGACCACCCAGGCGTCCCAGACCTCGTTCATCTCGTTGAAGCGCGCCATGTCGGTGATCCAGATCGTCGCGCGCAGGACCTTCCTCTTGTTGCTGCCGACCTCGGCCAGGTAGCCGTCGATCCGCTCGAGGATGTCGCGGGTCTGCTCGGCCATGGTCCCGCCGGGCGCGCCGCTCGCGACCTGGCCGGCCAGGTAGACGGTGTCGCCGTGGATGACGATTTGGCTCATGCGATCGCCGACGTGGCGCCGTTCGATGCTCATGTTTCGCTCCCCAGAAGTTGGCTTTGCTTGTCTAGAAGGTCTCGACCCAGGGCCGCAGCTCGACCTCCCAGGTCCAGGCGCTGCGGTGCTGGCGATGGACATGGAGGTAGGTCTCGGCGATGGCCTCGGGCTTGAGGCTCTTGTCGCTGCCGTCGTCGGCACCGGCCAGGATGCCGCCGTCGATCACGAAGTGGGCGACGTGGATGCCCTTGGGCTGCAGCTCGCGGGCCATCGACTGGACCAGGCCGCGCAGGCCGAACTTGCCCATGGCGAAGGGCGCCGAGCCGGCGTAGCCCTTGACGCTGGCCGAGGCGCCGGTGAACAGTATCGAGCCCTTGCCGGCCGGGATCATCCGCTTGGCCGCCGCCTGGCCGACCAGGAAGCCGCCGAAGCAGGAGATCCGCAGCGACGTCTCGACGGCCGCCGGGTCGAGCTCGACCAGCGGGCCCCGGGTCCGGAAGCTGGGGTTGTAGACCACCAGGTCGGGCGCGGCGCCGGCCGCGTCCAGCGCGGCGAAGAGCGCTTCCACCGAGGCCGGGTCGCCGGCATCGCAGGCGTGGCTGCTGGCGCCGGTCTCGGCGGCCAGCTCGGCCAGCTTGTCGGTGTTGCGGGCGGCCAGGGCCACCTTCATGCCGTCTTGCGCGCAGAGCCGGGCCAGGGCGGCGCTCAAGCCGCGCCCGGCGCCGACGATCAGCGCGCGCTCCTGCTCGCTCATGGCCTTGAACTCCTTACTTTTGGGGCCGGGTCTCTAGTGATGGCCGGCCGAGCTGCGCTCGGCGCAGTCGACGCAGAGGCTCACGGTGGGATCCAGTTCCAGGCGCGCCGCGGGGATCGGCTCGCCGCAGCTCAGGCACCAGCCGTAGTCGCCCTCCTCGAGGCGCTTCAGGGCGGCGTCGATCCGGTGCAGCTCGCCGTCCCGCCGGCGCTCGGTGTCCTTGGCCATCTCCTGCTCCTGCAGGGCGTCCATGCGGCTGAGCCGGCCGACCCGGCTCTGGTCCAGCTCGACCGGCCGGCGCGCGGCGGCCGTCCCGCGGCTCAGGCGGCTCAGCTCCTCGCGGCGTTCGAGCAGACGGTTTCGGATCACCTTGGGCTTATGGCGGGCGCCATTGACCATGGTGGAAGCATAGCAGAAATCCGGCCCCGGCAAGCCCCGCCAGGGGGGCGAGCGGGGCGAGGGGAGCGGCGAGGGGGCAGCATTTCGTAAACCCTTTGATATCAGGCTGCTTGGGGATTACATGAGCGTCATCCCCCGATGTCCGAGCGTCCTGCCGCCGTCATGAGCCAGACCGTCACGCCTGCAGAGAGCCCTGCCGCCCCGGCCAAGGCCGGGAATCGCAGGACCTTCGCCATCATCTCGCATCCGGACGCGGGCAAGACGACCCTGACCGAGAAGCTGCTGCTGATGGGCGGGGCGATCCACCTGGCCGGCGAGGTCAAGGCCCGGGGCGAGCGCCGCCGGGCGCGCTCGGACTGGATGGCCATCGAGCAGAAGCGGGGCATTTCCGTGACCACCTCGGTCATGACCTTCGGCTACCGCGACCTGGTCTTCAATCTGCTCGACACGCCGGGCCACGAGGACTTCAGCGAGGACACCTACCGCACGCTGACCGCCGTCGATTCCGCGGTCATGGTGATCGACGCCGCCAAGGGCATCGAGGCCCAGACCCGCAAGCTGCTCGAGGTCTGCCGGCTGCGCGACGTGCCGATCACCACCTTCATCAACAAGATGGACCGCGAGGGCCGCGACCCCTTCGAGTTGGTCGACGAGATCGCCGAGACCCTGGCGCTCGACCCGGTGCCGCTGACCTGGCCGGCCGGCATGGGCGGCGACTTCGCCGGCTGCTACGACCTGCTCGGCGACCGCTTCCTGCCCTTCGTCGCGACCGGCACCGGCGGCGCGGGCGGCGAGGGCGAGCCGCTGGCCTACGGCGGGGTCGAGGACCCGGAACTGGCCGAGCGCCTCGGCGCCGAGCGCCACGACGCCCTGGTCGAGGCCGTCGGCCTGGCGCGCGAGGCCTGCCCGCCCTTCGACCGGCAGTCCTACAACGAGGGCCACATGACGCCGGTCTTCTTCGGCAGCGCCCTGCGCGGCTTCGGCGTGCGCACCCTGCTCGACGGCCTGGTCGAAAGCGCGCCGCCGCCGCGCAGCCAGCCGGCCGAGCCGCGCGCCGTGGCGCCCGACGAGAAGCAGGTCACCGGCTTCGTCTTCAAGGTCCAGGCCAACATGGACAAGAACCACCGGGACCGCATCGCCTTCGTGCGGCTCTGCTCGGGGCGCTTCAAGCGCGGCATGAAGCTGAAGCAGATCGACACCGGCAAGACTCTCGGGGTCAACAACCCGATCTTCTTCTTCGCCCAGGACCGGGCGCTGGCCGAAGAGGCCTATCCCGGCGACATCATCGGCGTGCCGAACCACGGCACCCTGCGGGTCGGCGACACCTTGAGCGAGGGCGAGGCCCTGCGCTTCACCGGCATCCCCAACTTCGCGCCCGAGATCCTGCGCCGGATCGTGCTCGACGATCCCATGAAGGCCAAGCACTTGCGCCGGGCTCTTGAGGATCTGGCGGAAGAGGGCGTGACACAGGTCTTCCGGCCGATCTCCGGCAGCGACTGGATCGTCGGCGTGGTCGGCCAGCTTCAGCTCGACGTGCTGGCCACCCGGGTGACCGGCGAGTACGGGGTCAAGCTCAGGGTCGAGGCGGCGCCCTACGCGACGGCGCGCTGGGTCACGGCCAAGAGCCCGGCCGAGCTCAAGCGCTTCACCGACAAGGTCGGCAGCCAGTGCGCCGAGGACCGCGACGGCTCCCTGGTCTTTCTGGCCCGCAACGCCTGGGACCTGGGCCGCATGCGCGACGACTGGCCCGAGCTGCAGTTCCACGCCACGAAAGAGCGCCACGGCGCGGCGGAGGCCGCCTGATGTCGGGCAAGCCCCTCGCCGTCGAGCCGGCTGCGGTCGAGCCGTCAGCCGTCGAGCCGGCCGGCATCGAGCAGACGGGCGGCTCTGCGCCGGGTCGCTCGGCGTGGCTGTCGCGGCCGCTGCTGATCCTCTTCGGCTGGCTCTGCGTCGCGCTCGGCTTCGTCGGCATCTTCCTGCCGCTCTTGCCGACGACGCCCTTCATTCTCTTGGCGCTCTGGTGCTTCGCGCGCTCCTCGCAGCGCTTCCACGATTGGCTCTACCACCACCCGCGCTTCGGCACCCTGGCCCGCAACTGGCGCAACTACGGCGTCGTGCCGTTTCGCGCCAAGCTTCTGTCGGTCGCCATGATGTCCTTGAGCCTCGGCATCATGATCCACAACGAGGTCGACTGGCGCATCGTCGTGGTGGTCGGCGCCGTGCTGGTCGTCGTCGCGAGCTGGCTGGTCAGCCGCCCCAGCCGCCCGCCGGGTGGCGAGAGCCTGCTCTAGCGTTCGGCGCGCTTTCGCGGCCGACGGGCCCGTCGTAGGCTGCCGGCCATGCAGATCCTCTACTCGGATGCGCACAAGGCGCATCATCCGCAGCATTTCGTCGTCTCCGGCGCGCGCCGGCCGAGCCCGGAGGTGCCGTCGCGGGCCGAGAGCCTGCTGAGCGCCGCGCGGGCTGCCGGGCATCCGGTGGTCGAGCCGGCGCCTTGCGGCCTGGGGCCGATCGCCGCGGTGCACAGCGCCGAATACCTGGACTTCCTGGCCCATGCCGCCGAGCGCTGGGCGCGCATCGAGGGCGCCTCGCCGGAGGTCGTCGCCAACGTCCATCCCAACGGCCGGACCGTCGGGCCGGGGCGCGGCGGCTATCCGGCCAACGTGGTCGGCCAGGCCGGCTACCACAGCGCCGATACCGCCTGCCCGATCTCGGCCGGCACCTGGCCGGCCGCGCAGGCCGCCGCCGCCTGCGCGGTGCAGGCGACGACCCTGGTGCTGGACGGCGCGCCGGCCGCCTACGCGCTCTGCCGGCCGCCGGGCCATCACGCCTTCGCCGACATGGCCGGCGGCTTCTGCTTCCTCAACAACAGCGCCATCGCCGCCGAGCTCTTCGCCGCGCCCGGCCGGCGCGTCGCGGTGCTCGACGCCGACGTCCACCACGGCAACGGCACGCAAGGCATCTTCTATGCCCGCGGCGACGTGCTGACGATCTCGCTGCACAGCGACCCGGCGCGCTTCTATCCCTTCTTCTGGGGCTATGCCGAGGAGCGCGGCGAGGGCGCCGGGCTCGGCGCCAACCTCAACCTGCCGCTGCCCAAGGGCACCGACGACGAGGCCTTCCTGGCGGCGCTCGAGCGCGCCCTGCGGCGGCTCAAGAGCTTCGCGCCGGAGGCCCTGGTCGTCGCGCTCGGGCTCGATGCCCACGAGGACGATCCCTTCAAGGGCATGGCCATCACCACCGCGGGCTTCGGGCGGATCGGCGCCGCCATCGGCGCGCTGGGCCTGCCGAGCGTCCTGGTCCAGGAAGGCGGCTACGACACCGGCCGGCTGGGCGAGAACCTGGTCAGCTTCCTGGCCGGCTTCGAGGCCGCTCACCCGGGCTTCCCTTCAGGCTAGAGCTGAAGGGCGAAACGTAAGCTTCAGAAATTACTGAAGATCGGTTTCGGTCAGGACGCGGTTGCGGCCGCTCTGCTTGGCGGCATAGAGCGCCGCGTCGGCGCGCGAGACGAAGTCGCTCAGATCCTCGCCCTTGCGGTAGAGCGCGGCGCCGATGGAGACGGTCACCTGGCCGTAGTCCTCGCCGCTACCGCGCCGGGTCATGGTGCAGCCGGCCAGCTTCTGGCGGATCTTCTCGCCGACCAGGGCCGCCTGCTGCAGGTCGGTGCGCGGCAGGATGACGCCGAACTCCTCGCCGCCGTAACGCGCCGGGCTGTCCCGGCCCTTCAGGGTCTGCACCAGGGTGCGGGCGACCAGCTTGATGACCTGGTCGCCGATCTGGTGGCCGAAGGTGTCGTTGAAGCGCTTGAAGTGGTCGATATCCAGCATCAGCAGGGAGAGCGCTTCGCCGTCGTCGCCGGAGACGCGCGATTCCTCCTCCAGCTTGCTGTCGAAGGCCCGGCGGTTCGGCAGATTGGTCAGGCCGTCGGTCATGGTCTCCTTCTTGACCGCGTCCAGGCGCTCGTGCAGCGAGCCGATCCGCTTCGAGGACTGCGCCAGCTTGCTCTCCAGCGCCTGGTTCCGCTCGTCCATGACCCGGCACTCGCGGATGATCCCGTCGATCATCGCCTGCAGCTCGTCGGCGTCCTCGGCCGAGCCGACCGTGTCGGTCAGCGCCGAGATCGTGTCGCCGAAGGCCTGCGCATCGCTGCCGGCCGTCTCCAGGTCGGCGCGCGTGCGCTCGAGCAGCTCGCCCATCTCCTGGTCGGTGTGCTCGATGGACTGGACGAACTGGACGCTGCCGAAGAAGCGCTCGTAGAGCACCTCGTTGCGCTGCTCGGTCATCGGCCGGCCGGCTTCGATGAGCTGGTCGATGGCGCTGGTCAGGTCCGGATGGACGCCGCTGTGGTAGGCGTACCAGAGTGTGAAGTTCCGCGGATGAGGCGCGATGTCCAGGCGCTCCATGGCGCGTACCGCGGCGGCGGCGCAACGAAGCGTCTGCGAGAATTCCTCGCCTTGCATGGTCTCGTTCCCGGGAAGCCGATCCTCAGCCGATCAGTCTAGGCGAGGGGTCTTGCTGCAAGGTTAAGCAGTCGCCGGCCGCGCCGCCGGCGGGCCCGCTTGCTGCGCTGCACAAAGATTTTGTCGCGCCGGCCGCGGGTCTGTTAGTCTCCCTGGCTTTCGAGGTGGCGGCTTGCAAAGTCGTGGCGGCGCTTTTTGGCGCGATACCGGAGGATCGGCGGTGGCGAACGGAGAGCCCTACGCGGGCGATGTGGATCCGCAGGCGGCCTGGCAGGCGCTGAGCGAGGACCCCGAGGCGGTGCTGGTCGATGTCCGCACCGACGCCGAATGGCGCTTCGTGGGCATCCCCGACCTGAGCCCGCTCGGCAAGCAGGCGGCCCTCGTCGAATGGGTCTCCTACCCGGGCCTGGGCCGCAACCCGGGCTTCGTCGAGCAGGTCCGGGCCGCCGGCGTCGGCGAGGGCCAGAGCGTCTACCTGATCTGCCGCTCCGGCCAGCGCTCGCGCGACGCGGCGATCGCCCTGACCGCGGCCGGCTTCGCCCGCTGTCTCAACGTCTCGGAGGGCTTCGAGGGCCCGATGGACGAGGCGGCGCATCGCGGCAGCATCGCCGGCTGGAAGGCCCGCGGGCTGCCCTGGCGCCAGAGCTGATCCGAGGGAGAGCCTGACGTGAGCGCTTCAGACAAGCCGCGGCCGGCCGGCCGGCCGGGCTGGCGCCAGCAGACCGAGCTGGTGCGCGGCGGCCAGGTCCGCGGCCCCTTCGACGAGACCGCCGAGGCGCTCTACCTGACCTCGGGCTACGTCTACGGCTCGGCGGAAGAGGCCGAGGCGGCCTTCAAGCAGGAGATCGACCGCTTCGTCTACTCGCGCTACGGCAACCCGACGGTCGGCATGTTCGAGGACCGGCTGCGCCGCCTGGAGGGCGCCGAGGAATGCCGGGCGACGGCCAGCGGCATGGCCGCCGTCTTCGCCTCGCTGATCTGCCAGCTCAAGGCCGGCGACCGGGTCGTCGCCTCGCGCGCCCTGTTCGGCTCCTGCGAGTTCATCATCGCCCAGATCCTGCCGCGCTTCGGCATCGAGACGGTGCTGATCGACGGCACCGACCTGACGGCCTGGGAGCAGGCCCTGGCGCCGGGGGCGGCCTGCGTCTTCCTGGAGACGCCCTCCAACCCGACCCTCGAGGTGATCGACCTGGCGGCGGTGGTCGAGCTGGCCCACGCGGCCGGGGCCCGGGTCATTGTCGACAACGTCTTCGCCAGCCCGGTCCTGCAGAAGCCCCTGGCGCTCGGCGCCGACATCGTCGTCTATTCGGCGACCAAGCACATCGACGGCCAGGGCCGCTGCATGGGCGGCGCCATCCTGGCCAGCAAGGCCTTCGTCGACGAGCACCTGGTGCCGCTGATGCGCCACACCGGCCCCTCGATGAGCCCCTTCAATGCCTGGGTCCTGGTCAAGGGCCTCGAGACCTTGTCCCTGCGCATGGCGGCGCATTGCGACAACGCCGTGAAGGTCGCGCGCTATCTGGAGGGCCGCGGCGGCATCCGGCGGGTGCTCTACCCGAGCCTGGAGAGCCATCCCCAGCGCGCCCTGGCCCAGCGCCAGATGACCGGCGGCGGCTCGATCGTCGCCATCGAGCTGGAGGGCGGCAAGTCGACGGCCTTCAGGTTCCTCAACGCCCTGCGGCTGGTCGACATCTCCAACAACCTGGGCGACGCCAAGAGCCTGATCACCCACCCGGCGACCACGACCCACCAGCGCCTGACGCCGGAATCGCGCGCCGAGCTCGGCATCACCGATGGCCTGTTGCGGCTTTCCGTGGGCCTGGAGGATGCGGACGACCTGATCGAGGACCTCGAGCAGGCCCTGACGACCAGCGGCGTGACGGCGATCGCCGCGCAGTAGGCTGCAGGGAAACGAACCGCCCCCTCACCCAGCTCCGGCTAGGCTCGGCTGCGCCTCGCCAAGCCTGCTCATCCCTCTCCCCCGTCGGGGGAGAGGGCCGTGGAGGCTTAGCGAAGCCGGAGGCTGAGCTTAGCCGGAGCTGGGTGAGGGGGCGGTTCGTTTCCCTGCGGCAACGCGCCGGCGCTGCCGCCCCATCCGCTCGGACTCTAGAGCGATTTCCGCTCACGCGGAATCGCGGCACCGGCCCGCTCCCCCTCCCGGCCACCCACGGCAGTATCCTATCGGGTGGCCGGGAGGGGGAGCGGGCCGGTGCCGTCCGATCGGAGGACGCTCTAGTTCAAGGTCGAGAGGTCGCCGCGGCGCGGCTTGCGCACCGCCAGGTGCGTGATCACGCCGGGATCCAGGATCTTGTCCAGGAACATCGGCTCGAAGTCGAAGAAGACCTCGGCGACGATGACGTTCTCGCCTTCGCTGACCGTGAAGCCGGTCGGCAGGCTGGCGACGGCGCCGGCCGTGCTGCCGATCGCGCTGGTCGCCGACAGGCTGCCGCCGCCCGTGTGCTGCCAGTCGATGCGGGCGACGTCGCCGGCGACCCGGCTCATGGAGGTGACGATCACGTGGCCGTCGGTCGACAGCGTGAAGGGCAGCACGAGCTCGCTCGCGGCCGAGAACATGCTGTCGATCTGGGTCGCCGAGATGCTGGTCGGCCGCGACACCAGGTCGGCCATGGTCGAGGCGGCCCGGTCGAGCTTCTGGTGCAGCAGGATGTAGCGCGCCGTGTCGAAGCAGCCGAGCGTCAGAATCAGCAGGATGGGCACCGCGAAGGCCATCTCGATGAGGATCGTGCCACGCCGATCTCCCAGGAAGCTGCGCGGGCGCAGCAGGCTTCCGATCGAGAGGGCCAGGCTACGGCTCATGTGGCGCCTCCGGTGGGATCCCAGGGCTCGTTGCGCACGGCGATCGAGGCCGTCAGGTCGAGCTTGCCGTCGTCGCCGCCGAAGACCTTGAAGATCGGCGTCATGAACTCCCACTCATAGTCGATCTCGTAGAGCACGATCTCGCCCGCGCCGCCGGTGCCGGCGGTGCCGGTGTCGGTGTCCCAGGTGCCGTTGCCGTTCCAGTCCGTGAAGCTCTCGCCGGCGTCGAACACGCCGTTCGAATTGGCGTCTTCGAAGGGCTCGGCGGCGTTGATGTGCGTGTAGTCGTCATAGACCTTGAAGGTCACGTTCGAGGTTGAGAGCTGCACCAGACCGTGGGTGTGCTCCTGGACGATGGCGACGAGCTGGTCCTCGATCGTGCCGGAGGCGGGGGTCTGCCCGGTGATGCCGTAGCGCGACGCCTCGCGTAGCCCGCCCTCGGTCAGCACGGAGACGAACAAGACCATGGCGACTTCGATCACGCCGGCCATCATCAGGACGAAGACGGGGATCGCGAGGCCGAACTCGAGCGCGCTAGCCCCGGACTTGCAACGAAGAAATCCCTGCATCCATTTCTTCTTAAGTCTCTGCATCGAGCTTTACCTTTGTTTAACCTTGACTGCGCTAGCTTTTCCCAGTGCTAGCAGGCGGCCATTGGCATTGGGGCTATAATGATAATCAACAAACCTTCCAAAATCCTTGCCACGACGTTTATTTCGGCCATGGCGCTCGCCCTATCGAGCTGCGCCCAGGTCGATCAGCACGTCGATATCGAGGGTTGGGACCTGAACGCCAAGCTGACGGCACAGGGCCACCTGAGGCAGGTCGAGCCGATCCTGAAGATCGCCCATTCGACCCGGGCCAAGGGCGACCTGATGACCGCCGTCGCGCTCTACCGCCGCGCCCACGAGCTGGCGCCCAGCCTCAACCAGCCGCTCATGCACCTCGGCTTCACGCTCAGCGAAGCCGGCGCGCCGCAGCAGGCGGCCGCGGCCTTCCAGCAGATCATCCAGCGTCATCCGCGCAATGCCGAGGCGCTGCGCGGCCTCGGCCTCGCCCTGCTGCAGGCGCAGCAGCCCGAGTTCGCCCTGCAGCACCTGCAGGCGGCGCTCGCGGTCGGCGAGGACGTCCGGGTCTACAACGCCATGGGCGTCGCCTACGACATGGTCGGCGACCACGTCGGCGCCCAGACCCACTACTACCTCGGCCTCGAGGTCGAGCCCTCGAACCTCTCCCTGCGCAGCAACCTCGGCCTGTCCCTGGCGCTGACCGGCGACTACGACAAGGCCGTGAGCGTCCTCGAGAGCGTCGCCCGCAACCCGCAGGCCACGGCCGAGCACCGGCACACGCTGGAAATGGCCTACGCCCTGGTCAAGGAAGGCGGCGTGACCAGCCAGACCGGCCGCCTGCGGCTCCTCGAGACCGCGCCCAGCGGGAGCTGAGGCCGCGGCCCGGCCGGACCGCTCTCCTGCCACGAACCGGCATGCAAGAGGGGCCGCTTTCGCGGCCCTTTCGATTCCCGTCTCTCCTCTTGTCATCCTCGGGCGGAGCGCAGCGGAGACCCGAGGATCCATGTCTGGGCTGGGCGCCGAGCCGACCCATGGAGTCTCGGGTCGGCGCAGTGCCGCGCGCTACTTGCCCGAGAATGTCACTGGGGGGTGTCGCGAGGAGGAAGACCCGAGCAAGCTTGCCTCTCTCTCCGCCGAGGGAGCGGGGCGCGCAGGCAAGGCCTGCCCTAGTAGCCGAGGCCGGTCAGGGCGTCGACGATGTCGAGGGCGGCGGGGCCGAGCAGGACGATGAACAGGGGCGGCAGGATGAAGACGATCATCGGCACGGTCAGCAGGGCGGGCAGCCGGGCCGCCTTCTCCTCGGCCTTGAGGATGCGCTCCTCGCGCGATTCCGCCGAGAGCACGCGCAGGGAATGCGCCAGGGGCGTGCCGTAGCGCTCGGCCTGGATCATGGTGTTGGCCATGCCGCGCATGGCCGAGAGGTCGGTGCGGTTGGACATGTTCTGCAGGGCCTTGGCGCGGTCCTGGAAGAAGCCCAGCTCGACGCTGGTCAGGCCGACCTCGTCGGACAGCTCCGGCGCGCTGACGGCCATCTCCTCGGCGACGCGGGACAAGGTCGCGTCGAGCGACAGGCCCGCCTCGGCGCAGATCACCATCAGGTCGAGCCCGTCCGGCAAGGCCCGGCGGATCTGCTCCTGGCGCTTCTGCGTCATGTTCTTGATGTAGAGGTCGGGTCCGTAGGCGCCGAGCACGACGATGGCGACCGCCGCCAGCACCTTCTGCATCGGCTCCAGGTTGAAGGCGTCGAAGCCGTAGACCAGGAGCACCGCGACGCCGCCGAAGATGAAGGGCAGGCAGAACTTGCAGAAGAGGTAGCCGACCAGGGCGTCCTTGGAGCGGTAGCCGGCGCGGGAGAGCTTGACCTGGGTTTTCTCGACCTGGTCGGTCTTGAGCAGCTTCAGGCTGTCGACGACCTGGCGCATCATGTTCATCGACTGCGTGCGGCCCTGCCGCCGGCGCGGCGTCAGCAGGCCGGCGCGCAGGCGGTCGCGCTGCGCCGCCAGGGCGCGCACGCGCTTGGTCGCGGGGTCGCGATGCAGCAGGGCGCTCCAGACCGCGGCCAAGCTGACCGCGGCGGAGAGCGCGGCCATCATGATGATCGCGACTTCCGGCTTGACGCCGGCCGGCAGGAGCTCCGCGAAGGTCAATAGTCGAACCTCACCATCTTGAACATGACCACCGCGCCGGTGAAGAAGCTGGCCAGTCCCATGCCGATCATGACGTGGCCACGCGGGTCGTTGATGAGCTGCATAATGTATTCCGGGTTGATCATGTAGATGATCCCGGCCATCACGAAGGGCAGCGAGCCGATGATGTAGGCGCTGGCCTTGGCCTCACCGGACAGCGCCTTGATCTTGAGCTTGAGCTGCCGGCGCTTGCGCAGCACTTCGGAGAGGTTGACCAGGGTCTCGGTCAGGTTGCCGCCGGTCTCCTGCTGGATCGCCAGGCTGATGGTCAGGAACTTGAACTCCTGCAGGCCGATGCGATCGGAGGCCTCGCGCAGCGCGTCTTCCGTCTTGGCGCCTAGCCGCACGGCATCGGTGACCTGCTTGAGCTCCTTGCCGACCGGGTCCGGCACCTCGTCGCCGGCGGTCTTCATCGATTCCATGATCGGCAGACCGGACTTGAGGCCGCGGGTCATGAGGTCTATGGCCTCGGGGAAGTTGGCGATGAAGCGGGCCTGCCGGCGCTTGATCATGGCCGCCACGAAGACGTGGGGCAGCATCGCGCCGCCGGCCGTGCCGATCAGGATCGAGGCCGGCAGCGGGACGATACCGGCGAAGAAGATGCCGGCGAAGCAGATCGACCCGACGATGGCGCTGATCACGATGTACATCGTCAAGGACATGTTCAGCCCGGCGCTCTCGAGCCGTCGGGTCAGGATCTCGCGGCGCGGCAAGACCTGCTCGACCATGCTGTCCATGCCGCTGAGCCTGCTGCTCGACTTCTTGCGGCGGACGCTGATCTCGGGCGTGGCGAGGGCGGCCATGGCCTGCTTGTCGCCGGTTACCCGGGCCAGGCGGCGCTTGAAGGTCTTGTGCTGGCCGCTGCCGCTGAAGGCGAAGGCGACGAGCAGCAGGGCCAGCCCGAAGGGCACGATCAGGAACAGCAGCTCCTGAAGACCGATGCTGCCGCTGGCAATTGCCTGCGCGATCGTCACCCCATGGCCTCCAGGAGATTGCGCTCGAGCCCGAAGTAGGCGGCCTTGGGCGTGAAGTGCGGGCGCAGGCCGGCCGACTTGAAGTTGCCCTTGATCTTGCCGTCCTCGTCCTCGCCTTCGAAGTCGAAGCTGAACAGCGTCTGGGTGGTGATGACCTCGCCCTCCATGCCGACGATCTCCTCGACATGGGTCACCCGGCGCACGCCGTCGCGCATGCGCGAAACCTGGACGACCAGGTCGAGCGCGGAGGCGATCTGCGTGCGCACGGCGTGGCTCGGCAGGTTGATCCCGGACATGCCGAACATGTTCTCCAGGCGGGTCAGGGCCTCGCGCGGCCGGTTGGCGTGGATCGTGCCGAGTGAGCCGTCATGGCCGGTGTTCATGGCCTGCAGCATGTCGACCGCCTCGGATCCGCGCACCTCGCCGAGGATGATGCGGTCGGGGCGCATGCGCAGGGCGTTCTTCACCAGGTCGCGCATGTTGATCTCGCCCTGGCCCTCCAGGTTCTCCGGCCGGGTCTCCAGGCGCACCACATGAGGCTGCTGAAGCTGCAGCTCGGCGGCGTCCTCGATGGTGACGATGCGCTCGCCATGGTCGATCATCTGCGACAGGGCATTGAGCAGCGTCGTCTTACCGGAGCCGGTGCCGCCGGAGATCAGGATGTTGAGCTGGGCGCGCGACGCGATCTTGAGCACCGTGCACATGTTCGGCGAGATGTTGCCCTGCCGCGCCATGATGTCGAGGGTGATGCTCTTCTTGGAGAACTTGCGGATCGAGATGCTCGGCCCGTCGATCGCCAGGGGCGGGATGATGATGTTGACGCGACTGCCGTCGAGCAGGCGGGCGTCGCAGAGCGGCGTGGTCTCGTCGATGCGCCGGCCGATCCGCGAGACGATGCGCCGCGAGACGTTCATGACATGCTTGTCGTCGCGGAACTTGACGTCGCTCAGCTCAAGCTTGCCGTGCCGCTCGATGTAGATCTGGCTGGCGCCGTTGACCAGGATGTCGGTGATCTTCTCGTCCGCCAGCAGCGGCTCCAGCGGGCCGAGCCCCAGCATGTCGTCGAGCAGCAGCTCGATGACCTGGGTCTGCTCGACGGCATTGAGCCGGATCTGCTCTTCGTGCAGGACCTCCTTGACGATCTCGGCCATCTGCTCGGCCAGCTCTTGGCGCGGCAGCTGCGAGGCGGCGGCCAGGTCGAGGCGCTCCATGACCAGGGGCTGCACGCGGTCCTTGGCGCTCTCGACGACCGGCGTGTTGGCGCCGGCCGCTTCGCGCGTGCCGCTCTGGCCGCTCTGCGGTGCGGCCGCGACGGACTCCTCTTCATCGGGAGCGAGAGGGCTGTCGCTGATGAGCCAGGTGATCAGGTCGCTGACCAGCGCCCGCCGCTCCAGGAGGTTCAAGCGGTCGCTGCGCTCGCCCAGGGTCTTGGTGGCGATCTCGCCGATCCGCAGCGCCATTTCGGGGCGCGGCAGGTTGGCGATGTTGTCGTCCTTGAAGGCCTCGAGAATCTGCGGCTTGATGGCTTCGATGAGCGGCGCAAGCGGCGCGGAGCGCTTCTTGCCCGAGTCTGCTGCGGGCTGCGCGGACATCTTGGGTTAGCCCTTCTTCAGGAGCCGGTTGAACAGCTGCATCGGGCTCTTGCCGCCGGTCGCGACCTGCCTGGCCGCGATGCTGGAGGCGAGGGACGTCAGCGCTTTCGCGGTCTTCGAGCGCGGTGCTACCTGCACGGCCGGCTTGCCGTTGTTGGTTGCGTCCTTGAACACTTTCGGCTCGTCCGGGATCTCCAGATCGATCTTGTGGCCGAGCGCCTTCTCGAACTCGCTGAGGCTCATGGCGGTGTTGGCGCCGCCGGAGCGATTGACGACCAGCTTGACCTTGGCGCTCGAGCCGATGTCTTCGATGGCGCCGTACAGGCGGATCGAGTCGCGCAGACCGGCCAGGGTCGGGGGCGTGACCAGGATGATCGCCGTCGATGCCTGCAGCACGGGATGGCGCATGCGAAAGGCGCTGCGCGGCAGGTCCATCACCAGGGTCTGGATCGAGTGGCTGAGGGTGTCGATCAGGATCTCGGTCGCGCCGGTGTAGTAGACCATTTCACCCGACAAGGCCTCCTCGGCGGCCATCACCGAGAGATTGTCGCTGATCTTGGCGGTCGAGCTGGAGATGAAGAGGGTGTCGATGCGCGCCGGGTTCTCCAGGGCCTCGCGCAGGCCCCGGGTCGGCTCCAGATCGAGCGACAGGGCGACCGTGCCGAACCAGAGGTCCAGGTCGAGCAGCATGGTCTTCTGGCCGAAGCCCTCGGCCAGGAGCCAGGACAGATTGACCGCGATGCTGCTGGCGCCGGCGCCGCCGCGGGCGCCGATAACGGTGATCTTGTTGGACTCGGGCTGGCCGCCGTCGTGCTCCGTCTCGTCGTCTTCCAGGCGGTCCAGCGCGGAGAGGATCTGGCGCTCGGTGACCGGCTTGACCAGGTAGTCGAGGATGCCGGCCTCGGTCAGCTCGCGATAGAGCGAGATGTCGTTGACCGTGCCGATGCCGACCAGGCGCACGCCTTCCGGGATGGCCGTCGAGAGAGTCAGGAGCGAGCTCAGGGGGTCTTCGCCGTCACCGATGTCGATGATCATGACCTTCGGCACGACGCCGTCGCTCAGATACTCCAGAGCCTGGCTGGCGCCGCCGTCCCGCACGAGCGGCTCGCCGTAAAGCTGCGACAGGGCGTGCTTGATCGTGTCGTGGGTCTGGTTGTCGCCCACGAAGGCAACGCAGTCCGTCGCCCCCGTCGATGGGGGCGCAAAGGCCTCGTTCAGGAGATCCTCGGCGGCGCTCATGGGCGTTACTGCGCGCCGGTAGTATCGATTGAGGAGGTGTCGAGCGGCGTCGTCTCGTTTTCGCGATAGCGCTGGATGGCCAGGGCTCGCGCCTCGCCGTCGGCGCCTTCCATGCCGCGGCCCTCGAGGAGGTCGAGCGGGTCATAGACCATCTGCCCGAAATTCGCGTTGGTCGCGCAGCCGACGACCCAGACCGGCCGGTAGCCACGGGCGGGCAGCTCTTGCTCGCAGTCCGGCGGGATCACCACGGCGCGCGTCACCAGGACGGCGATGGCGTCGCTCGCGGCCGGCGCCAGGCGCTCGCCGCTCGGTACCGAGCTGGCGATGCCCATCTCGTTGAGCTCGCTCTGCAGGACCTCCAGGCGCTCGCGGGTGACCGGGTCGTGCGAGCCGAGGTCGCGCCGCGGCCCGTGCAGCGTGACGCGGTCGGCGCCGTTGACGTTGGAGCGGCTAAGGAAATCGCGCAGCTCGCGCATCGTGGTCGGACCGATCGCGGTTTCGCCGCTGCGGAAGTCGACCACATGCTCGATGGTCACGACCTCGACGTCGTTCTTCGGTGAGCGCGGGACCGGCTTCCACTTGCCGGTCGTGATGGCCTCGCGAAGCCAGGACGTCGGCTTGTCGGTCAACTCGCCGGTCGTGCAACCCGCCAGGGCCAGCACGGCCAGGGCGGTGCCCAGCCGGCGGAGGTGGAGACGGGGCCTGGGATCGGTCATGGCGGCTTACTCCAGAATGAAGCCGGAAAGGGCGCTGCGGGAACCGGCGAGGCCCGTGTTCGGCGCCAGCCTCACCGTGTGCGGCGGGACCGGCTGGATCGAGGCCGCCCGCTCGTTCCGCGTGGGCTGGCGCTCGACGTAGGGATCGGTCGGCAGGACCGCCTGCTCGCCGCGATCGATCGGCCGGACCACGTAGGGCGTGACGATGATCACGAGCTCGCTTTCGTTGCGCTCGAAACGGTCGCTGTCGAACAGCGGGCCGAGGATCGGAATGTCCGACAGGCCCGGCACCTGGTCGAGGGCCTGCTGGGTGTTGTCGAGCAGCAGGCCGGCGATGGCGAAGCTCTGGCCGGAGCCGAGCTCGACGGTGGTCTCCGCGCGCCGGGTGGTCAGGGAGGGGATCTGGAAGTTGGCGATGACGATCTGACCGGCGACGCTGAGCTGGCTCACTTCCGGCCGGACCCGCATCGAGATCCGGTTGTTGCCGAGGATGGTCGGCGTGAAGGCGAGGCTGACGCCGAATTTCTTGAACTCGATGGTGATGGCGCCGCTCTGCTGCGGCACGGGCACCGGAAACTCGCCACCGGCCAGGAAACTGGCGGTCTCGCCGGAGAGCGCCGTCAGGTTCGGCTCGGCCAGGATGGTGATCAGATCGTTCTGGGCGAGCAGGTCGATCAGGCCGTTGATCTCGAAATCGCCCCGCGCGCCGCGGAAGAAGGCGCTGCTGCTCTCCAGGCCGTTGCGCGTGATGAAGGTGCTGGAGCCAATGGCCGGGCCGATGGTGTTGGTCGCGGTCGGTACGGTACCAGTCAGCACGGGCGTACCGGTCGCGACGCCGAACAGGAAGCTGGTTGAGCCGGTGAAGACGGTCTCCCAGTTGATGCCGAACTGGTCGATCACCTGGCGCGAGACCTCGGCGATGCGCACCCGCAGGCTGACCTGGTTCGGCGCGGTGACGGAGAGCTGGTTGATGACCTCTTCGTTGTCGCCCAGGAAGCGCGTGGCCAGGCGCCGGGCGTCCTCGGACACGGTCGCGTTCTCCGCGGCGCCGGTCAGGACGATGCCGCCATCCAGGGATTCCGCGGTGATGCCGCCGTTCGGCGCGAGCCGCCGCAGCGAGGCGTTGAGCCGCGAGACGTTGTGCGTGACCACGACCTTGAGATTGGCGACGATCTCGTCGTTGCCGTCGACGGCGTAGAAGGTCGTTTCGCCGACGCCGGTGCCGAAGACGTAGACCAGCCGGTCCGACTTGATGCTGACGTCGGCGACGTTCGGGTTGGCCACGAAGATCGAGGCGGCGCGCTTGCTGAGCCGGACCAGCTGGCCCTCGCTCAGCTCGACCGTCAGCACTTGGCCCGGCGGAGCGAATGTCGCCTCGTCGGCCGCGGCCTGCCAGGGCAGCAGCGACGCCAACAGCCAAAGCCCGGTGGCCAGCAAGCCTTGCAGGATCGGACGAGGGGCCGGTCGGCCCGTCAATGAGAGACTCATCAGTCGCCCCGCCTATACTTCAACTCTTCGATTTCCTTGCCGCGCGAGACCGTGATCACGGTGACGTCGCCGGATGACGTGCGATCGGGCACCAGCAGGCTCGCTTCGCTGTCCCAGGTGTAGGTCTGACCGCTGGTCGGGTTGGGTTCCTCGACCGGCGTCTCGCCGAGGGCGATGCGCTCCATCTCCTCGGCGTCGCGCGCCAGGCTGCGCAGGCTGAGGCTCAGGGAGCCCAGCTCGCGCGAGACCGCCAGGATCTCGGCCTGCTTGGGCAGCACTTCCAAGGTCGCGGTCTTGGCCAGGCGCGGCTGACCCTCCTGGTCGCTGACCTTCTGGTCGAGGGCCAGGACGCGGACGTTCTTCAGCACGGTCTCGCTCGCGCGTGGCTTGACCTTGTCGCTGCCTTCGTCGGACACGGCGTGGGTCAGGATGATGTCGACCCGATCGCCGGGGAAGATCAGGCCGGCGATGCCGGAGGCGGCGCCGATCGGGATCGAGATGGCGCGGTAGCCGGCCTGTAGCACCGCGGCCAGGAAGCCGCGCTCGCCAGGCCTGATCAGGCGGTCCATGGTTATGGGCTGGCCGGCGCTGAAGCTCTTGCGCACCACGGTGCCGAAGAGATCTTCCTTCTTGGCCACGTCCTTGACCAGGTAGGCCTCGGGCAGGGAGTCGTCCGGCCAGGTCAGCCATTGCAGGTCGCCTTCCTTGAGGAAGATGCCGACCGGCAGGGGCTTGGTGGCGATGAGGACTTGCTTGCCTCGCGGCTTTTCTGGCGCCGGGGCCGCTGCGACCTGCACGCGCTGGCTCTCCAGCCAGCTTCGCGCCAGGAAGACGGTACCGATGATCAGGATGACCGCCGAGACAACGAGGAGGATCGAGCGTAGGGACATGACGCGATCCTTAACCAAGAATGGTAAAAGCTACGTAAAGCCCCCCTAGGGCCAGCGCCACGCCATAAGGCATTGGTCGCTTGCCGAAATCTTCCTCGTCGCTGGTCACCAGGACGTGACTCAGCGACACCGCCCGCGACAGGCGATGCTGCAGCCACATGGCGCCGGCGATGACGCCGCCGGCCAGCGCTGTGATGAAGACATAGTCGAACAGCAGCGTCGGCCCGACCCAGAGCGAGGTCGCGGCCATGAGCTTGGCGTCGCCGCCGCCGAAGGCCTTGCAGGCGAAGAGCCCGAAGCCGATCAGCAGCACGACCGTGGCCACCACCAGGGCGCCGAGCCAGTCCACCGGCATGGGCGTGCCGATCACGTAGGCGGGATAGAGCAGCGCGATGGAGACCGGCAGCTTGTTCGGGATCGTGAAGCTCTTGATGTCCGAATAGGCCGCCCAGACCAACAGGATCGAGAAGCAAACGACCGTCGACTGCCAGATCACGCCGGATTGCATTGTGGCTTCTCGCTGTTCCTGCGTGGCAACGGCGAAGGGGCCGGAGCGTCGGCTCCAGCCCCTAAACCCAGTGTCTTTGTCTCGGCGGCTCGGAGGGGTCCCCGATCCGCCGAGCCTTGCTCGTGGCCTTAGCCGCCGACGGCGTCGTCCAGGGTCGAGGACACGCTGCTGAACATGGTGTTCAGCGAGTCACCCATCGCTTGCAGCGACACGATCGCGGCAACCGAGACAAGGGCGGCGATCAGGCCATACTCGATGGCGGTCGCGCCGGCATCGTTGTCCACGAAGTTGCGCAGGGCATTCAACATTGTCGGTCTCCTTAGGAATTGCGCTCGGTTCGACGTCTCTTCGTCCGCAATAATGCCGCGGATACTTTAAAAATGAGTTAATGCGACTATTGAGTAATTCGACTTCTTGATTGGAACAAGAATAAATTCGGAGAGTATTTCTGTAAAATGTCCCAAAGATATGGCTAAAATTTGAGCTAATTCTCCTCGGACTCTGCTCCAAAACCGCCAGTTGTGGCGCGCCGCCGGCGGCGCCTTCTCTTTGGTCGAGCGCTCTCTCTTGAGCTACTGCCGCTCACGCGCGATCGCGGTTGGGACCCGCCGTCTTTGCCGGCCGGGGTAAGGGAATCGAAAGCGCGCCGGGGTTATAGCTTGGCGCGCGCAAGCGAGCGCGACCCATCCGGCCGGCCAGGCCCCGAGACGCCGAGGCGCGCGGGGCGACCAGGTAGGAGACGCTCCCCATGACGGCGATCGCACTCTATCGCGATATCGGCGGGCTCGGTGTCGAGGCCCGCAGGATTCTCCGCGCCCATGCCTGGCTGATCGCCGTCGTGCTCGGCTATGCCTGCATCGGCCTGCTGGTGGCGCGGGCGCTGGATCTGGAAGAGGGGCTGTCGCTCTCGCTCTACGCCAGCGGCGTGATCAAGCCCTATAGCATTTCGCTGGTGCTCTTCCTGCTCGGCTACGTCATCTACGTGATGCTCTTCGTCCGGCCGCCGCAGCTCACGCGCTACCTGCTGCGGGACTTCACGGCGCGCTTCCTGACCTTCGAGCGCCTGTTCCAAGCCGGCATCGTGCTGGCGCTGTTCCCGATCTTCGTCTCGATCTTCACCTCCTTCAAGATGATGATCCCCTGGATCAATCCCTATAGCTGGGACGAGACCTTCATGATCTGGGACCGCTGGCTGCACGCCGGCTGGCACCCCTGGGAGCTGCTGCAGCCGGTCCTCGGCTTTCCCTGGATCACGGCGGCCATCAACTTCCTCTACCATGCCTGGTTCTTCGTGCTCTACGGGCTGATCGTCTGGCAGGCCTTCACCTTGCGCGCGCCGCAGCTCCGCCTGCAGTTCCTGATCAGCTTCGTGGTCTCCTGGGTGCTGCTCGGCAGCGTGGCGGCCGCCTGGCTGTCGTCGGCCGGGCCCTGCTACTATTTCCTGGTCACCGGCCTGGACGACCCCTTCGCGCCCTTGATGGCCTATCTCGAGGCGGCCAACGAGGTGGTGCCGGTCTGGGCGCTCGGCGTCCAGGAGATGCTCTGGGAACGCTACCAGACCGGCTCGCTGGAGGTCGGTAGCGGCATCTCGGCCATGCCGAGCATGCACGTCTCCTCCGCCTTCCTGTTCTTCCTGCTCGGGCTGCGGGTGCATCGCCTGCTGGCCTGGGGCCTCGGACTCTTCTTCTTCGTCACCCTGATCGGCTCGGTCCACCTCGGCTGGCACTATGCGATCGACGGCTACGTCTCGATCGTCGCGACCTGGATCGTCTGGCGCCTGGTCGGCCGATTGCTGCGCGCGGCCGACCCCCGGCTGCCGCTCGACGGCGCGGTGGCGAAGCGAGCCGCAGGCTGAGCGCGAGGGCGCCCGGCGGTCTCGAAAATCTACCAGAAATTGTCCGACAAAGCTCAGCGAATGCCAGCTTAATCGTTTGAGAAACTTGGCAGTTTCTTATCAGGGCTCGTGTTATCCCAGAACGCGCTAAGGGACCCATGAGTGGATTGGTGCGCTGCCATGTCGATATTCAAGCGGCTGAATTTGCCCTCGCTTCTCAAGGCGTTCGGGGCCAATCGCCGGGCCTCCGTCGTTGTGCTGCTCGGCATCGCCATCGTCCCGATGCTGGGCGTCGTCGGCCTGGTCTCGGATGCGGCCCGGGCCTATCTGGTCCAGTCGCGGCTGGCCCAAGCCGTCGACTCGGCGGCCCTGGCCGGCGGCTCCGCCATCACGGCGGCGACGCGCGATGCCGACATCAACAATTACTTCCAAGGCAACTTTCCGACCGGCTATCTCGACTCGACCCTGCAGCCGCTGACCATCAACGCCGACCTGGCGGCCGGCACCGTCGAGGTGGTCGCCCAGGCCCAGGTGCCGACCTCCTTCCTTAGGGTCCTGACCATCGACCACGTCATGGTGAGCGCGCGCTCCGTGGTCAACCGGGCGGTGCGCGGCATGGAGCTGGCCTTGGTGCTCGACGTCACGGGCTCGATGGGCGGCTCCAAGATCGCCGCGCTGAAGTCGGCGGCGCACAGCCTTCTGAACATCCTCTACGGCAGCAACGACACCGTGACCGACTTCTGGGTCAGCGTCGTGCCCTTCGCGTCGCGGGTCAACATCGAGCCGAACAGCGGCTGGATGGTCGGGCCGCCGAATCCCTGGAACGGCTGCGGCGACACGCGCAGCGGCACCAATGCCACCGACGATTCGCCGCCCAGCGTCGAGCTCTTCCCCGAGTACACGCCGACCGTTACCGGCTGGCGGCCGCCGGACTACGGCTGCCCGGAAACCTCGATGCTGCCGCTGACCGCCAGCAAGACCACCGTCGGCGCCAAGATCGACGACCTCGAGGCTTTCGGCAACACGCGCACCGACGTCGGCATGGTCTGGGGCTGGCGCTCTCTCTCGCCGCAGTGGCGCGGCGTCTGGCCGGGCGACCCGACCCTGCCGCTGGACTACAACACGGCGCTGATGGACAAGGTCGTGATCATCATGACCGACGGCGAGAACACGCCCTGGCTGACCGGCGATCCGGTCACCCAGGAAGAGACCAACACGCAGCTCGCCCAAGAGTGCACGGACATGAAGACGAACGGCATCACCATCTACACCATCACCTTCCAGGCGCCGTCCTCGCTCGATCCGCTGTTCGAGGCCTGTGCGTCCGACCCGAGCAAGCACTTCATCTCGCCGTCGAACGCGGACCTGCAGAACGTCTTCATCGCCATCGGCACGCAGCTCTCCAACCTGCGCATCTCGCAATAGCGGCGACAGAGATCCGTCCCGCGACCCTTGACGGGCGGGCAGGCCAAGCGGCCGCCCGCCCGTTCCGCTTGCGGACCAGGCACGACCTCCAGGTCGCGGGGTCTCATGGAGGCAGCCGCCCGCGCCGCGTCTGGCCGCTCGGCCGGTGTTAGGCCATAGGACATAATAGCGGCCGCGCGGCGCAGGAGGTGCGGCTGACGTAGGTCGTTTGTGATATTCCGGATAGAAATTAGATCTGCAGTTCTAATAACCTTTCCATTGTGGGGGTGTTTGAGGGTTTTCTCGACCCTTGATTGCGGGAAAACCAGAAGAAGTTCCCGTGTTTCTATTTAGACTTCCTCAATCTTCAAGGCGTCAAATCCGGCGAACTGATCCGCGCCATATGAGGTTTGTCATGTTCGGTTCTATGCGAAAAGTTCGATCCGGTTCGGCGATGTCGGGTGAGGCCTTCCGCCAAATGGTCGAGGATATGCCTGTCGCGGTCATGACCTGCGATCTGGAGCATTTCAAGATCAACTACGTGAACAAGGCGACCCTCGAGAATCTCCGAGCGATCGAGGAGGTGTTGCCGATCAAGGCGGACAGCATCGTCGGCCAGTCGATCGACATCTTTCACAAGAACCCCGGGCACCAACGCAAGCTGCTCTCCGACCCGAAGAACCTGCCGCACAAGGCGCAGATCCAGGTCGGCGATGAGGTTCTCGATCTGCTGGTCACGGCCCTGATGGACGGCAACCGCTATGTCGGACCGATGGTCACCTGGTCGGTGGTCACCGCGCAGGTCCGCGAGCAGCGTCGCGTCGCTCGCCTGTTGCGGATGCTCGACGAGATGCCGATCAACATCATGACGCTCAATCCGGACGATTTCACGATCGACTACATCAACAAGACCAGCGTCAACACGCTCAAGCCGCTCGAGCATATGCTGCCCTGCAAGGCGGATGCGGTCCTCGGCCAGTGCGTGGACATCTTCCACAAGAAACCGACGCACCAGAGGGACATCCTCTCAGACCCGAGCCGACTGCCCTTCCAGTCTCTGATCACGCTCGGCGACGACAAGCTCGACCTCAAGGTCTCGGCCATCGTCGACGAGCAGGGTCAGTACATCGCGCCCATGGTTGTCTGGTCGGTCGCCACCAGTCGCGAGCGGATGGCCGAAGACGTCAACGGCGTCGTCAAGGCCGTGTCCAGCGCCTCGACCGAGATGCAGTCCAGCGCGGCCTCCATCGCGGCCGCGGCGGAGGAGACCGCGGTGCAGTCGCAGACGGTGGCCTCGGCCGCCGAGGAGCTTCGGGCGTCGGTCGAGGAGATCGGCCGTCAGGTCGTGCAGTCGACCCAGGTGGCGAGCCGCGCGGTCGACGAGTCCAAGCGCTCGAGCGAGCGGATCTCGGGTCTCCGGGAAGGCGCCCAGCGGATCGGCGAAGTGGTCAACATGATCCAGGACATCGCCGAGCAGACCAACCTCCTGGCGCTCAACGCCACCATCGAGGCGGCGCGCGCCGGCGAGGCCGGCAAGGGCTTCGCGGTCGTCGCCTCGGAGGTCAAGGCCCTGGCCAACCAGACCGCCAAGGCGACCGAGGAGATCTCCCAGCAGGTCACCGAGATCCAGCAGTCGACCGGCAGCGCCGTCGAGTCCGTCGAGGGCATCCGCAAGGTCATCGACGAGATGGACGAGATCGCCACGGCGATCTCCGCGGCCGTGGAGGAGCAGGGCGTCTCGACCCAGGAAGTCGCGTCCAACATCGCCGGCGTCTCCGAGGCCAGCAAGGACACCGGTCGGATGATCGGCGAGATGCAGGCCGCGGCGTCGGAGCTCGCCAACCAGGCCGAGGAGATGCGCAACCGGGTCGACAGCTTCGTAGAGGAACAGAAAGCAGCCTGACGGGGGCTTCGGGTGCCGGCGAAAGGCTGTTCGCCGGTTGCGCAAAACCAGCGGGGAGGCACAAAGCCTCCCCGTTTTGCTGTGTCGGGTGCGCCCTGTCGCGGCGCCCCCGTGCTTGCCGGCTAGAGCGTTTTCCGCTGACGCGGAATCACGGCATCGGCCCGCTCCCCCTCCCGGCCACCCACGGCAGTATCCTATTGGGTGGCCGGGAGGGGGAGCGGGCCGGTGCCGTCCAATCGGAAAACGCTCTAGCGGTCGTCCCAGGCGCCGTCGGCCAGCCTGTCGAGGCCGGTGATGGTGAAGGGGTCCGGCGTTAGGTCGCGGCGGAAGCCGCCGGCCGCCCGAAGGCCGTGACGACGCCCATGGCCGCGGCGCCGAGCGCGAAGGCGCCGGCGAGAGCGAACATGTGCGGCCAGGAGATCCCCGCGGCGATGCCGGCGAGCACGGCGCCGAGCGCGCCGATGCCGTCCAGCAGCGCGAAGGCGAGACCCAGGGTCGTCCCTTCGCTGTGGCCGCTGTGATCGACCGCGCTGGCGAGCACGGCCGCGCGGATCGCGTCCAGCGCGGCGACCGCCACCAGCATCGCGGCGAGCATGGTCCAGAGCGACGGCTGGAAGAGCAGCAGCCCGGTCGCCAGGGCCGCCGTGAGGTTACCGAAGACCACGATCGGCCGGCGGCCGACGATGTCGGAGATCTTGCCGACCCAAGGCTGCAACAGGGCGCCGACGATCAGCATGGCCGAGAAGGCGATGCCCGCCGCCTCCGGCCCGAAGCCGTGTTGGTCCGCGAGATAGAGCGGGATCATGCTGAGCAGTGCGATCAGCGCCATGTTGTAGAGGCAGAACATCACCACCATGCGCAGGCCGTTGCCGCGCCGCCAGAGGCGCAGCAGGCCGAGCAAGTCCTGCTTGTTGACCGCCTTCTTCTCGATCCGGGGGACCGCGCGCGCCACCCAGAAGAAGCACAAGCCCATGAGCGCGGCGGGCAGCGCCGAGATCGCCAGCGCCTCGCGCCAGTCGACGTAGGCCAGCAGGAAGCCGACCGCGAGCGGCGACAGCACCTCCGCCAGCGAGCCGCCGATGGCGTGAATGCCGAGCACCTGCGCGCGCCGATCGCTGCTTTCGCGCGCCAGCACGCCCGTGGCGATCGGGTGCCAGGCCGCGTCGCCCATGCCCGCGATGGCGAGCAGCAGCGCGAGACTCCAGAAGCCGGGCGCCATGGAAGCCAGCAGGTAGCCGACGAAGACCCACCAGAAGGTGCCCAGCAGCAAGCGGCCCCGGTTGGAGACGTGATCGGTCAGAATGCCGGCGGGCAGGTAGGCGATCGCGCCGCCGACGTTGCAGATCGTGAACAGCAGGCCGACCTCGGCCGGCGAAAGCTCCATGGCGATGCCGACCGCCGGCACGATCAGCCAGAGCGCGCAGACCGACCAGTCGTTGGCGAAATGGCCCAGCATGAACCACGTCAGGAGAGTGCGTTTCTTCATGGCGTTGGAAGGCCTTGACCCGGAACCGCGGCGCGCCTGCCCGCGCGCTTCGAGCAGCCTAGGTCAGACGGGTCTGTCTTTCAGTCGACAGCGAGGCTAGTTGCATCTAGAAATCGTCACCAGTCATGGCCAACGCGAACGCCTCCACCCCGAGCGATCCCGGGAACGCTCCCGGCGAAAGCCGCCTGCCGCGCTACCTGGGAGAAGCCGTCCGGCCCCGGTCCGGCGAAAGCTACGACTGGCACGACCATGACTTCGGGCAGCTCGTCTACGCCGCCTTCGGGTCGATGTATGTCGGCACGCCGGGCCGCGTCCTGCTGCTCAGCCCGGCGATGCTCTTGTGGATCCCGCCGGGCGCCAAGCACTGGATGCGATACGGCGCCAACAACGAGCTGCACTACGTCGACGTCAGTCAGGAAGAGTCGGCGATGATCGGCGCGGACTGCCGGATCATGGCCATGACGCCGCTCCTGAGCGCGCTCATCTCCGGCACCATGCCCGACAAGGAGTCGGGCCGCGCGAGCGACCACAACGAGGCGCTGTACGATCTCCTGCGCCATGAGCTGGTCGCGGCCCCCGACGTGCCGCTCTCGCTCGCCATGCCGCGAGACCATCGGATTCGCCGCTTCGCCGAGGCCGCGCTCGACGATCCGGGCGACGTCGAGTCGGTCGAGAGCTGGCTCGCCGAGGTGCCCGCCAGCCGCAAGACGATCGAACGGCTGTTCATCGCCGAAACGGGCATGCCGCCGTCGCGCTGGCTGCGGCAGGCGCGCGCGCTTCACGCCATCTCGAGGCTGGCGGCCGGCGAGAAGGTCAGCTCGGTCGCCTTCGACATGGGCTATGCCTCGTCGAGCGCCTTCAGCTACATGTTCCGCCGCACGCTGGGACGCAGCCCGAGCGACTTCTGCGCCTGAACCCGAGGCGCTTCCAGAGCTTCATTGGATTGGGCGACATCGCCGGCGCGCAGCCGAAGGGAAACGAACAGCCCCCTCACCCGGTTCCGGCTAAGCTCAGCCTTCGGCTTCGCTAAGCCTCCACGCTCTCTCCCCCGACGGGGGAGAGGGATGCGCAGGCTTGGTGAGGCGCAGCCGAGCCTAGCCGGAGCCGGGTGAGGGGGCTGTTCGTTTCGACGTCGAAGGCTGCAGCGACGG